>CAYNRW010000072.1:0-6025 GCA_964399725.1 uncultured Thermococci archaeon | reverse complement strand
TTTAAGAGCCCTAGCAAATGCCTCTGCAAATTCCTTGTCAACAACCTTTAATCTAAGCCGATATTTGTAGTTTCCATGAACACCCACGCTGGCATCTCCAAAATAAACGCCTATGACATAAGCTAAAGAAGGAGAAGGCTCCAAATTAACAGCCTTAGTCCTACTAAAGGGATTATGCTGAGCTTTGCACCATCTTAAAACTGTTGCTTTTGACACCTTTATTCCCCTCTCCTCTAGAGTTCTCTTTGCTATTTCAGAATAGCTTAATCCGCTTTTTCTCAAATCCTTAACGTATTCCAAAAGAGCCTGAAGTTCTTTTTGCCCGAGATCACTAACAGCTCGCATGAATAATATTAAGGCATGCCACTTTTTAAGTTTATTCCTCGTAACTTTTATACAACAAGATTTACTAAAGTGCTTTGGCAACTTTAATAAACTCCACCTAATTAGCTCAAAGAGGGCTTTATCATGGATCTGGTAGTTTTGGGGCATGTTGCGATTGACCACATAATCTTCCCCAACAAACGTGAGACAATCCTTCCGGGAGGAGCAGCTGCTGCCGTAGCGACTTCTGCAGCTTTGAGTGGGGCAAAAGTCGGCTTGGTAACAAAAGTCGGGAAAGACTTCCCCAAGGAATGGCTAAAAAGCCTCGAGAAAATCCTCGACATTAGGGGAGTTCATGTTCTCAAAGGGAAAACAATGCACATTTATATGATCTATCACGAAGACGGGAGCGTCGATGCGCCGGTGGATATGGGAGTTGCGGAAAAGATGGGAGAAACACCAATTCCGACGGAGTACTTAGACTCAAGAATATTTCACATCTCACCAATACCACCAGAAGAGCAACTAAAGGCGATAAAAAGACTAAAGGGCAAGAGAATTAGCATAGATTTCAACCCAACATACATGGAAGATTACAAGACGAAAAGAGATCTTATGAAGGGAATAGTATCAAAGGCCGAGATAGTTTTTCCAAATGAAAGGGAAGCGATGGCAATAACCGGAGAAAAAGACATCAAAAAAGCAGCCGAAAAGCTTCACGAATGGGGGGCTAAGATCGTCGTGATAACCCTGGGAGAAAGGGGAGTTTTGCTTTACAATGGAAGCACTTTCAAAAAGTTCAGGGCACTTCCAATAAAAGAAATTGTAGATCCCACTGGAGCGGGGGACGCTTTCGCCGGTGGTTTTCTTGCCTATTACGCTAAGGGAAAAAGCCTTGAAGAATGCATAGCGCAGGGATTGTTAAGGGCAAGAGAGGTGTTGAAGAAAAAGGGGAGTTGGAGCATTTAACCACTCGTAACTATTCTTGAGAATAGGTAGAGAGCAAGGAGAATAAGAACTGCAACGGCAGTAACCTCGAACTTAGGCATGAACAAAGAAAGCCCCCTTATGAGTGCATAAGTGGGGATGGCTAAAAGGGAAGCGACAGTTAAGATTAAATAATGCTCTCTGGGTGCTTTTTCTCTATCCAAATAAGCGGATTCGATAAATATCAAGGCCAAAGCAACTATTAGAACTCCCAAAGCTCCCCCTATCTTGTAATACACAAGAAAACCTATAACGGCCATTAAAAACAGCGTGCCAAAGAAATACGAAACGAAAGCCAGAGGAGCAAGCACTAAGACAGGAAGGAGCTCCTTATATCCCAACAAGATGAAGAGCAAAATTACAAGAGGTATTGGTGAGAACTTTATCCTCATAGCTTAATCACCTCCGCAATGGCACTTCTAAGTGGTTTTCTGATATCCCAGTCTATTATCAAGGCATAGGCTGAAAGCCTTCTTAGGTAAGCTTTCCTTTTGATGTCTAATATCTTGACCGCAAGCTCTTCCTCTTTGGTTCTTGGATTGATTGCCGAATATGGGTCTGGAGAGATTACTATTATCTTGTATCCGTAATGATAAATTATTTCAAGGGCTTTTCTACTCTCTTCGCTAACTAGGGGCGAGATGTAGATTATTTGAGCGTTTGCAGGAAAGCGAGTCCTTATTAGATGTTCAACCTGATAGGCAATTAGGTTATTCTTATCTGGCTTGGCAGTGCTTAGAATGTCCACACATCTAAAGAAGTGCCTCTTTCCGTAGTCTACCCTAGCCCATAGGGGAACGCTCTCCGAAAGCAAAAGACCAAAGCTCGTTCCATTTTTAAGGCAGTCAAGCATGAGAGAAGCCGCTGCCCTTACGGAGTGATCCATAACCCTGCTCCCCAAGTAACCTGCATCCACTATTATCACAACGTCAACTTTTCTCTCACTCTCGTACTCATTGCTCATTATTTTGCCCATCTTTGCCGTTGCCTTCCAGTTTATTGTCTTGAAAGGATCCCCTGGCTGGTATTCCCTTATGGCATGGAATTCTACTCCTTCGCCTATTCTTGGAGATGGTAAAGGACCAGCCGTTATTTTTGTGCCTTTTGTGGAGTAGGGGGTTATGACATCCTCTATGAGCGGAACTCCAATAAGCTCATCGTAGAGTTCAATCACTTTGTCTCTTTTGAAAAATCCAAAGGGATCCTGATAGCTCAGATATATCCAGTTAAACTCATGAACTCCTCTGCGTACCCCAATTTTATACGAGAGCTCCTTCACTTCGTCTTTCTTTAAGGAAAGTAAAAACTCGTTCTTGCCTTCAATCACCTCAAGCCCTTCCGGCGTATCATCTACAAGCTTTAAGCTTGGAATCCTTTCGTTAGACTTTACGGTTAGCTTTACTTCCACGGTTTCTCCCTCGAGTATTCTATCATGGGGCAAGAGTCTTTTAATTTCCACATCAAGCCTTGGTTTAAAAAATGCAACCGCTACAAAAAACAACCAAAGTATTGGGAGAACAAGGTATATCATGTCCCAGCGAAGGGTAAAGAAAGCAATAAGTACCCCTATCCATAGGGCAAGAAGAAGTTGAAGGGCTTTTCCAGTAGGATAGAACTCTCCCATAGCTATCACTCAAACTTTGGAACAGGTATTTTTTCAAGCATTCTCTCCATGACGTTCTCTTGACTAACCCTTGTATACCACAGCTCCCTCTTTAGTATAAGCCTATGGCTTAGGGCAGGCACGGCAACCTTCTTCACGTCATCTGGGATAACGTAATCCCTACCTTCCAATGCGGCATAAGCCCTGGAAAGCTTAAGCAATGCTAGGCTCCCTCTGGGAGATGCCCCGACTTCAATTTCCTTTTTGTTTTCCCTAGTTGCTCTTACTATCTCAGTTATGTACTCAAGGACGGCATCGCTTACATAGACATCTTCAATTGCTCTCTGCATTTCTACAACTTCCCCAGCCGAAGTTATCTGATTTATCTCAACTTCCTCTTTCTTCCTCTCTATCCTTCTCTTGAGAATCTCAAGCTCTTCCCCTTTGGTGGGATAACCAACTCTGAGCCTGACAAGAAACCTATCAAGCTGTGCCTCTGGAAGAGGGTACGTTCCTTCTTGCTCAATCGGATTTTGTGTGGCTATTACAACAAAGGGCTTCTCAAGCTGATAGGTTTTCCCCTCTATAGTCACCTGCCTCTCCTGCATAGCCTCAAGCAAAGCTGATTGAGTCTTTGGTGGGGCTCTATTGACTTCATCGGCAAGGAGTATGTTTGTAAACACGGGGCCTTTTTTAAACTCGAATTCAAGGGTTTTTTGATTGAAAACACTAACTCCCAGTATGTCTGAGGGTAGAAGATCAGGTGTAAACTGAACCCTTTTGAACTTAACTCCCAATGCTGAGGCAAAGCTCTTCGCCATTAGTGTCTTTGCCAACCCGGGAAGGTCTTCAATAAGAATATGGCCATCGGCAAGTATTGTTGCAAGTATAAGCTTTAAGACTTCTCTTTTTCCAACTATCGCCTTTCCCACTTCGTTTAAAATCTCATTTCCCTTTTCATGAACCTTTTCTACCCTCATTAACCTCCGCCTCCACAATTTCAAGAGATTTTTCAAGATCTTCAAGGAATTTGCTTCCGGAACCAGTTATTTTAAGCTCCCTGACTTTTGCTTTTGCCTTCTCCCTGTCCTCTTCAAGTATCTCGTATATTTCCAAGATGGAATCGAAGAGTATTTGCCTGGCAACGCTGCCTTTTTTTGCCATTCTTATTACTTCTGCAAGCCTCTCAAAGTCCTCTTTTCTCCTTCTTTTCTGTTCTCTTCTCCTTGAGATATAAGGTAGTTCTGCTTCTTCCAGTATAAAAGCCAAAAGTATTATTCCCACTATTAAAACGCCTATCCACCTAACCAAATACGAACCCGCAAGGATCGCAACCAATACGAAGGGGATGGCTAAGAGCAGGGCAAGATTAATCCTCAACTTCATTTACATCCCCCTTGATTTTCATGTAAAGGTTATAGGCTTTCTGTGCATCTTCCATGGTGACCTTCTCAGGAGCGTACTTTGCCTTCTCGAAAAGCCTTGCAAGCCTTACATATGCATCGTGCTTGTACTTTACTTTTTCTGCATGTTCCCAATGAGTCCAGCTTTCTCTGTAGGGAATGCCCAAAAGCCTAAGCCAGATGACTGCATTCTTGTAAAGCTTCACCACGATTTCGTTCGGATCCCCTAGGAAATCTATGCCTTCTTCCTCCAATTTTTTATCAAATTGTTCAACAATCTCTTTAAGTCTTCTCCTTTCCTTAGCGGTTCGCAAATCGATATAAAATCTTACTGCAACATAGCCCAAGGTTATTACAAGGACTCCAAAAAGTGCATATAAGTAAACGATGCCTTCTGAAGAGCCTCCAAATGGATTTTGGAAATACCTTTCGTAGAAGCTAACGTGATAGCTCCGATTAACGTAGTAGATTCCTTCGCTCTCATTTAAAGTCATGTTGGGGACAGGAGTCTTGTAAATCTTGTAAAGAAGAGGAATAGCAAATATAATGGAGCCTACTATTATGGCAAGAAAGATCCCCCAGTTTACGCCGTATTCCGGACCCTTTTTAGCAAAGGGATCCCCAACAGTGAAGAAAATTTGAATTAATATTACGCCCCCGAGAACTATCAAAATGGCAAAGAAAAGACCTATCAGATAATAGTCTTGATTGCCCTTTTTAATCTCACCTATTTTAGCTTCAGAGCTTATTATTGCGCCCATCAATAGGATTATCACCAAGTATAAGCCCACGAATCTACGCCTCATACCGTATCATCACATAGAATTATGTAAAGATAGGTTTAAAAGGTTTTACAACTTGGAAAAAGTTGGGTGAGAGTATGGAAAAACTTCCGCAATTATTCGTTGAGGCAGACTTTGAAGAATGCTTCGAAGGAGACAAGGCAAAAGTTGACTGCATAATAATTCAAGACAACATAGAGATCAGAGTGCAAAAGGGGCAAAAACCTCCAGAATTTATAGATGTTAAAAAAGCGAAGTTTCTGCGAAAAGAAATTTACGACAGATTTCATTTTTATGTTGACAAATATGAACACAAAATGCTATGCGATGCTAGAATAATTCTCCCAGACAGAAGAACCGAGATAAGGCTCTATAAAGGAGATGAACTCATGCTGCTTCCGGTAGAGGGTTTTGTTTCCACAATAATAGCAGGTGTTGGGAACAGAGTAAGAAAAAGCGATGCTTTTGCTGCGATAACAACTAAAAAAGGAGAAATACACTACCTGAAGCCCCCAAAAAGTGGGGTAGTTGTTTACATAGATGAGTTCACCAACAGGCCTCATTATATCTATTATATTCTCCCAGAGGAGTAGCTAAAGCCCCTCTATTATTGCTCTTACGTTTTCTTTGATTCTCATTTTCAAAGTGTCCAACTTATCCATTCCCTGGATAGTTCTGCTATTGTTTGCACTCGTTATTATCAATGACCATCTGTGGATGTCATGTTTTTTAGGCTCATCTTGGAACATTACGAGAAACCTTGATCCCTTTGCCTTAACCTCAAGTATTTCAACACTCCTATTGCCTAGCTTTGTTGAGTATATTTCCCTCGCCTCCAACCCACCAAATTCTCTTTTAAGCATCTCCGTAAACTCTCCCATACGAAATCACCTATTGATTGTTGGTCAAGGAGGTATATATACTTT
>CAYNRW010000071.1:0-6074 GCA_964399725.1 uncultured Thermococci archaeon | reverse complement strand
AGCTACATGCGGTGGTAGTCTAGCCTGGTCTAGGACACCGGCCTTCCAAGCCGGTGACCCGGGTTCAAATCCCGGCCACCGCACCACAATTTGTTTTTGGAGCTTTTCTGTTCTCTAAATTCTTAAATATTAGTAGTTCAATTCCTTCTTGATGAGAGCGATGTGCAATCTCACAGAAGAAAAGCTTATTCAACTTCTAAAAGAAGCCGAAACGACACATGCTGAATATGAAAAGAAGCTTGGAAAGAAAGACGAAAAGACTCAAAAGGAAAAATTAACCAAAAAGATCTCCTATGACCTCCACGATCCTGTACACTTTTGTAACTATTTTCACAGCAAACATCTTTAAAGTTCTCCTAAACCCGACGCCACTGTATCTTATCTCTCCCATTTTTAGAGCATTTACTCCAGTACTTATAGGGTCTTCTGAGTTTATGATCCTTCTTACAATATCTTCACTTGTCCAGACCCTCATTGTCGGCTCTGAAATTTTGCCTTTTGAAAATTCCACTATGCGACCCTTTTCCGTCACAACGCCTATGTTGAGGATGCTTTTGTTTTCAAGCGTTATCTCGAGGTCTATTCTCTCATTTCCGGCTATTCTTTTGATAAATCCTGGCAGATTATCGATATTTTCATTGTATATGGGCACATATTCTCTCAGAAGCTCAAAGAGAGTTCGTTCCTCAACAACTTCAATGGGTTCGGGTTCAAGCTCATTTATGCCCCCAGTGCTTATCATGAGTCCAAGTATAGTGTATTCAACGAACATTTCAGGGTCTCCTGCCCATTCAACCTCAATGAGGTTTTCTTCTCTCAGAATCCTCTCATCCACAAGATACACAAGTTCATAGGCATCTAAATCTGGTTCCTCGTCATATGCAACGATGGGCTCGATTAGCTCTAACTCCAACTCGTTCTCATTTACGTAGAGTTTTATATTCTCAAGGAAATACTCTCCATATTCAATAACCACCGGAGTTGCTTTAATAAGTATGCTCACATAGGGCTGATTTTTTGGATCGAGCTTTATCACTTTTAAAAATTCCTCATCTAGATCCCAAGAAATCTGTCCCGGTCTTTTAGCAGTCTCCCTTGGGGGCACCGTCTGCTTTATGGGATCTTTTATCGCTTTATCAAGGGCTGTTTCTGTCCTTTCTCTATTCCCATGGTCAGACACCCAGAATATAAGCTGTTCATTTTTGTTCATTTTTTTGCTCACGTTTATAATAGCCTCAAAAAGAGCCTTTTTTGTTCCTGGCCCGTCCACATAACTTGGCACATTCGTACCATTGGGCAACGTTTTTCCATTTCCAGCCAGAGCTATTATGTTGGCATCTGTAAATCCATGCTTTTTAAGTGCTTTATATGCTCTATCGAGGTTGTTCCAGTGCCTCTTGCTATCCGCGTCTCCAGCAAAAAGGATAGCATGCTTGCTTGCAACATCTGAACCATCAGCTTTTTTTCCTATCTTAATATTGTCTCCATTTCCCACCGAAGTGTACTGAGGAGTTTCCTTGAACCCTAGCCCATAGGGGCCGCGAGCATCTTGTTGCTCGGCTCTTTTGGCAATCTCTTTTATTGTTGGGGCATCCTTACCCGTCTTCGCTAACTCCTCCCCAACTTCTTTCGGGTAGTACCCTTCAGGCTTTTTAAATCCTCTTTTTGCCATCTCTGGCCAGCTGGCTGGTGTGTACCCATCGGCAAGACCCCATGATGTTTCATTGTGCTTGGAGGCGCTCAAAAAGGCCGCATCTCCTGTTCCCTCTAGCTTTTCTTTAAGGTCATCAATCATTCCTCCGCCAAAGCACTGGTTGAAGATGAAGACCATATTCGCGTAGCCCGTTCTGTTGGCTATCCACATTCTGATCATATTTGCCAGTTGCCAGTCGTAAACATACCCCCCAGAGCTCGTCACAATGCTGCTTGCATAGTCATTTGGTTGATCATAGAAATATGAGCACTCATCGGAATAAAGAACTGCTGGAGTAGTTTTAACTTCTATTAGCACCTTTCCTTTTCCGGAATTTATTGTGTATTTTCCCGGCTTGGTTATCTTTATGGAACCAGACCCTATTGCACTATTAGATAAAATATCATTGTATTCTTCCAAATTCACCTCAATAGTTATCTCATTTAGTGGAGAACACTCTTTATGGCTGTAGAGCAGTCTCTTGCGGATGTAACCCATTTTTCCTTTTAGAGTGTCCCAATCATAGTATATCATTTCAATGTTACCGTTCTTAGTTTCGTGGCCTTTATGAACTATTTTATAATTTCCTACGATATCGGCATAGCCATTCCACCCATCGTCCATATCTTCACTAAGGGAAACTCCGAGAAGATAAACGTCTACTTGGATCGCAGGAGAACCCGGAGGGTCGAAGTGTGCAGTAACTGAAGATAATATCAAGCTTAGACTGATGATTAAGCTCAATAATATCCAACTTTTTTTCATTATCAATACCCCCTTTGTTCGTGCACCAAAATCGGAAGATTGAAAGGGCCTCTCATCGAGTTATTAGTTTGGATTTAGAAGAGAGACTTTTATAAGTAATATCCCATTACCTTCTGAAAGTCTTCCTCAAGATGAGGGGGTTTTCATTTGGCTGGTATATTGAAACCTGAGCATTAGCCCAGATAGAAAGTTGAGAGCAGGGAGGATATCTCAAAGATTTTTCCGAAGTCTTGTCGCTAGCTCAACAATTTTTCTTGCCCGTTCTGGGTCAATATCGTTTTTGACATTTCCATCTCTCTTGATCCATGTCCCAATAATAAATCCATCTGCATATTTCCACAGTTTTGGAAGATTCTTATAAGTTGTTCCCGAACCTACTAAAACGGGAACGCTTGAAAGCTCTTTGGCAAGTTTTAATTTCTCTAGTTCCACTTCACTGCCCGTTCTTTTTCCACTGATTATGAGGGCATCTGCCAATCCCCTTTCAGCAGTGTCCCTCAAGGCCTCTTCAAAATCTCCAAAATGGTAGGCATGCTTAACATGAACATCCGCAAAAACCTTAATTTTCGAGGGAAGGAGTTTTCTAAGCCTCGCCAGTTGATGTGCTGCCCCTTCGATTATTCCTTGGTCAGTATATGCAACTCCGCTTAGAACATTCACCCTGATGAAATCTGCTTTAACAGTGTAGGCTATAGAATAAGCCGCTATTGCATCATTTCTTAAGACGTTTATGCCAAGTGGGAGAGAGACTTCTTCCTTTATAGCCTTTGCAATGAAAGTCATAGAGGCAACAGTTATGGGCTCGACAGTTTTTGGAAAAGGTACGTCGTTAAAGTTTTCGATCATTAAGGCATCGAATCCTACTTTTTCCAATTTTTTTGCTTCTCTTAGTGCATGTTCGATGACCTCGTCAAAGTTATCCTGGTAGAGGCATGAACCTGGCAAAGGCTTGAGATGAACCATCCCAATGAGGGGTTTTTCTCCAAACTTCATGAAATCACCAAGAAGAAAATGGTGGTATGGATAATAAGTTTTTCTTTGAGGAGTGCATTCTTTGAATTTTGGATAGAGGAAGAGGGAATAAGGCAAGCTTTTTTTACTTTATCTTTTCCACGAGCTCGTCCAGAACTTCCTTGAATCTTGCCGCATCTATCCATTTGATTCCCATCTTTTGGGCCCACGTTAAAATTCCAATGTCTGCAGAAACAATTGTGGCATCAAGTTCCTTAGCTAGGAGAATGAGCTCAAAGTCTTCTTTACTGTCAACGATGCCCTCTCTTAGAGCCCTTCTATAGTTTCTTCTTAGTCTTTGGATTATTGCATCTACGTTCTGTGTGTCTATTACACTCTCTCTCACGGCCTTTTCAGCAACTCTAAGACCTTTATCTATCCTTCTTCTAATATCCTCAATGAGTTCATAAACAACAAAAGCTGGTATTTTAATGTCATGCACGTTGGGAGGTTTTTTAACCATATAAAGCTCAATATCAGGAGAAACCTCTTCAAGTTCAACAAAATGGGTTATCTCTTTGTAGATACCAGGAGGAACATAGAACTCGACTCTTCCAAAAAGCTTCTCTGCGTACTCTAGGAACTTTTTCATAGCTTCAGTCGGGCTTTCTCCAAACTTATTTCTAATATCGGGGTTGACAAAGATGCTCGTGTCAAGTACAAAGCGAATCATTTTCACCACAATTTATTATTGCCTGTTGGCTTTAAAACGGTAACCTTAAATTTCGATGTTCTTGACCTTTATTTGGAGGTTGTAAAATGAAAGTGGGAGTAGCATTTGGAATTAGCGAACTGGCAAATCCAAAAGTCTTTGAGAAGAAAGCTTCCGAATTTTTAATGAAGCTTGCCAATGAGTTTGAAATTGAGGGAGGAGTGTTTGTATCATCAAAGTCAGAAACGAGGGAAGTAGACTTCAGAGATGTTGACGTTATAGTTTTGTATCCCGTAACCGGAGGTACCGAGAACCCTCTCAAAGAGTTCGCTTACTATAGAAAGCCGATAATTCTCTTTGGGGATCCCTTCAATAACTCAATTGCTGCGGCAATAGAGCTTAGAGAGTATTTCAGAGACAGATTAATTCCAGCGTCGCTAGTGAAAACCTTTGATGAGCTTAAAGCCGCTATTCTGGGGTATGAAGATATGGGAGAGATACTGGACAAGTTTCTGGGCTTCAGACTAGGATTAATTGGAAGAACATCTGTATGGCTCATAAACGAGAAGTTTGAACTTCCCTATGTTCACATAAGTTTGAAGAAGTTTTATGAATACTACGAATCAATAACGGAAGCTGAAGGATGGAAAGCTGTCGAAGAAATAATCGCAAAAGCCAAGGAAATTAAGGAACCCCAGAGGGAGGATCTTGTAAGAGCGGGCAGGATATATGTGGCCCTTAAGAAAATAATTGAAGACTATAACTTGGATGGGCTTGCAATAGGATGCTTTGAAATGCTAAACAAACTTAAAGCCACCCCATGCTTAGCTTTGGCAATGCTCAACGCTGAAGGAATTCCCGCTGCATGTGAGGGAGAGCTGAACTCTCTATTAGGGATGATGCTAATAAGGAAATTCTTTGACAAACCGGTTTTTATGGGCAATATATCAGACTACGGTGAAAGTCATATAATACTGGCTCATTGTACTGCACCTTTGATAAGCGACTACATTCTTAGATCTCACTTTGAAAGTGAAAAAGGTGTTGGAGTGGCTGTAAGTCTTCCTAAGGGAAAGGCATCGCTCTTGAAGATTAGGGGCAGAAAGGCTGTGGTAGCTGGTGTTGAGGTGGTCGAGCAAGAAAGGAGCGAACACAGGTGCAGGACTCAAATGAAGCTCAAAATCGAGGAGGCAAAAGACTTTATTGATGGAACTATTGGAAATCATCACCTCCTAGCTTATGTGGACAGTGAGGAACTTGCTGACCTGTTGAGTGAGCTCGGGTTTGAAGTCATGCTTTACTAATTTCCTTGGCTAAAGATTTATTAGTCTTTGTTCATTATTTTAAAAGCGGTGATTGCATGGAATTTAATGAAAGAGAAAAGAGGGTGCTTATGTATATTTTAGACAAAATAATCGAATTTGTGATAATAACCTCTGCAGTTGCAGTTGGCTTTATAATAGCTTCAGGTTTCGTTGCTAAGCAGATAGCCCAGGCTCTTGGAGGATGAAATAATGAGAAGGAATGCTCAGGCAGCTATAGAGTACTTGATGATGATAGCCATTGTCATCATTATAGTGTTTTTTGTAGTCCAGCTTGTTAGAAAAATCATCCTAAACGCCGCTCAGGATATCCAAAACCTAACCCAATCAATAATTAAGGAACTGCAAAAAACAAAAGAAGAAGTCAACCCATAAGCTTTTTCCCAAAAAGCCTAAGCCCTATGACAGCTATTACTCCAACTGCAACTGGAACTATATGAAGGCTTGCTGCAGCAATGCCTATTGCTCCAATAACTGCTCTTATTTCTTTTCTAAGGTTTTTCTGGAACCAGCCGGTGAGTGAGATTGCCAAAAGATACATGACTAAAAGTGTAGCTCCAAAATCATAAAGTACTTGAAGGGCTGTTGTTGTCGTCCAATTTTCTACGGTTATTAAGAACATCTCCGGATG
>CAYNRW010000070.1:5181-6320 GCA_964399725.1 uncultured Thermococci archaeon | reverse complement strand
TAACCCATAAAGCTACTTCTGGACGACTTTGTTAATAAGCCTCAGGATGTAAGTGTTTTCCTCGACGGTTGTTGCCCCTCTGTTTCTTGGGAGGCCCAACTCAAGGGTAGCTTTAATTCCATGAGCCTTCAGAAAGTCGTGAGCCTTTGCCTCTATCATCCCATATTCGTTCTTCTTTATCAGCCCATAGACCGTTGGTCCCCAGGAGCTCTGTCCATAACCGTAGGTGTTTTCGCGTAAAAACTCCATGATGAGCTTAAGATCCTCCCTAAATTCTCCACCTTGATACCCCTCAAAATGCTTCCCAACGAGTTTTTGAATTTCGCTTAGATGCCTCCCAAATTCCTCGATGTTTCTTTCCTTTAATGCCGGCAGCAACCCTAGAAGAATCCTGTGGGAAATCTTCTCAGCTATACTGTTTTCTCCTTTTACGCTTTGCATTATCGGTTTTTCCTCCTCCTCGTCAAAGCCTCTCTTAGCATGAGGAATTATCAAAAGAAATGCCCAGTCCTCAGGAAAGTCCTCTCTTATGATCAAAGGAGGAACTTTATCTCTAACCCCCCCATCTATTACGAAACCGCCGTATTTAAAAGCATAAATCCCGGCACCCGAATTTTTTCCTCTGCCAAGAAGAGAAGCGAGTTCCTCAATTTCAATCCTAATGGAGCTGAGCCTCGCTATTCCTACCCCCACGGCAAGAGTCAGCTGGGTGGTAGATCCCAAGCCGATGTGTCTCGGAATGGCATTCTCAACTTCAATAAGGTAATTAAATCCCGTTGTAAACCTCTGGTTCATCTTGTCAACAACATAGCGTATAGTTTTTTCATCCTCTTTGCTGGCCCGTATTTCAAGCTTATCGTGAGGCATCACCTTTATTCTATATCCCCTATCAAGGGCAACTCCAAGCGACCCAAAGCGTCTTCCCAATGATCCGGAAGGATCTATTAGGCCCAAATGCAGTCTCTTTGGTGTTTCGACTAACATTTTCTCACCCCAAATTTTTATAGTGTAAACATTAAAACACTTTTCGGTGAGAGCATGAGATTTGCCGGAATACTCTTAGATGAACCAAAAATCATAGGAGTTATCAATGTTTCTCCAGAGAGCTTCTCTAAGGGAAGCGTTAAACAAAATAAAGA
>CAYNRW010000070.1:0-5081 GCA_964399725.1 uncultured Thermococci archaeon | reverse complement strand
TTTTACCAGAGCGTTTACAAGTTCTCTCATTGAGTCACCGCTTCCAACTGCAAACAGCACTCTGCACATTTTATCCACCAAACTTTTTTAGGCAGTATGGTTTAAAAAGATTGGAGGCTTTGGAAATGATGCTAAAATTGTTAAAAGAGAGGGCTCTGAAAGTAATTGAAGAGGATTTCAAGCTGATAGACTTCTCCTTTGCCTTACCGTACACTTATGTCGTTATTGAGGGGGAAAGGGGAAAAGCCATGGGGTTAGCCATGACACTTCCGGAAGAGATTGGCGAATACAAAACTGCGTTCACAAAACCAGGCTTGAGGGAGTTTATAGAAAAAGCCGACAGTCTCAACATCATAGAACGAACTCTTGCTCTTGCGGCAATAAATGCTGTTTCTCAGTATTACCTTGAGGTAGAGGAGGAAAGAGACATTTTAGACTTAATAGAGGAGGAAAAAGTTGCGGTTATAGGAAACATGTCTCCCATAGTACAAGCCCTGCGTAAAAAAGGCAAGGATGTGTTTGTGTTCGAGAGAAACCCCAAGCTCTGGGACAGAGAAACCCTAAGTGATGCCCTTGAATATACTCTCCTTCCGGAAATGGAGGCTATAATAGTGAGTGGCTCTGCTTTGTTAAACTGCACCATTGACATGATAGTGGAGAGAAGCAAAAAAGCAAAAAAGATCATCCTCACCGGAGCAACGGCTCAGGCATTACCCGAGTTCTTCAAGGGGACAGGTGTTACGCATCTCGCTTCTATAACGCCTGTTGATATTGAGAAAGCCCTTATAAGTCTAAAGCTCGGAAGTTTTAGGGGATTTGGAGAACAGAGCAGAAAATACGTTATTGAAGTTTAACAGGTGTGAAAGATGCTCGAAATCCAAAGGGCTGTAATAAGCATCCTTAAAAAAGTTCGGGAGCATAGACTGCTCTATGAAAGAAACGAGGAAGCAGTAAAACAACATTTAATAGGAGAGATGCTCAAAGCCTTAGGATGGAGCTGGGAAAATCCAAAAGAAGTAAGACCAGAGGAACGAACGGAAGAGGGAAGGGCTGATCATGCTCTTATCATCAACGGAAAAGTAGTTGCCTATTTGGAGGCCAAAAATTTAAGCGTGAACGTTTTGAGAAGCGAAAAGGCTCTAAGACAGCTTGCCAAATACTGCTTTTCTCGTGGGATCAAGTACGGCATTTTAACAAACGGCATCCAATGGAAAGTGGTGAAAGCCTTTGAAGAAAACTCAACCCTAGAGGATAGAGTTCTTCTGAAAATAGACCTCTTCAATGAGTCCATCGAAAAGAGCTCTCTGAAACTTAGCTTTCTCTCAAAGGACAAAATAACCTCACTGGAAGAATACACGAATCAGTTAAAAGCTTTCTCATGGGGATTCGAGATGCTGAGATCAAAGGGATATTCAAAAGAAATTCTCATATCGTATCTAACGAGCACTATAAAGCCGAGCTTTTTCCTTTTGGAGCACCTGAGTGGTGATGAGATTCCTCAGGCTCTTTATATATATGACAGCAAATGGAAAGTCATCCCCTTAATCGAAAGGAGCATGAGGGGTGTTTTGCTTTCCCTGCTGTTATACTTGGCAGAAAAAGCTGAAGGGAAAGAAAAAACCGAGTTGATAGAGGCATATCACCATTTAAGGGGAGTTCAGCTGGATAGAGAAAAGATATTGTTTCTTCTCAAGGGGTTAGAAAAAGAGAAAGGTATTAAGATAGGAATTGAGATTTAAGGGTTTTCAAAGAGCCACAGCACGAGATTAGGAAATCTTCTTGCCCAGTAGTACTCGTTATGTATAGCATCTTTATCCTCAACTCCCGTTAAGTTTAACTCCCTCAACATCCTTACTTCTTTAAGAATTTCAACAAAAGCTTTTTGTTTGTCTCTATAAAGCCTTCGGATCATTTCCTTCCAAGGTGTCCCCCAATGTAAATTTTTCCTCCATCATGCAGGGAATACTAAGCTCATTAAGATCAATATCCGTCTCATTAGAGCCACGAAGTTTTTTCTGGGAATTATTTAAATTCACTGGATAGTCATAGGTAATCAAGGAACATAGAAGCCCACTTCCACGTAATCTCCGCTTTCAATTCCATAACTACGCGGATAGGCAGTGAATTCTTTAACCAGCGCCCTTGTGGAGTACCTGTCTACACCCGCTACCACCGCTATGAAGTTCTTTTCATTCCATGGATTTCTCACGACTTCAAAAACCCTTAAAGGATAACCGCAGAATGTTTCACTCCAGCTAACCTTAGTATAGACTGCTTCGTTAATTGTAAAGGCCGTGAAAAATCTAAATCCTGTAGTGTTTTTCTTCAAAATCCAAGTTCCATTAAAAGTAAACTGAATCGGGAAGCGAAGAGCATTCACTATCCCATTCGCGGCAGGGCCACCAATTAGTATGAGGTTGGCCTTCAAATCCTCTTCATTCAGCTCGTTTTCCGCTTTTACTATAATCTTCGGCCTGCCATTGTAGAGTTTCCATGTATCATCCCTTTCAATTAGATCCTTAAGCATGAGAGCGCTTTCTTTATCATATTCTATCCCACTTGGATCGGGATTTTTGGTTCCATAAACGATTATGATTTTCCCTTCTGCATAACCTCTATCGAAGAGCCAAAACCCACTGGCTGGGACTCTCTTCTCAAAATATTCGCTAACGTTTTCCGGAGTCGCCCATTCTTTCATGTGCTCTATTAGCCTTGGAATATAATCCTCAAAGGTCTCATTTGTCTTCTTTGAACTCTCAAAAGTCTCAAACTCTCCCATTAAATCTTCAACCAAATAAAATCCCAATGTATGGTCTCGCAAGACGAAATATTTTGGGAGATCATGAACAACCTCAGACTTAAGAGATCTCAAGATATAGTTTGTCAACGCCTCGACAAGGTTCTCAGAGAGATAGAGGTGGTTTGTATCGAAGTGTGGATCATAGGAGGTATATGCAAGCTCACCCCGAACTTGATTGAGATAATAATCCAATTCTGAAAATCCTGAGATATGCCTTGAAACAAGAGGGTTGACAAATGAGTGAGAATACTCATGAACAGCTATATAAAGGTAAAAGATCTCGGCATATTGCTCAGGCATAAAAGCAACGTAGCCAAAATAATATGCAGTATCCCCAACAAGCCTGCTTCCAGGATGTATCCTCAAAGAATACGAAAGAGCCATATGAAACATCCTACACTGACTTCCAAAGAGCTCCTCAAACTTTTGGAAGATATCTTGCGTGAGAGCTTTTCTTGCTGGTTCCAGAACCTCTTCATATTCTTTTGTATGCCTTTTGTAAAATCCCATAAAATTGCTCTCTCTGGCAAAACTTATCAAAGATCTGTAGAAATCGCTTAAAATGGGATCATTTTCACTCATATTCCCAAGATAAGGTTTTGAAACAAGAGAGGCTGCGAATTCGTTTATTGAGTAGTCTCTTCTGTAGTGGGGCAAATCCTGGGGAATAGCGTCTCTAATCAAATAAACCGCCGGGTGATCTTTATAAGGAGCAAAATAATCCAAAACATCATTTATATAGCTTTGAGGAGCTATTATAAAGGGATCGCTCCCGTTAAATGCCAAGATATACACAACAGCAAAAAGTTCAAGGTTTGGATTTACCTCGATGAGTATCTCCGGAGTTTCTGCAAGCGCATTAGGAAGGGTGGCAATGAAAATGAGGAGGCACAAAATCAGTGAAGCCGTTTTCATGCCACCACCACTTGTTTTATGTGATGAAAAGTTAAAACAATTTCGCAAAAAACTCAAACAGAGACATTTTAGTAGAAAAAGAGGCACAAAGCAATCCAACTAACACTTCTCCCCAAGGAACTCCAAAAATTATAAATTCTCCAAAAGGAACTTAGAATGAGGGAAAGCCATGATAAAAAACAAACTCATTGTAGTCACCGGAGGAGCCGGATTCATAGGTTCCCACATAGCCGAAGAGCTCAGCGATAAGAATGAGGTAATAGTGATTGACAACCTCTACGCCGGTAAAATTGAGAACGTTCCTCCAAATGTGAAGTTCCTTCAAGCCGACATAAGGGACTACCAGAGCATAGCCGAGCTAATCTCCCATGCGGATTACGTTTTTCATGAGGCTGCTCTTGTCAGTGTCGTGGAGAGTGTAGAAAAGCCAATACTGACGGAAGAAATAAACGTTCTTGGTACTTTAAACATTCTAAAAGCCCTGAGCGAGGGGCATGGAAAGTTAATCTTCGCTTCTTCCGCAGCTGTTTATGGGGACAACCAGAATCTTCCCCTCAAAGAGAGTGAAAAGCCCAAACCCCTATCCCCTTATGGCGTGACAAAGATAGCTGGGGAATATTACTGCAAAGTCTTTTATGAGCTCTATGGTGTTCCAACTGTAAGCTTGAGGTACTTTAACGTCTTTGGGGAGAGACAGGGCCACAATCAATATGCCGGCGTGATAAGCATCTTCATCAATCGGGCCCTTAAAGGAGAGCCATTAATAATCTACGGGGACGGAAAACAAACGAGAGACTTTATTTATGTTAAGGATGTTGTAAAGGCAAATATCCTCGCTGCCGAGAGCAGTAAAGCAAACGGAAAAGTCTTCAACGTTGCAAGGGGGGAGAGAACCACAATACTTGAACTTGCGCTTAAGATAATCGATGCGGCGAATTCTCCAAGTTCAATCATCTTTGATAAACCAAGGCCAGGGGATATAAGGCATAGCCAGGCGGATATAAGCGAGATAAGGAAGCTTGGCTTTAAACCGGAGTATTCACTTGAGAAAGGCCTCCTGAAAACGGTGAAATGGTATAGGAGGAAAACCAATGAGAAAAAATAACCCTTGTCCCTGATTCCAAGCTTTCATTTTTAAAGAGATTACCGTAGAAGATGGCCTTCTCATACATGAGGAAAGTATAAAAATTTTTAGTGTATCTTTATCTTTAGGGTGAGAGCTATAATGAGGATAATAATCTTAATGGGAAAAACCAAAGGTCTATACCTTGTTCTGCTACTTGGAATGCTTATCATTGTTCCCATAGGGGCAATAGTACTTAAAAATCCCACAATTCCCATAATGTATCGAGCTGGAGTGCTTGGA
>CAYNRW010000069.1:0-6359 GCA_964399725.1 uncultured Thermococci archaeon | reverse complement strand
AAACCCATGGGACAGAAGAATTCTCAAAATGAAAATAATTCAAAAACAAAGCATAATCTTCGCCGTTATAATTTCCATAATAGAGGAGTTCTTGAAGTTCGTTTAAAAGTTTAAGGGCTTTTTTAGTGTCTCCTCTCTGGAAGTACAGATCGACCCAATGAAGGGCACTAACTGCATAGAGGTTTAGCCCTCTTCCCCGATAATATATGAAGGGCAGAGAAGTATTCAGTTCTCCCTTTATCTTTATGGGGGAGTAATAGGGTGTTACGTCCGAGAATATCACGGTAAAAAAGTCCTTTTGTGGGGAAGTAAAGCGGGAGTAATATTCGTTATTGGCTTTCAGAGTTAAGTTGAAGACCTTTAGCTCAACGGGAGTGAGTGATTTCCACTTTGCAAGCTCCCCAAAAGTCCGTATTACGTAGGAAGAACACCTGTATGAGAGGAAATACGTGACGTTGCCCGTTTCGGAGTATTTCTGCAAGAAAAAGTTGCTTAATTTTTTGTTTTTCTCGATCTCCTTTAGCATTTCTTTTGGAACCTTTCCGTAGGTATTTCTTATCTCTTCAAGCAGAGCTTCTTCTGGAGATAGAAAAACGTCCCTTGGGACGTCTCTGCCAATTACCCCAGATTTCTCTTTATCTGCTCTTATTCTAATGCTTTCATCTTCGTAATAGAGTTCTAGAGTGATAAGTACTTCTTCTCCATAGGGGAGCTTAAGTGTAATTAGGTTTTTAGCATGCCAATTTTTCCCGTACCAGTCTTTTATTCTTGCTTCTGCAATAAATGCAACGTTAACCTCTCCATTCTCCTCCCTCGCATATCCAACAAAAATTGGTTTATTAAACTCATTTATCGTTTTATTTCCAACTTTTACCTCCACATCTGAAAAGTCAAAAACTGCGCTCTTTTCCTCTATCTGAACATAAACTTTGACGTTGGAGTTTATGGGAGATGAGTAGAGCCCATCTTCAACGGTGATACATCCGAGAGAGAAAATTATCAGGAAAATTGGTATTATTTTAATTAGTTTCATATTTCCTCACAGTGGTTAAAAAGAGGGTCAGGGATATAAGCTTTTCTGGAAAAATTTATAACCTGGTTTTAAAAAGAAACAACTGGTGAAAGGAATGAAAACCCCATGTGAATTCTGGGCTGAAGAGGTCATGCCCACCCTTAGGGCAAACGTTGCTCGAATTTTATACTCCAAAGGCTTAACTCAGGCAAAAATAGCGGAACATCTGGGGATTACTCAAGCGATGGTCAGCAAATACTTAACCGGAAAATACAAAAAATTAGGAGGAAGGCTTGGTAGGGAAATTGAAAAAGTTGCCGAAGAAGTTGCGGGGCTTATTTTGTATGGAGCGAAGAAGGAAGACTTGGTGAGGTTTTTGAACAGAAAGTTCTTTGAGATGTTCAGGAGTGGTATTCTCTGCAAGGATTATTTGGATTATATCGGGAGCAACGATGAGTCTTTATGCATGGAAATATTTGCGGAAGAGCCCTCAAGAACCCAGATTTTAGAAGAGCTTTCCTTGGCTTTAAATGGACTGCTTCGCGATGAGAAGTTCTTAGAGTTCATACCTGAAATCAGAAGCAACTTTGCTTACTCTCTTCCAAAGCCAAAGGAAAAGAACGATGTTGCGGCTATCCCTGGAAGGATAACCGTAGTAAAGGGAAAGGCATATGCGCTACCTCCCGAGTTTGGAGTAAGTGAACATATGGCGGATGTGCTAATGAGATTATCTGCAATTTTTCCTGAGATCAGGAGCGTTTTGAACATAAGATACGACGAGAGAATATCCAATGCCCTCAAAAGGGCAGGCTTTAAAATTGGGACTATAGAAAAAAGCGAGAGGAGTGAGGAGGAGACTGTTAGACTAATAATCGAGGAGTTTAAGAAGAAGGGCGTTCTTGATGCGGTGATAGACAGAGGTGGATTCGGAATAGAACCGTGTGTCTACATTTTTGGTAGGAATCCAATAGAGGTCGTTGAAAAAGTTAAAAAACTGGAGTGTCTCTTATGAAACCCTTGAAGTATTTATATCTTATTTTTCTAACTTATGCAAACCTCTCCCCTAAAGTCCCCTCTACCGGAATAGAAGGAGGAGACAAAATAGCACATTTTTTGGAGTTCTTTATCCTCGGTTTAATAAGTGGGAACAAGCTCTACATTGTTTTTCCGGTTACTCTTGAATATCTGCAAGTTTTCATTCCTGGGAGGAGTTTTTCCTTCATGGACATGGCCGCAAATCTAATAGGGTTTGGAATAGGGTATTTAGTCTGGAGGTGGTGGAATGAAGGTAGTAACAGAAGAGCTTAGATTTTCTACAAAAGGAGAGATAGACCTGGTGGACATAACCTCCAAAGTAGAAGAGATAGTAGGGCGGAGCGGGGTAAAGGAAGGTCAGGTTTTGGTATTTGTTCCGGGTGCAACTGGGGCTGTTGTAACGATAGAACACGAAAAAGGTCTTCTTGAGGATTTTAAAAGAATCCTGAAGGAAATTGTCCCTAAAGGTGCTGGTTACAGGCATGACTTAATAGACAACAACGCTCACTCTCACTTGAGAGCTACTCTTTTAGGACCTTCATTGGTGCTTCCCATTGTTGAGGGGAAAGTTGTTAGAGGGATATGGCAGCAGATATTCTTTGTAGAGCTTGATGTAAGGCCGAGGAGGAGAAGATTGGTCGTTCAAGTAATGGGATATTAGATTCTCAAAATCATAAAATCTTTCCCTATTACCCCATTTTCTCCGACTTTCTCCTCTAGCTCTTCATGAGTGTAGTTCGAATGGCTTATATGGACAAAAAGCGTCTTTTTCGCGTTTACTTTTCGGGCTAATCTAATCGCATCTTCGACTCCAAGGTGGGTTTTGGGAATTGAATGCTTATGAGTCATTTCAGAAACTAGAAGGTCTGCTCCTTGAATTTCTTCTAAGGTTTCTTTGTCTTTTAGAATCTCTGGCCCAGTGTCTCCGGTTATAGCGATTTTCTTGTTGCCTATCTTTAAAATAAATCCTCCGGCTATTTCTCCCGGCTGGTGAATAACGGGAAAGTGCTTAACTTCAAACTTTCCAAATTCGTACCATCTATTGAATTCTAAAGGAATGTATCTCCAGTCCTTCTGACCTAAGAAAGTTTCCTGCAAGAGCTTTGCAACATAGAGAGTCTTCTCATGGGCATAAAAACTAACTTCCTTAAAAACCTGTAGTTCGGGAAGTCCGGCAATGTGATCAAAGTGGGGATGCGTTATGAAAACCCTCTCGATTTTTTCATTTAGATGCTTGAGGTGGTAATAAAGATCAGGAGAAGGATCTATGAGGGCGCTTATCTTTGGGATATACATTGAAAACCTCGTTCGTTGATATTGTGGAAATTTTCTCGCCCTTGTGCAGTTTTCACAGTTGCACAATGCTTTAGGTGTCCCACTGTAGGATCCAGAACCCAAGAGAATAACTTTCATTTTTCTCCCCCCAGGATTTCCTTCCAGGTGGGGTTATTATGGATTATTACCCACCAATCCTTAAGTTCTTTCCTCTTTTTCCTCCAGTCTGGGTGAAATTTCTCAACTAACCTCCAAAATCTTTTGGAATGGTTCATCTCTACCAGGTGGGCAACCTCATGTGTAACGAGATACTCAATGAGCTCTAAAGGTAAAGCAAGCATTGCCAAATTAAAACTTAAGTTTCCCTTTGGAGAACAGCTCCCCCATCTTGTCCTCTGTTTTCGAATGAAAACTCTCTTTGGTTTCACTCCTAAACTTACCGCACGTTCTTCAATAATGGGCATTATTAATGTTCTAAGCTCGTTCTTCAGAGTTTTCTCAAGATTTTTTCTGTCTGAGAGGTTTAGGATCTTATTGCCGAGGACAATAATCCCGGTTTCAGAGGGATAAAACTTCCCGAGATAGGGAAACCCCTGAATCTCTTTTGCTCTATCCACTCTCTCCAGCTTTGAGAGTATCCATCTTTCTTTTTCTTTTAAGAACTTTTCAATTCTCTTTGTCGGAGAAACGATGTAAATTTTGCCCTCTGGATTTACATAGATTCTCACGTATCTTACTTTTCTCACACTGACCTCGTATTGGATTTTCTTACCACTAAGCTCCATTTCTGGCATATTATTTCTTTGAAGCTTGAAGCTTAAGTATTTTATCTAATGACAACAATTTAATATTTCGGAGTTAAATTCTGAGAGGGACTGAAGATGAGGAGAGCAATTTACGCAGTTTTGATAGCGGGCTTCTTTGCAATACTCGGTTCTACCATGAGTAAATCTCCAACGTTACCACTTTATGCTCAAAATCTGGGCTTGAGTAGGGGAGAAATTGGAGTTGTCGCGGCTGCATCAACCATAACAGGTATTTTTATGAACTTTACCTCAGGGCTTTTAAGTGATATCTACGGGCGAAAAAAGCTTCTTAAAATGAGTGGATTTGTGTTCTTCTCAGCACCGCTTTTATATTTCTTGGCCAGCAATGCCATAAGCTTGGCTTTGGTGAGGGCCTACTATGGAATCGCCACAGCAATCTTCGTCCCTGTTTCTCTTGCGCTAATAAGCGACCTCTATCCCGAAAAGAAGGGCACTTTTATGGGTATTTTAAGCTCCGCCACTTTGGTGGGAAGAGCTATTGCTCCCCTACTGGCAGGGAGCTTAATATATTTTGCAGGCTTTTGGGTTGTTTTTATTTTATGTTCTCTCTTTGGATTTATCACCTTTGCGATAACCTTTACGTTGCCCAAAGCAGAGGGAAAGTTAGAAAAGTTTGAGTTTTCATTTAGTCCTGCTCTCCTTCTTCTCGGTCTATTAGATGCGGCTGTTTACATGGCCTATCAAAGTATTGAAACGTTCTTACCTTTATTCTACTTTCTTGAAGACAAAGCGTGGCTTTCGGGATTAATCCTTACAGTTGAGATTTCAATAATGGCAGTTGTGAAACCATACGCTGGTTACCTAAGTGACAAGATTGGGAGGATAAAGCCAGTAATTGCGGGAATGAGTATGGTAACTCTTGCTATGCTTATCTTTGCCTTCTCAGACTCCTTACTCCTAATAATCGGCGGTGCGATTTTGTTCTCGCTTGGAGCCTCAATAAGTGAAGCTTCAACTAAGCCATTGGCAACAGAAATCTCAAGGCTCAGGGGCACAGCTTTGGGCTTTTTGGAGAGTATAAAAGATATAGGTCAAGCTTTGGGTCCAGTATTGGTTGGATTTCTGGGCTTTAGGTTTGGTTTTGCTTTTGTAGGGGTCTTTGCTTTCACACTTTTGCTGATATTTGTGATGAAGTTTAAAGCTAAAACTATATAAGATTCGGGGGGATGAGCATGGTTCTATCGTTTAAACCGGTATGGTTCGACTCTCTGGGGGCCAAGAGTGCGTGTGTGTTAGTTAAGACACCTGATATCTCAGTTATAATAGATCCTGGAATTGCTATTATGCAGCCGAGTTTCCCCGCAAGTGAGGAGGAAAAGATTAAATGGCTGGTTGATGGAGAGAGGATAATCAAAAAAGCCAGCAAGAAAGCCGATGCTATTGTTATCTCTCACTATCATTATGACCACTACTTCCCCGATGACCTTAGTATCTACGAAGGCAAAACTATTTTTGCCAAAAATCCGAACGAATATATAAATGATTCCCAAAGGAAAAGGGCCGAACGCTTCTATTCGGACCTTTATTTATATTTTGGCAATCTGAAGCTGGATGCAGTCTGGGAGAAGGGAAGTCCAAGAGATTACCCAAATCCAATGGAAGATTTACCGATAGCATTCTCTAGGGATTTTGGAGATTACAATAAGCGAAGGAAACAGCTTCTTGAAAAAGGGCTGAAATGGTTTAAAAATAGGGTTAGAACGTGGAACAACAGCCCCAAAATTCCTGAGGTAAATGTTGAGAAGCTTAAAGTTGTGTTTGCAGATGGAAAAGAATTTCAGTTTGGAGACACGAAAATAAGATTTACTGAGCCAATGTTTCATGGAATTGAATTTTCAAGAGTTGGCTGGGTGATTTCAACTGTTATTGAGCATGGAGGGGAGAAATTAATTCATTCGAGCGATTTAAACGGTCCAATAATAGAAGACTACGCGGAGTGGATAATTAGAGAAAACCCAAGTATTTTGATTTTAGACGGCCCTATGACGTATATGCTTGGGTATCTCCTTAATAAAATCAATTTAAGGAGGGCAATAGATAATGGAGTAAAAATAGTAGAGGGCATTGATGCAGAAGTAATAATTTATGATCATCACTTGCCGAGAGAGGTTCACTTCAAAGAACACACGAAGGAAGTTTGGGAAACTGCGGAGAGGCTCAATAAGAGAGTCTTAACTGCCGCTGAGTTCTTGGGAAAGAGGCCAAAAGTT
>CAYNRW010000068.1:0-6362 GCA_964399725.1 uncultured Thermococci archaeon | reverse complement strand
AGGTTTATATATAACTTCTTTCATAAAATAAAATGCAAATACCAATTTAGACAACCTTAGGAGGTGTTGTGAATGGCTGAGTTGCCAATTGCCCCAGTTGATAGATTGATTAGAAAGGCAGGTGCTCCAAGAGTTAGTGAGGAAGCAGCAAAAGTCCTCGCCGAGCACCTTGAGGAGAAGGCTATGGAGATCGCCAAGAAGGCTGTAGACCTTGCAAAGCACGCTGGAAGAAAGACCGTTAAGGCCGAAGACATTAAGCTTGCAATTAAGGCCTGATGGCCTTCCTCTTCTTTTGTTCTTTTTGAGTAAACATTTAAAAACTCCCTTCTGATTCTCAACTATGCATGAGATAGCTATTAGGATGACGAGACGAAACCACAATGCTTTTGTGCATCTCTTGGGTGCGCTTGAGTTTCAAGGCTTTGACATTGGCGAGCTTTTAATAACAAAAGACTTTAATGAGATCCTAAGGGCAAAGCCTAAGCTCGTTCTCTATTCCTTCTTCACCGAGGAAGTTTGGGATGTTGAGAGGGAAATAAACATCTTGAAGGAAAAGACCAGCGCTCTGCTTGTGGCTGGAGGGTATCATGCAACCGCAATGCCCAGACATACGTTAAGGATGGGCTTTGACATAGCGGTGATTGGCGAAGGAGAGGAAGTCGTATTTAAGCTTTTGGAAGCCCTCAAAAGAAGTAGCTTTAGAATAACCAAAGAACTTATGAATATTAGTGGACTTGCCTTTTACCTCAATGATAATTTTGTTTTTACGGGCTTTGCGAGAATTGAAGACTTCACGAAGTTCCCTCCTTTTGCCGAGAGCTCTCGCTTAATAGCCCCGATAGAAATAAGCCGTGGTTGCCCATTCGGCTGCTACTACTGTCAGACACCTTACGCAAAGGGCTTTCGCATGAGACACAGACCCATAGAGCAGATAGTAAAATACTCGAGAAGAATGAAGGACATGCGCTACATAACTCCAAACGCCTTTGCCTATGGAAGTCCGGGGGCAGTGTTAAGATTGGAAAAGCTTGAAGCTCTTTTAAAGGCTCTCCAGCCACTTAGAAAAGAAGGAAGGAGATTATTTTACGGAACTTTTCCGAGTGAGGTTAGGCCGGAGTTCGTTAAACCTGAAACCCTTGAGCTTCTCATAAAATATGCCGACAACAGAAGACTGGCCATAGGAGCCCAGAGTGGAGATGATGAAATGCTCAAGGCAATGCACCGCCTGCATACCAGGGAAGACGTCAGGCAGGCCGTTGAGTCCATGCTTGAATATGGTATAGAGCCGGTTGTTGACTTCATAGTAGGCCTTCCAAATGAAAATGAAGAAAGCCAGAGAAAAAGCATTGAGTTTATGAAGTGGATAATGAAAAAAGGAGGAAAAGTTAGAGCCCATTACTTCATGCCTTTACCTGGAACTCCCTGGGCGCGGTGTAAGCCATCTCCATTGAGTGAAGAGATGAAGAAGTTTCTCGGCAGAATGGCAGCCAAGGGCTACATTGAGGGCTCTTGGGGAGTCCAAATAGAGCTATCCAAAAAACTGCAGAAGCTTATTGAGGAGTTCTATGAGGAAAGTCCAAGTTACGTAGGAAATCTCAGGCAGGTCTGCTGAGAAAAAGATTTAATCTCCTAGGTAGATTAGATAGCATGCTGATAGGACTGATAAGTGACATTCACTCAAACCTTGAAGCATTAAAAGCGGTTTGGAGAGATGTCAAGAAAGCGGATGTTATTTTTTGCATGGGTGATCTGGTAGGCTATGGAGCAAATCCCAATGAGGTTGTGGAATTTTTTAGAGAGGAAATGAAAAAGAGGGAGATACTTTGCGTGAGGGGCAACCATGATAACGCTGTTGCCTTTAATGCGGTCTGGGGATTTAACCCCTATGCAAGGGAAGCGATAAGATGGCATCAAAGGGTCATGAAGCCAGAGAACATCGAATTTCTCCAAAAATTGCCGGTAAAAGAAAGATTTGAGGCTGGTGGTGAGGATTTTCTTATAATACACGGCTCCCCAAGGGCACCTCTTGATGAATACCTCTTTCCATGGCTTCCTGATAGCGAGTTCAGAGAAGTTTTGAAGTACTTCAAAGAGAAAAATCTTGTCGTTGGGCATACTCATATGATGATGCTCAAGGAGATTGGAGGGAGGAGAGTAATAAACCCCGGCGGAGTGGGGCAGCCAAGGGATGGCGACTGGAGAGCGGCCTATGCTTTCATAGATACGAAAAACAATGAGGTGATATTTGAAAGGGTCGAATACGATGTTGATACGGCGGCGAGGAAAATAATAGAAGCAGGTCTGCCAGAGTTTTTGGCGTACAGGCTTTATGAAGGGTACTGAAAATTCCTTATTTTCTCATTTCAAAAACTCCCAGCTCCAAACCTTTGGTTGAAAACTCTTCATTAGTTTTTAACTTTTGGTTTTGGAAAGATATAAATGTCTTTTTTCCAATTTTGAAACAGGTGGAGGTATGAAAGCTTATCACATTCATGTTGAGGGAATTGTTCAGGGGGTTGGCTTCAGGCCCTTCGTTTATAGAATTGCTCATGAACATGATCTGAGAGGTTATGTGAAGAATCTCGGCGATGCCGGGGTTGAGATAGTAGTTGAGGGAAAAGAAAAAAACATAAGGGCTTTCTTGAGAGACCTTAGGGAAAAAGCCCCTCCCCTTGCAAGGGTGGAGAAGATAAATGTGAAGGAAATTCCAATCCAGGGGTTTGATAGGTTTTACATTGAAAAGAGCTCTACCGGAGGGGGAAGTGGAGATTCTATCATCCCACCGGATGTGAGCATATGTGAGGATTGCCTCAGAGAGCTTTTTGATCCGAGGGATAAGCGCTATATGTATCCATTCATAGTGTGCACAAACTGCGGGCCAAGATTTACGATAATAGCGGAGCTCCCCTACGATAGGGTAAACACTACCATGAGAGAATTTGACATGTGCGACTACTGCGAGAGCGAATACAAGGATCCTTTGAACAGAAGATATCATGCAGAACCTGTCTGTTGTCCCGTTTGCGGCCCTGACTATAGGCTTTACACCAACGATGGAATGGAACTCACCGGGGATCCTCTAAAAAGAACCGCGGAGCTCATAGATAAGGGTTACATAATTGCAATAAAAGGGATAGGTGGGATTCACATAGCCTGCGATGCCACCAATGAAGAGGTAGTAAGGGAGCTTAGAAAAAGAATACTAAGGCCTCAGCAGCCCTTTGCAATAATGGCCAAGGATTTAGAAACAATAGAGAGCTTTGCCATAGTTACTGAGACAGAGAGAGAAGAACTCACAAGCTATAGAAAGCCAATAGTGGCCTTAAGGAAAAAGGAACCTTTTCCACTGCCCGAGGTTTTAGCTCCGGGTTTGCCTACCATAGGAGTCATGCTTCCCTATGCCGGTACTCATTACATTCTCTTTCATTACTCAAAGAGCCCCGTTTATGTAATGACCTCGGCAAACTACCCGGGAATGCCGATGGTAATAGACAACGAGAAGGCTTTCGAGGAGCTTAAAGATCTGGTCGATTACTTTTTGTTGCACAACAGAAAAATCCTGAACAGGACAGATGATAGTGTTATCAGGTTCGTTGATGGTAAGAGGGCAGTTATAAGGAGAAGCAGAGGATTTGTCCCATTGCCAATAGAGATACCATTCGAGTACTCCGGCTTGGCAGTTGGGGCAGAGCTCATGAACGCCTTTGGAGTAGTAAAGGGCTCAAGGGTTTATCCAAGCCAGTATATAGGGAACACCTCAAAGGTAGAAGTTCTAGAATTCATGAAAAGCGCCGTAGCACACTTCAAGAAAATACTGAGAATTAAAAGCTTTGACGTAGTGATTGCTGATCTTCATCCGCTTTATAACACCACAAAGCTGGCAATGGAAATAGCGGAAGAGGAAAATGCGGAGTTTATTCAAGTGCAACATCATTATGCTCATATTGCCTCGATTATGGCCGAACACAACCTTGACGAGATAGTGGGAATAGCGGTAGATGGAGTTGGTTATGGAAGCGATGGGAATACCTGGGGCGGGGAGGTTTTGTACCTAAGCTACGAGGACATTGAGAGGTTAGCTCACATAAGCTATTACCCTCTTCCTGGTGGTGATCTGGCAAGCTACTATCCTCTAAGGGCTTTAATCGGGATTTTAAGCAAGCTCTATGAGGTTGATGATATAAAGAAGGTAATTGAAAAACACTGCCCCAAAGCCATTGAAAACCTCAGATACGGAAAGGTTGAATTTAACGTGATACTAAGCCAGCTCGCAAGGGAAATAAATGTCGGCTACGCATCTTCAACAGGCAGAGTGCTTGATGCAATAGCTGTTTTGCTCAACATTGCCTATAGGAGAACATACGAAGGCGAACCCGCTATGAAGCTTGAAGGGGTCGCCTTTAGAGGTAAAAACGATCTTGGATTTAGAGTGCCAATTGAGGGTGAAGAGCTGAAGGTTGAAGAACTCTTTGAGCAAGTTCTTGAGAGCAAAGCAAACCCAGCGGACATAGCGTATTCAGTTCACCTAGCTTTGGGGAGAGCCTTCGGAGAAGTTGCAGTTGAGAAGGCCAAGGAGTTTGGCGTTAAAAACGTTGGCATAAGTGGAGGAGTTGCCTACAACGAGCTCATAGTGAAGACCATAAGAAAAATCGTGGAGGGCAATGGTCTGAGGTTTTACTCAACCTATGAGGTTCCAAGGGGAGACAATGGAACAAACGTTGGTCAGGCTTTCCTCGGAGGTCTCTACTTCGAGGGTTATCTGAGTAAAGAGGATTTAATACTTTGATCTCTCTTTTATTGCATCCTTAGTAACATTTTAAAGGATCCCCTTAGATGAAATAGCAGGTGGTAAAGATGAGAATAAAGCTTGAGCACGGTGCGGGTGGAGAGTTAATGGAGGAGTTTATTAGAAATGTGATCCTCAAAAACCTCACCTTAAAATCGGCTGGTGGGATAGGCCTGGATGCCTTAGACGATGCCGCGGCGATTCCCTTTGGGGATAAACATCTGGTTTTTACCATAGATGGACATACTGTTAAGCCAATTTTCTTCCCTGGCGGGGATGTTGGTCGTCTGGCAATAAGCGGGACGGTCAATGATTTGGCTGTAATGGGTGCGGAGCCTCTGGCATTGGCAAATTCCATGATAATTCAGGAAGGGTTTAGTGGGGAGGACTTTGAGAAAATCTTAAAATCCATGGATGAAACTGCAAAAGAAGTTCCGGTTCCCATAGTCACGGGAGATACAAAAGTGGTGGAAGACAAGATAGGAATTTTTGTGATAACCGCTGGAATTGGAATTGCGGAGAGACCGATAAGTGATGCCGGTGCTCAAATAGGGGACGTGGTGCTAGTGAGCGGAACGGTTGGAGATCACGGCATAGCTTTGATGAGCCATAGGGAAGGGATAGCCTTCGAGACGGAGCTTAAAAGTGATGTCTCTCCTATATGGGAGGTAGTAAAAGCCGTCGCTGAAGCAATAGGCTGGGAGAACATTCACGCGATGAAAGACCCAACAAGAGGGGGCCTAAGCAATGCTTTGAACGAGATAGCAAGGAAGAGCAACGTTGGGATACTGGTTAGAGAGAGCGATATCCCAGTAAAGCCGGAGGTAAAGGCTGCGAGTGATATGTTGGGCATAAGTCCATATGAAGTTGCCAATGAGGGAAAGGTTGTGATGGTAGTTGCAAGGGAATATGCGGAGGAAGCCCTTAAAGCCATAAAGAAGAGCAGACTCGGAAAAGATGCTGCAATTATAGGGGAAGCTATCGATCAATATCGTGGCAAAGTTATTCTTGAAACTGGAATTGGTGGAAAAAGATTTATGGAGCCACCCATTGGAGATCCGGTGCCAAGAGTTTGCTAATTTTGCCATTTATTGTATTTCTGTTGTCTTTTGACGGTGCGTTTCATAGGATTTGCTGTCTCTTTCAGCTTTTAAATTCTTTTAGGATCTCTTCCACTTGAACAAAATCTTTATAAATGTAAAGATCAAGTGTTGGATAAAATATCCAACCACTTTAGGGGGGACGCGGATGAGTATAGACAGAAGCTTGAATGTGCTATTTTATCCTAAGAGCGTCGCTGTCATAGGTGCTTCTAACGTACCCGAAAAGGTGGGAAACGCGATAATGCGCTCGATAACGCTTAAATTCAGCGGGAAAGTCTATGCCGTCAACGTCAAAGGTGGTGAAATAGAGGTCAACGGGAGAAAATTCAAGGCTTACAAGAGCGTTTTGGAGATACCTGATGAGGTTGATGTTGCCATCATAGCAGCTCCTGCTAAGTTCGTTCCCGATGTCATAGACGAGTGTGGTCGAAAGGGGGTAAAGGGGGCGGTGGTGATAAGTGCGGGCTTTAAGG
>CAYNRW010000067.1:0-6414 GCA_964399725.1 uncultured Thermococci archaeon | reverse complement strand
TCTCTATATTCGTCTAGGATTTCGAGTATTTTTTCTGCCTCTTCTTTGGTAGGCATGTGTTCTTCCTTGGCAAAAATGACCCTTATGTCAAAGTAGTCCTCGGGCATTATGTCAACAATTTTTGTTGCAATTCTCTCATCAAGCCATTCGAAGAGTCCCGTTAGCTTTTTCCTTAACTCTTTTGCCTTTTCTGCAGAGAGCTTTGAAAACCTCTCGGCATGTTCGATGCTGACTCTTGCCTCATAGAATATCGGCTCCTCTGGGTTTTCCTCGGCTCCTTCTTCTTTTCTCTTAAGCAGCAACTCCTTTGCCTCTGGAATTGAGATATATTCCTCCTTAAGCTTCTTGCGCCCTATCATAGCTCTCACTTCTGGGGCCTTAAGTGAACTGGGTGAATAAAGAACGTCTTGACCTTACCACCATCGGTGAGCTGGACTATGTATGCATCTCCCCTCTTTCCGACTACTGTGCCGGTTCTTCCGTGGAACCTTGGGTCTGGCATTCCCTTGTGGTAGCTTGGTTCAATCACTATGTGAACTTTCTGTCCAACTTCAAATTCTTGAAGGAACCTTGTAAGTGGGGGGAGACCTCTCCTCCTTGGTGATTTGCTAAGCTTACCCCTAGTTTTCCTTCTAACAGTATGGGCTTTTTGAACCATATTAATCACCTCTTAGAGCTTATTTAGGAGTTTTAACAACTCATACGTTCAGGAACGAGCTTTTATCAACTACGGGTCTTTCCCAATACCATAGACTCATGTGCTCAACCATTTATAAAGTTTTCACTCTCTAGGATATTTAGAACATCAAGCTTTTCACACCAGGCTTTCTTTCCCAATATCTCGCTCACTGAAGGGCTCGTCCTTCCGTTGTCTCCGGAGATCAACTCTTTTATGTAAAGGCCTCCATCCGTTATAAGCCGGAGTTTAAAATGCCTTTTGTCAACAAACTCGCCCTCAGCTTCATGGATCTTTCTCATTCTCACAAGGTCTGCTCTTCTCCCCAGAACTCTTCGAGGGGTCCTTTGGTGGATGATTGTTCCTTCGAGTGCTTTAACGACTTTTTCAACTTCCTCTCTGCTGATGCCCTCCTCTACGTACACGAGGGCCTCGTATTCTTTTTTGTGGTTTGATGTAAGAATCCTCTCAGCTTCTTCCTTGTTGATAAATTTTAATCCAAGCACCTCAACTTTTCCGCTCCGATTAATTTCTTCTGCAGTCTTTTCGAGGTTAATTCGCCTTTTTATTGGTCTTTTGACCTCAATGACAAAAGGTCTTCCATTGCCAAGCATTCTAACGTCAACATCTTCTCTTCCAGCCCCGTGGAATACGCATTTCCCTTTTGTCGCTTTTGAAAAAGGCTTGCATATTATTGAGGCAACGCTCTCTTTGAATCCCCTCAATGGCGTTTGTGGAATGCCTCTAACCAGCTTCCTATACCGACCGTAGACATAAAGGGGCTTTATCTGGAGCTCAACCCTCTCACTGTATGGTTCCACTATAAAAACAACATCTGGGTTGCTCTTGTTTACAGGCTTTTGAAGCATAAGCTCAAGAATTTTTCCAATCTCCCTGTTTAGCTCCCTGTTTATCGGTTCGGCATATTTTAACTCAAACTTCTCGATTATCTCCCGTTCCTTTTCCACAACTTCCTTGGGAAGCTTTGAGCCAACAAGAAAGCTCTCAAACTCAAGTCCGAGCTTTGAAACTTTATCATAGCAGAGCCATGCGAGATGTTCGGTTTTCTTGAAGACGTTTCCACAGAGTTCACACTCTTGAGGCTCTTGAATACTTCCTTCTCCTTTTGCTCCTTTCTCCATGTTAAGGACCAATCTTATCGATTTTCCCCGTATGTAGTTGTTTCCCTTTCCAAGCAGACCAAAAGCTCTACCCAAGCAGTGATTGCAGAGATCGTACTCTTTAAGGATTTCTTCGGCCTTTTCTACTATCATCACTCGCACCCTTAAGCTTTTTAATGCTTTTTCAAACTTTTCCCTATGATGACGAGAAGGCAGAAGATAATAAAGCTTTTGGAGAAGAGAGACCACAGTGTAAGCGAACTTGCAATGCTCCTTGAGATGAGAGGCAAGGGAAGCAGGAAGGTAATTCTTGAAGATCTGAGGATAATTGCTGGCATTGTAAGGCGCGAAGGAAAGGTTCTCCTTATTCAGCCCGCCCAGTGCAAAAAGTGTGGCTTCGTATTTAAACCGGAGATCAAAATTCCTGGGAGATGTCCAAAGTGCAGGTCGGAATGGATTGAAGAACCGAGGTTTAAAATCGAGGTTCGCTAATGGCTATCCTTTGATGAGATAGAGAAGCAATAATGTTTATATTCCCTCTCATCAACTCCATCTAGCTTAAAATTTATGAAAGGGGGTTTCGCTATGAGGAAAGTTGAACTTTTCATGAAGGAAAAGGGCATTGAAATTGGCGATTATGTTGAGGTCGTTGAGAAGGAAAACGGTACAAGAGTTATCCACAGAGGGCTTGTAATGCCTCCATATGAACTTTCAAAAGGAGAAACACTTACAGTAAAGCTCGATAACGGATACAATGTAGGGATCTTAATTGATCAGATAGTCGAAGTGAGAATCATAGAAAAGGCTAAGCCAAGAGAAGAAGTTTCATTCAAGGAAGTCCTACCCAAAAAGCCGGGACTTCCAAACGTCACCATAATAGGAACCGGTGGAACCATAGCGAGCAAAATAGATTACAAAACCGGTGCGGTGCATGCCGCTTTTACCGCTGAAGAGCTTGCAAAAGCTGTTCCGGAGATTTTTGAAATAGCAAACATAACACCAAGACTTCTCTTCAACATAATGAGCGAGGACATGAAGCCCGAATACTGGAAAAAGATGGCTCATGAGGTTGCTAAGGCCCTTAACAGTGGAGAAGATGGAGTCATAATAGGGCATGGAACGGATACAATGGGTTATTCTGCAGCGGCGCTGAGTTTTATGCTTAGGGAGTTAGAAAAGCCGGTAATTTTTGTTGGTTCTCAAAGAAGTAGTGACAGGCCTTCAAGTGATGCTGCGATGAATTTAATATGTTCTACCAGAATGGCTGTCGAGGACTTTGGTGAAGTTGCCGTTGTGATGCACGGAGAAACGAGTGACACTTACTGCTTGGCACATAGAGGTACAAAGGTTAGAAAGATGCATACTTCCAGAAGAGATGCCTTTAGGAGTATAAATGACGTTCCCATAGCAAAAATCTGGTATGATGGAAGAGTTGAATATTTGAGAGAGGATTACAGAAAAAGAGGAGAGAGTGAGGTATGGGTAGATGACAAGCTCGAAGAAAGAGTTGCCCTAATAAAGGTTTATCCCGGCATGAACGGGGAAATTATAGATTTCCTGGTTGATAAGGGCTACAAGGGGATTGTAATAGAGGGAACTGGACTGGGACACACTCCAAATAAGATAATCCCAACAATAGAGAGGGCAGTTGAAGAGGGAATTGCAGTTTGCATGACGAGTCAGTGCCTCTACGGTAGGGTTAACCTTAATGTCTATTCCACGGGGAGAAAGCTCCTTAAGGCTGGAGTTATTCCCTGCGAGGACATGCTTCCAGAAACTGCCTACGTGAAGCTTATATGGGTTCTTGGAAAGACACAAAACCTTGAGGAAGTTAGAAAGATGATGCTGACTAACTATGCTGGAGAAATAACTCCTTACACAAGATTTGACACTTATCTGAGGTGATAGATATGGAGCTCGATTACAAAGCACTTGGCCTAAAAGTTGGTCTTGAAATTCACAGACAGCTTGACACTAAAAAGCTCTTCTCGCCAGTGCCGAGTGAGCTTCATGAAGAAGTAGATTTTACTTTTGAGCGCCGCTTGAGACCCACAATGAGTGAGCTTGGGGAGATTGACCAGGCTGCACTTGAGGAGTTCAAGAAGGGCAGAGTTTTTGTTTATGAGGGAAACTACAAATACAGCGATCTGGTGTATATGGATGAAGAACCGCCTCACCTGCCGGATGAAGAAGCATTGAAGGTTGCCCTTCAGATTACCTATCTCCTAAATGCTATCCCCGTTGATGAAGTCCATTTTATGAGGAAGATTGTCATAGACGGCTCCAACGTTTCCGGATTCCAGAGAACCGCTATAGTTGGCATGAACGGCAAGGTCGATACACCATGGGGAAGCGTTGGAATCCCAACGATTTGCTTAGAGGAGGACGCGTGCAGGATTATAGAGCAGGGGGACAGAAGGGCAATATATAGGCTTGACCGGTTGGGGATTCCCTTAATTGAAATCGCCACCACTCCGGACATCCACCATCCAGAGCAAGCAAAGGTAGTGGCAAAATTCATAGGCGATGCTTTGAGAGCAACACGCAAGGTAAAACGTGGACTTGGAACTATAAGACAGGATTTAAATGTTTCCATTAAAGGCGGGGCAAGGATTGAGATTAAAGGCGTTCAGGAGCTTGACATGATACCTCTCATAATTGAGAGAGAAGTGCAGAGACAGCTTAACCTTCTGAGAATTAAAGAGGAACTTGAAAAAAGAGGGGCAAAAGAAGAGGAGCTAAAAGAGGAGTTTTATGACGTGACAGACATCTTCAGCAATACAGGTTCAAAAATAATTGCCAGGGCCTTGAAGAAGGGAAGTAAGGTCTTAGCCATTAAGCTTCCAAAGTTTAGAGGTCTCATAGGCTTTGAGATTCAACCAGGGAGAAGGCTCGGCACGGAGATGGCAGATAGAGCTAAGAAATATGTGAAGGGGATATTCCACATTGATGAGTTGCCCAATTACGGAATAACGCAGGAGGAAGTGGATAAAGTTATTGAAAAGCTTAACCTCGGAGAACTTGATGCTTTTGTTCTGGTCGCGGCTGAGGAAGATATTGCAAAGAAAGCCCTTAGGGAAGTTCTCCAGAGAGCAAAAGAAGCTATCAGAGGTGTCCCCGAGGAGACGAGAAGAGCCCTGCCTGATGGGAACACTCAATACATGCGCCCACTTCCAGGAAAAGCCAGAATGTACCCTGAAACAGATATCCCACCGATATTTATTAGCGAGGAGCTTAAGAGAGAAATCTTAGAGAACCTTCCAGAGTATCCACAGGCAAGAGTGGAGCGTTACGTTAAGGAATACGGCATAGATAAAAGCCTGGCACAGACCCTTGTGGATGATGAGAAGGATGAACTCTTTGAGGAGCTTATAGCAATGGGGGTTAAACCATCTCTAGCAGCTTCAATCCTTGTTGTGGTTCTCAAGGGTCTCAAGAAGGAAGTTCCAATTGAGAACATTACGGAGGAGCACATAAAAGATGCCTTTAAGCTTTTCCTTAACAACAGAGTAGCAAAAGAGGCTTTTGAAGAAATATTCAAAGAACTTGCACTGCATCCGGAGAAAACACCCTTGCAGGTTGCAGAGGAGAAAGGGCTTACGCTGTTAAGTGAGGAGGAAGTTGAGAAGATAGTTGAGAAGGTAGTTAGGGAAAACATCGATGTCGTAAAGGCCAGAGGCATGGGAGCCATGGGAATGCTTATGGGAAGAGCAATGGCCAAGCTTAGAGGAAAAGCCGATGGGAAGCTTGTAAGTCAGCTTGTGAGGAAAAAGATTCAAGAGTTCAGCTCTTAATTTCTTTCTCTCAATAACTTTTTAAGATTTGAAGCTGTATCTTAATTGGGAAGAAATATGACATTTGTTCCAGGCCCAATTGTAATCCCAAGGAAGTCCAGAAAAGAAAGGCGTAAAGGCAAAAAGGAAGTAAAGAAAAAGACTGCTCCTCCAAAAAAGGAAAAGAAGTTAGTGTATGTTCTCATCAAATTAAAGCCTGATCAGCTTATAAGCGAAAAAGCCAAGGAACTTGAAGAGCTTTTTAGGGGAAAAACGTTCAACAGAGTAGTGAATCCCGACGGGTATACCCTTTTAATGAATGCCCAAAATCTTTTCTCGAGGTCAAACAGGCTTTACGTTGTTGAGTTAACAGATGAAATGAATCGCTGGTTTTATCTCGTGCCGAGCGAGGAGAGAATTGGGCTCAAAAACAAGGACAAATATATGGTATTTCTCATCAAAAAGGACTCTGCTCTTGAGGAGATATTTAAAAAAATTGCTGAAGGCAGAATAGCTAAGAGGAGCAGATTTGAATTAATTCTAACAGCAATAGAAGCAGCCTTGGGCATTTTAGCACTCGTAGCCGGATATTTAGCACTTGAAAATGTTATTGAGATTTCGGAGTTCACCAACATTGTAACTTTTGTGGTGTTTTTCATCTTCGCACTTCAGAGCATTAAAAAAGGTTACAGGAGGAGGACTTGGGAGGATTGAAGGTTTTTACTCCACTATTTCCAAGCCTAAAGTCCGAAAAACCCAAAAGATGTACCTATTCTGTGGTATCAGCTCCTTCCCTTGCAGAAACCTCAAAAGTCCTTGAAAAACGCTTCTCATCTCTCGGAAT
>CAYNRW010000066.1:0-6498 GCA_964399725.1 uncultured Thermococci archaeon | reverse complement strand
CTGACCTAGCCTTTTTCTTTCAGAATTTTTTCGATGATCTCTCTCACTTCATATAGGTTTCTTGCAAGATAATCTCCCTCAACACCTTCATGAGGATTTATTGCTATGCTTACATCTGCAGCCTTAAACATTGCTATGTCGTTGTGTCCATCTCCAACGGCTATTGTTAGCTTTGGTTTGAGCTTTTCTTTAAGCTCAAGTAGGATATCGCCCTTGTTCCTGAAGTCCACCCAAGGAAGAACTTCTCCCGTTATTTTTCCTTCTTCATCAAAGACGAGCTCATTTGCATATACAAAATCCGCCTTAAGTTCTTTTCCTACTCTTTCAGCGAGGCATTTAAGACCACCGCTGATTATGGCGATTTTAAAGCCTTTTTGCCTTAAGAATTGGAAAAGTTCCTCAACACCTTCAAAATATTCAACCGAATTCGCCCATTCCATAACTTCTTCTCTTGTCCTTCCCTTCCAGAGAGAAGCATCTAACTTTGCCCATGTTGCATAATCAAACTCTCCGGCAAAGAACCTCTCGGCATATTCCTTTCCTTTGTCCCAAGTGCCAAACTTCTTATGAAGCTCAACCCAACTTGATTTGGATTTCACTAAGGTTCCTTCGAGATCAAATGCTATAAGGTACATCTCATTCCCTCCATCCGTGTTCTCCTATCAGCGGTACAAATGCCACTCCCCCGTGGTTTTTTATCTTGACCTTGTTGTCCTCGCTTATTTTTATAACCTCAAGGAGCTCCTGCCATAGGTGGTAGCTTCCTACAGGGATTAAAATCTTGCCCCCTACTTTAAGCTGTTCTATTAAAGGCTCGGGAACTTTGGGGGCTCCAGCAGTGACGATTATTCTGTCATAGGGTGCTTTTGGCGGAAATCCTTTGGTTCCATCGCCTACTATTACATGCACTTTATTCTTGTAACCAGCTCTTTCAAGATTTCTTTTGGCAAATTCGGCAAGCTCCGGAATTCTCTCTATTGTATAGACATCTTGTCTAACGAGTTCATAAATCAAAGCAGCATTCCACCCACTTCCAGTTCCCACTTCAAGGACATTCATTCCCTCTTTCAACTCGGCAAGTTCCAGCATTATAGCAACCATATGAGGGGCACTTATTGTCTGTCCGGCGGGAATTGGAAGGGGCTCATCAACATGAGCATATTCCTTATATCTCTCAAGGACGAACTTGTATCTGGGAACCCTAAGAAATGCTCTCTTTACTTTTTCACTCTTAATTATTCCTTCCCGCTCAAGATTTTCAACAAGCCTCATCCATTTTCTATACAGTTCATTCTCTTCCATACCCTTCACATATAAAAATTGCAAAAGAAGAATTTTAAGTTTGTGGAGGTTATTCCCCTTTGTATCCTTTATAAATCTCGAGGCTTCTGCTTGCCCTTGCCCTTATCGGCCTTCCCATGATTCTAACTATCTTATCCGCTTTAGCTTTTCCATGCCTTAGCATCTTATTCTCCGTTTTTATTTTGTCTATCTTGAATGTATAGCCTCCAACCTCGAGAACCTCTCCAACTGCAAACTCCTCCTCTCTGTCAACTTTGACTTTAAATGATTGTGTGATCCCTTTAGGAAGGTAAATGGAAACCCCGATGATCTTTGGATAGGTCAAGCTTTCTCCCCATAGCGTCTTAACATCCCTTATTAGAGCCTTTTCAACTCTCTTATTTCCCTCCAGCTCAATTCCAGTAATCCTGACTTCGTCATCCTCAAGTTCCACTATATCCCCCACTTTTATCTCTTCATCCTCGGGAAGCTCTGCAAACCTCTTGAAGCTTCTTTCATGTTTGCTGACTATTACTGGAATCTTAATGAGCTTGCTTAAAGTGATCTGCCACACATGACCGCACTCACTGCATCTTAGTTTTACTTCTCTCCCTCTCTCCGATATCACTTCAACTTCCTCACTTCCACATTCAGGGCATACAAAATATTCTTCCATTTTACTCACCTTCCCGCTTTTGGATGCTTTCCCTTTATAAAGATTAGCTCAGCTTTCTTTTAACCTGACGAGATATGTTCTTCCCTCTTTAACCCTTTCTATTAACCCTTTCCTTTCCATATTCCTTAACAGAAGGCTGACCTTTGCCTTTGAAAAGCCAAGTTGCTTTACAAGTTCACTCTGGTAGAGTGGGCCTTCTTTAAGCAGTTCAAGAACTTTCTCTTCATCTGACCTTAGGTCAATCACACTTTTTTCTTTCCCCTTATAGAGGATTCCAGCAACGAAACCGCCCAAGAAGGTTATAAAAATCGTCGCCAGAAATATCATTAATGGAAACTGATTTTTTGCCTCTCCCGAAAACCCCACTATAAAATAAAACTCCTCCTCTGGCCTAACATCTGCCTTTTTCCACTCCAAAATCAAGGCATTTCCCGTGCTTTCAACCTTATCCGGAGATGGAACTATGGGAGATAGAATTGCATAACCTTTAGGGACATACAGCCTTGCATAAAAATATCCTACTGGCTGATTGAATTTGACATAATATGAAAACTGCTTCTTTCCACTGATGTCCTGGAGCATTCCTTCCGAGTAAAAGCTTATTCTTATCTTTAACCTACTTCCGGGCGAAACTTCGGGAAATTCAATATAGATAGCGTTCATATCTCCCACAATTTTGGAAACACTTACGTTGGCTATTTGAGTCTTACCGTTGATTTCAATTATAGCCTCAGGACTTTCAATTGGATATTCTGAATAGAAGGTGTAATGAGAAATTGGCACGTTTGGAGATATCAAAAGCTCAATAGTCTCTTTAACCTTATAGTCTTCCAGAATATCAAAATAAAGGGAGTAGCTATCTAAGTCGTATTCATACTCTTGGGAAACTACAAAGCCAGAGAGCAGGAGCAGGAAAAATGGTAAAGCTATTAAAGCTGACTTCCTTCTTGAGGGTTTTTTATTTTTAACAGTGGACATACCTCCATACACTCCCCGCAGTGAATACATCTTGTAGAGTCAACTTTTATCTTTCTTATATGGGAGTTTATCCTTAAAGCATTTTCTGGACATTTTCCAACACATACCCCGCATCCGACACACTCATATGCCCTCTTTATTAGGGAGTATGCCCTTACGGCATCTTTTCTGCTCTTTGCTCTAACCTCTTCCTTTGTAAACACAATACTATCTATTTTTATGGAGTCTCTCTCTTTACTTACTTCTCCCAATATTGGAGCTACTTCCTCGATTCTTTCTAGGATTATTTTTGTGTTTATTTTGAGGATAAACTCTCCATCCCTTTCTTCAAGTGAGTACCTTATAGGTTCCCAGGTTCTCTTTTCTGGGATCTCCACTCTAAGTTCTCTTGCGATAGCTTTTTGCCCTTTAGTTAACCGTCTCCACCTCCAGAAGCCGTAGGTTATCCATTCCTCTGGCATTCCAAAGCGGTTTTTCCACTTCCTGAGTTCATTTTCCCACTTTTTCCACAATTGGGGTTTCTCTTCCTTTAGCGTTTGAATTTCGGCCAAAGAAGAGCTCGGACACATGAAACATCCGATTCTATCTAGGCGATTCTCATAAAGGGGATTGTATTTCAGCTTACGGGAGAATATGTAGAGCCACACCTCAAGAGCGTTCCAGTGGAAGATTGGAGAAGCGCCAATTTCATTGGGCACCCATGGATTTTTCCATACTCTGGGTTGTTTGTATCTCTGCATGCTTTCATACTTTCTCTGGCCGACAAACATTAGGACACCTTCTGGATAGTGCTCCTTTATCGTTAATGTTATTGGGCCAAGTTTTGTGACCTTACAGCACCACCTGTAGTCTCTTCCCGGAGGTGAAAAAACACTAAGGGAATTCCAAAAGGCATTGGCTGCGTCCGCTATGATAAATTTTATGTTTTTCTTCTTGAGCTCTTTCTCGATTTCTTTTACGTACTCAATGGTTTCTGGGAACTCTATTCCAGTGTTATTAAAGAACACCGTAAAATCTTCGAATTCTTCAAGAGCCAGACCCAAAACAGCCAAGCTGTCTTTTCCACCACTGAAGGCAACGGCAATTGGCTTATTTGTGTTTTGAGCAGTCTTCCTCATAAAAGCTCTGGCCTCTTTAACTTTCTCTTCTAGTGCAGACCTGTTGGCTTTTATTACCTCCTCTATGGTTGCCTTCTTACCTTCTCGATATTGAATCCTTTTCTGGTGTCTTGTTTTTATTCCGGTTCCTCGCTCTTTTTTATCACTCAGCCGTTCATAATCCTTCTTGGCTATCCCAGTAGCGATAACCTCATCATCACAGACTACAATGACGTCGTCTCCTACTCTAATGCTCTTTTCTGCCTCAATAATCCCTATGGGCAGAACGTTTGCTCCATTTTTTATAGGCTTTTTTGCTCCCCTATCCACTATGACCCATTTCTTCATGCTCCTTCCAAAGTGCTTCCACAGAGCTGTTGCACCCTCAATTTTCAATCCGGGCTTCCACCTAAGTTCAAGCGGATCAAAGCGAAGCCATCCAAAGATGTAACCGTCGACAATTATTTCATATACATCATCTTCTCCAGGGGTTTTGTTCAAAAGCACAATCTTGCCGTCAATTATCTCACCAACATCAACGCCGTAGTGGGCTTTAAACTCACGCCTAATAAATTCCAGGTCCTTTTTAAAAGCAAACCTCACATCTGCGGGAGGAGTTAGGTCTACTCTAAAGCCCTTGCCATGGATATCACATTTCTCGCTTATTAGAGGAACATTACATTCTTCACACCAATAAATGTGAGCTTTACCCAAAAATACCGGTCCTTTTCTCATTATCTCACCTAAGAGGAGAAAACTTACTGGGTTTATAACTGCTTTGGTTCTCATAATCTTCTTGCAATGTCTAAAAGGTTATGAGAAAAATCAACTCCCATATATAATCCCTCATAGCCAACTACTTTTCCAATCTCTTCTGAAGATACGAGCCACATCCAAGATCTAGAACTCTCTTACCCCTGGTAATTTCACCGAGCTCTTTAATAATTGTCCGGTAAATTTTCGTTAGTTGGCTGTTGAGGCGCATGTCCCAAAACTCTGCATTCTTATCAAAGTCCATAAAGCTTGCTGGAGATTTGGAGTTTAGAGAGACTTCCACAAATTCAAACATTCTATCAAATATGGGGATTATATTGGGAGCAGGATATGACAGAGATTCTGTTAATTCCGATTATGAGTGTGATGTGGAAGTTTAGTAGTTGAAGAAGTTGAAAACGAAAACAGTTAAATTAGGATCTCCGGGGTAGAATAGCTTGTGGCAATAAGGATTGTACACTTGCGGAATATCTTGAAGGAGTTTTTAGAGTGGGGTAAAGGTGTTTAGACATTTCCACCAGCTCAGGTTAAGAATATTGACCACCTAGCATTGTTTCTTGTAGAGCTTTCCCTGAGACTAATTCCTTATGGGTAGTAGAACAACGGCAATTGCTACATTAATGATTAAGTGGTATTTCGTTGGCTATGAGATAAAAATCCAAAATACGTCGAGCTTGCCAATAGACGAATTGAAAAGTTCAAGAAGGAACTTAAAGCCAAGAAAAAGCAGAAGACATTAACAGATGTGATGAATCAAAGCTGACTAAGCAATTCTTTCAGCATTCTCAGATATTTTCCAGTTTCTTCAGCTCCTTTCTCTGTTATTTCAACAGCAGTCCTTGGTCTGTCTGCAAAGACTTTTGTTAGATTTACATAACCTGCTTTTTCCAGTGTCTTTAGATGAGAGTCCAAATTGCCGGGAGTTACGTCCAAAACTTTTTGTAGTTCCTTAAATAGAACCTTCCCTCTTGGCAGGAGATAGAGCATGATGCCTAACCTAATGGGATTTCCAAGCACATGGTTTTTCACCAGTTCCCTTAGTTCCATGGGATCACCCTAAGGTCTTAAATGCTGAGTAGATGTATGCTAGCACCGTTAACCCGAATGCAAACGCTACAACGAACCCCGCGTAGACCATTGCAGCTTTGGCAACTTTTGGAATCAAAGGAATAGCCACTGCTGGAATCAAGAACGCTGGGATCATCTCCCTCTCTAAGCTTTTTCCGAAGTGCCAGAACGCTAAGAACATTCCAAAGACTGCCCAGCTTATGAAGATTAAGTATCCGATCCCCAATACTACTGGGGATTCAAACATTCCTGAAAGATATTTTGGCATGGCAATCCATCCCACTATAAATCCAGATACCCATGAGAGTGCTATTGAGAGCCCAAAGACTGAAGAGCTCTCCATTTTTTTGCCTGCGCTTAAGTGTAGCTTTACCAATCTTTCCCAAATCATCCTCGTAAAGTATGCGAACACCACGAATGCCAGAGTCCAGTATACGGCCGTTAGCTGCCATGGAATTGTTTCTAAGGGTCCAATTATTATGTAGTAGAACACCATTACCACAACCCAGACTTGAAACTGCATTGCTGCGTATATCTTCTCTGCGGCAATAAGTTTTTCCTCAACCCTCTCCAATACAGCTTTCAGCTCTTCCATAATCCCCACCATTCCTAAATTTAACTTTG
>CAYNRW010000065.1:0-6534 GCA_964399725.1 uncultured Thermococci archaeon | reverse complement strand
TTAAAAAATACCTTTCTCTAGAAGTTAGCTTGTAGTGATTGGCAACAAACTCAAGGGCATACTTTTTTCGATATCCCCTGTTCAAGAGATATTTCAAATCCTCATAAGCCAAAAGGAGAGAAGTCATCATACCACCTTTTCTAGAGTCTCTTCTCCAGCATGTATTCTAATCCTAACCTTCCCGCTTAAGAGGGAGCTTTTAACCTTCTTTGTAAGTATTTCATCGACTTGAAAGATGCCAGCCAAGTGCTTCATCCATGCCTCCACGAGGATTGGGACTTTTTCATCTCCTTCTTTTATTTCAACTTTGTTAATCGCCAGAGCTGAAACCGCATGGATGTCCACTTTATCTCTTTTGTAAGCTAATCTGCTCCTGCCTTCTTCCATATCACATCCATCCGCTATCGCTACGCAGCTTCCTTCAATGGTAGTACAAGGAATGGCCTCATCATGGGTGTATATGGCGTTTAAAGTTAATGCTTTCAGGAGCAACCAGTCTTTTTCCTCGAATTTTTTGGCAAGCTCATCTATTATAGGTTCAGCAAGAAGAACACTGAACTGGTAGTGATTGTCCCTGTGGATCATGTTTCCAATGTCATGAAAGAGAGCCCCAAAGGAAACTATGAATTTGCTCCACTCAAAGGATTTGCCAAGTTTCTCCGCTGTTGTTTTAATTCCGAACTTTTTAAGAATCTTCAAGACCTCAAGGGCTCGTCTTGTTGTCAAAAGAACGTGTATTGCACCATGGTCATTGAACTGATAAACGTTGAGAACTATGTAGTTGGTTGTATCGAAATAATATTTGTATTTCCTGTATGTATCCTCATAGAGGGCATAGAGCTTATCGTTATCTAGAAGCTCCTTTATCTCGCTCAAAAGTTTCTCTTCACTATACATTTTTTCACCCTAACAATATAGGAGCTCCTTGAATTTAAAGATTTTTAAAAGAAAGGTTTTGGGTCTGGAGCCTGTTTTGGTGGTAGCCCCGCGGGGATTCGAACCCCGGTCGCGGGATCCAGAGTCCCGCATGCTTGGCCGCTACACCACGGGGCTGCGCCCGATGTTAAATTAAGTAGGGCATTTATAAATCTTACCCACTTTATGCTTCCTTTGGTTAGAAGACTTTAAACAAGTTTTTTATTGCCACTTAAGTGTTAATTTTTTGATAGAAATACTTTTATTTTTATCATTTAAATGCATACGGGTGGGAGAGTGAAAGCAGTATGTCCGTACTGTGGTTTTGGATGCAAGCTTATCATTGATCCCAAGACACTAGTAGTTAGACCTCACAAAGGAGAGCCAAACAGAGGAAGAGTATGCCCCAAAGGGCTCTATGCTATGGAATTTGCCCTCTCGAAGGATAGACTCAAAAAACCATTGAAGCGAGAAAAGAATACTCTAAGGCCAATAACATGGGGACAGGCAATTGATGAAATTTCTCATAAACTTCTTGAGATACGGGAGTTTTATGGACCAGATGCAGTTGCTTTTATAGCCTCTCCAAAAATAAGCAACGAAGAGAACTATCTTCTACAAAAGATAGCGAGGCTTTTCGGAACCAATAACATAGACAACTGTGCAAGGCTTTGTCATGAAGCCAGTGTTCATGCCCTTAAAATGACGCTCGGAACGGGAACCCAAACAAACCCGTATGAAGATTTGGAGAACTTTGGAATCATAGTTATCTGGGGCTACAATCCTGCAGAGACCCATCCAGTTGTCATGGACTACATAAAAAGAGCAAAAGAGAAAGGGGCAAAGATAGTTGCCATAGATGTTAGAGAGACCGTTACAATGCGTTTCGCGGATTACAAGCTTATGATAAAACCCGGGACAGATATAGTTCTTGCCAACGCTCTCATGCATGTGATAATTAAAGAGGAGCTCTACAACGAAGATTTCATCAAAAAAAGAACCACAGGATTTTCGGAAGTCAGGATGGCCACCATGAAATATACTCCAGAGCATGCAGAAAAAATCACTGGAATTCCTGCATCTCTAATCTACAAGATTGCCAGAGAGTTCGCCCTAGCGGGCAGTGGAGCAATTATGTGGGGGATGGGAGTAACCCAACATATTTCTGGAGTTGAAACTATCCTGGCAATAATAGACCTAGCCCTTCTTTTGGGATACATAGGAGAAAAAGGGGGACTTTATCCAATGCGCGGGCAAAACAACGTTCAGGGAGCAGCATATATGGGAGCTCTCAGTGAATTTTTACCTGGATACGTGCCATTAGAAGACGAAAAGTTTAGAAAAAGAGTTGCTTCTCTTTGGGAAGTCGATGATCTTCCAACAGAGAGAGGATTATACCTTACAGAGCTTTGGGATGCAATAGAGAGGGAGGACATTTTAGCCCTCTACATTGTAGGAGAAAATCCAGCGGTTAGTGATGCCAACTTTTCCCGGGTCAGGGAAGCCCTTAGAAAACTGGATCTCCTAGTCGTGCAAGATCTGTTTATGACAAAAACAGCACGTTATGCTCATTATATTCTCCCCGCTTCAGCTTTTTGTGAAAAAGACGGGTCTTACATGAACAGCGAAAGGAGAATCCAATGGAGTGAAAAAGTTCTCGAGCCCTTGGGGGATTCCAAGCCAGATTGGGAGATATTCACGATGCTGGGGAAGGCCTTGGGCCTGCCCGGGTTTAACTATTCTCGCGTGGAGGAGATAACAGAGGAATACTTTCGTCTATTTCCTGAACTGGAGGACAGAGATATAAAAGAACTTAAAGAGGGCGATGGAATCTTCCTCCCAAAGAAAAGACTCCATACGTGGGAATTTGCAACCCCAAATGGAAAAGCCCGATTTGTGGCTGTGGAACACATTCCTCCTTGGGAAAATACCAACAGCGAGTATTCCTTTGCTCTGACTACAGTTAGGCTTATGAACAACTACAACACGGGAGAAATGACATTGAGGAGTTCATCACTGGTAAAACTTATGGAGGAGCCAAAAGCCATGATAAGCGAGAACGATGCAAGAAGGCTCAAAATAAAGAATGGTGATCTAATAGAAATCGCGACAAGACGCGGAAAAATAAGAATGAAGGCAGAAATTGGAAAAATTGTGGAAGGGGTTGTAGCAATTCCATTTCACTTTAAGGCCAATAAACTCACAAACAACGCTCTCAACAAAGCCGGTACACCAGAGTTTAAGTTTTCAGCCGCAAGGATTAGAAAACTTAAAACCGGAAAGCCCACTCGGGGTAATTACCAGTAAGACAAGCTAAGCAGAGATCCTCTTTTCCAACGGCTTTCTTTAGCCCTTCTACACTAAGATAAGCAAGCGTATCTGCTCCTATGGCCCTTCTAACGTTTTCAATGCTACCAAAAGCCGCTATTAACTCATGCCTAGTTGGAATGTCTATCCCCATATAGCAGGGGTGCTTTATTGGTGGAGATGCTATCCTTACATGCACTTCTCTAGCCCCAGCCTTCTTTAGAAGCTCCACTATCCGTTTCATTGTAGTTCCTCTAACTATAGAATCGTCGATAAGGACTACACGTTTTCCTTCGATGACCTCCTTGACGGGAGAAAGTTTGAGCTTTACTTTTAGTTCCCTATAAAACTGGCCAGGCATTATAAAAGTCCTCCCAATATAGCGGTTTTTTATTAAGCCCTCGGCATATGGAATACCGCTTACCTGAGAAAAGCCTAAAGCCGCGGCCCTACCGGAATCTGGAACAGGAATAACGACATCAGCACTCGCGGGACTCTCACGGGCAAGTTCTTCCCCCATTTTAACTCTAGCTTTATAAACACTAACCCCGTCAAGAACACTGTCGGGCCTAGCGAAGTATATATACTCAAAGACACAGTGGTGATGCCTCTCTTTAACCAAGACTTTGCTCTCGACATCATCAGAAAGCAAGAACACTTCTCCAGGCTTTACATCCCTAACTTCATCTATAAAAAGCCTGAGAGCGGAGTCTTCCGATGCAAAGTAATGCCCATCTCCAACGCCATAGCTAAGAGGCCTGAATCCAAGGGGATCTCTAGCAACTAAGACTTTTCCATCAAAGAGAAATGCCACGGAATAAGCCCCTTTAACTTCATTAAAAACCTCCCTCATGGCTTCAAACTCATCACCAGTCTCTTTCAAATGCCAGAGAAAAGAGATCCCCAAGAGCTCTGAATCAACTGAATGCCTAAATTTAACCCCTTTTTCTTCGTATTCCCGCCTTAAAGGTAAAAAATTAGTAAGAGTTCCATTGTGAGCAACTGCTATCTCTTTTCCACAGCAAGAGACTTCGAGTGGTTGAGTTTCACTCAAAGAACCAGATGTGGAGTAGCGAACATGAGCTATGGCTATATTTGACCTGAATTTTGTAAGTTCTCTGCCCCTAAAAACCTCAGAAACTAATCCCCTACCCGCTATGGTTCTAATCTTGTGTTTCCACACGCTTATTCCAGCACTTTCCTGGCCGCGATGCTGAAGAGCAATAAGAGCATAGTATGCTTTTTTAGGAGCATTCTCCGTCTTGGCTGCAAAGATTCCACATTTTTCTCTCATGTTTTTCCCTCGCAGATTTTTGAGTTGAACATGTATATTATTCTCAATTGTCAAACATAGATTATCGATTACATTTTAAAAACTTTGCCCAGTTATTGACATAAAAATGATAAAATAAACTTAAAAAGTCCCATAATTTTACATAAATATGGTGATACATATGAAAGTTTACGAAGGAAAGGCAAAGAAGATGATCCCCTTGGATGAAGGAAAGCTGATAATGGAATTTAAAGATGATGCCACAGCTTTTAACGGAGAAAAGAAAGCACAGTTTAAAGGTAAAGGTTGGCTCAATGCCCAAATAAGTGCCCATATCTTTAAGTTATTGGAGGAAAAGGGTATAAAAACCCACTTTATTGGAGTTGCTGGTGATAACAGGCTTATAGTGGAAAAGCTTCAAATGTATCCAGTTGAAGTGGTCGTTAGAAACATTGTAGCAGGAAGCTTAAAGAAAAGGCTTCCACTGGAGGAAGGCACCGAGCTTGAGGAGCCTATAATAGAGCTTTACTACAAAAACGACGCTCTTGGGGATCCAATGATAAACTACTACCACGCAAAAATTCTTGGAGTAGATGAGAGCGAAATTAAAGAAATGGAGAAAATAGCGTTCAAAGTCAATGAAATTTTAAAGGACTACTTCAAAGAAAAGGGAATTTTGCTCGTTGATTTTAAGCTCGAATTTGGAAAGAATGAGAAAGGCGAAATAGTTTTAGCAGATGAAATAAGCCCAGATACATGTAGATTTTGGGATGTTGAGACAAAGAAAAGCTTAGATAAAGATGTCTTCCGCTTTGACAAGGGAGACTTGATTTCAGCCTACGAAGAGATTTACAAACGCCTCATTAGCTGAGATGTCTTTTCCATTTTTATTTGGGTTTAAAAATTTGGAAAAAATCATTGCGGCATTGAATGCTGGAGATAGAAATAAAAAACAAATACAGAATAACCCGCATTTTTATGCTTCCCTCAAAATTGGATCCCATAGTTTCTTACTACTATCCCTGGCTCTTCTGTTACAACACCTAGCTCAAAGCTTTTGAAGTGCTTGTTTAAAATATCCAACGCATCTTCTTTCTCTTCCTTAGGAACGATAACTATAAATCCGATCCCCATGTTGAAAACTCTAAACATTTCCTCTAAAGGAACACCATTTTCGTAGATTAGTTTAAAAATTCCACTTATTGGGGGCATTTCCAGAGAAAAGCCATAGCTTGTAAGTCGCTTTAGATTAAGCAAGCCTCCACCGGTAATGTGAGCTAATCCATGAACTTCTACTTTTTTGAGGAGCTCAAGAATTGGTTTAACATAGATCCTCGTTGGCTCGAGCAAATGTTCCCAAAGTTTTTTGCCCTCAAACTCATATTCAAGTCCGTATTTGGGAATCAAGAGCTTTCTTGCAAGGGTTAGACCATTAGAGTGAATTCCTGAGCTTGAGATTCCTATTACTGCATCTCCAGGCTTTATCTCCTTTCCAGTTATCACTTTATTTTTCTTGACAACTCCAATAGCCGTTCCAGCAAGGTCAAAGCCATTCACGAGTTCTGGTAAGATCGCGGTTTCGCCACCAACTATAGCTATCCCTGCCTGCTTTGCCCCCTCATAAAGTCCTTTTGCTATTTCCTGAAAAACTTCTTCATCTGGCTCTTTAACTGCTAGATAATCAACCAGAGCCACAGGTTCAGCTCCCACACATATCAAATCGTTTACATTCATCGCTATCATGTCTATTCCAATGGTGTCGTATTTTCCAACCGCCTCTGCAACCAAGGTTTTGGTTCCAACTCCATCTGTCGTCATTGCAAGGTAAAAGTTTCCAAAATCCATAAGCGCAGCGTAATGTCCTATATCTTCTTTTGGTTCTCCTATTCTATTTCTTCTAAACTCAAAAGTTGCTCTTGCAAGGGAAATAACACCTTTCAAAGCTTTTTGAGTTTTTTTATCATCAACACCAGCTTGAGCATATGTGAGCATAATTATCACCAAGATTTGATCTTGTGAAGAGTTTAAAAATTTTGCCA
>CAYNRW010000064.1:0-6720 GCA_964399725.1 uncultured Thermococci archaeon | reverse complement strand
CCATCGGCACCGGTGGCTGCAGCGCGCTCAGCTACTTCCGGCATTGAAACGTTCACCTTAATCTCAGTGGCAGTGATGAGTGGTGCTCCTGCAACGACCACCTTACCCTCGGCCTTTTCTTCCTCCTCCTTCTTAACAAGGCTCTTCACTATGCCCTCATAGACGACACCTCTTGTTCCATCAACAGTAATGAGCATGCCGTCCTTGAGCTTCTTGGTGGCCTCTTTGGTACCAACAACACATGGAATTCCAAGTTCTCTGCTGACGATGGCGGCGTGGCAGGTTCTTCCGCCCTCATCGGTGACGATAGCGGAGGCTCTCTTCATGGCTGGAACCATGTCCGGATTGGTCATGGTGGTAACGAGAACATCTCCTTCCTTGACCTTGTCTATCTCACTCGCCTCAAATATGATGACGACCTTACCAGCGCCAACGCCAGGCGAGGCTCCAAGACCCTTAAGAAGAACCTTCATCTCCTCGGTCATCTCAGCCTCCTCGGTCTTAACCTCCTCCTTAAGGGTGGTGACCGGCCTGCTCTGGACGATGTAGAGCTTGCCGTCGTCCTTGTCATAAGCCCACTCGATATCCTGAGGCCATCCATAGTGCTCCTCGATCTTGGCACCTATCTTTGCCACTTCGATTATCTGTTCATCAGTGAGAGCCTGCTTTTCAACGTATTCTGGACCAAGATACTCGGCAACTGGGACTTTAACGGTTCCCTTACCTGTTTCTGGGTTCCTAATGATCATTATTTCTTTCTTGGCAATAACCTTCTCTTTAATCTTCCATGTACCTTTCTCAACGATGTACTCATCAGGTGTAACCGCGCCGCTAACAACTGCCTCACCAAGTCCCCAGCTTGCGTTAATCATTATTTCATTTCTATCGTTTGTAACTGGGTTTGCGGTGAACATAACACCGCTTGTCTCACTGTTAACCATCTTTTGGACAACAGCACTTAGGTAAACTCTTGAGTGATCAAACCCTTGCTTTGCCCTGTAGAAGGTAGCCCTTGCAGTCCAGAGTGAAGCCCAGCATCTCTTTACTTTATCTTTAACGTCATCCACACCAAGAACATCCAAGTATGTCTCCTGCTGCCCAGCGAATGAAGCCTCTGGAAGGTCTTCCGCTGTGGCTGAGCTCCTAACAGCCACATAGACTTCATCTTTACCAAATCTCTGGCTGAGCTCCTTATAAGCCTGCTCAATCTCCTTGGCAATCTCTTCAGGCATTTCCATTGAGATTATCTTCTCTCTAATCTTGGCGGTGTTCTCTTGGAGCTGCTTGCTGTCATCGACATTGGTCTTGCTTATCAAGTCCATAATCCACTCTTGGAGAGTCCTTCCATCTTCAACCCTAACGTTTTCAACAAAATACTTGTATGCCTCAGCTGTAACACAGAATCCTGGCGGAACTGGAATTCCGGCATTTGTCATTTCTCCAAGGTTTGCACCTTTTCCACCCACGAGAGGGACGTCTTCTTTCCTCAATTCCTCAAACCATTTTATGAATTTGTATGCCATCTCGATCCCTCCTTTTTAGAATAACCGTGGGTGATATAGAGAGAGCCTATTTAAAATTAACTGTCCAAAAATGGCTTTTGAGCCCATAAAATAATCTTGCTTATATGCACAACGAAGTTAAAAAATTAAAAGTTTTGCAACGCCAAAATATCACTGAGGATTTTGATAGCATTTTCTATACCATATGCGTATTCCAAAGCTCTGAAAATATCCAACGTGGCTTGAAGAGGTCGCGGTTCTTTATTGAGATCATAAGTGTTCTTAATAATGCTTAGCATCTGCTCCTCTTCTTTCGTCATTCCAACAACATGATACACAAAGAGGGCATTTGCATAGGTCGCTCTGGAATACCCATATCCTTTTTCCCCTTTGAAGTGCCCATTTTCTTCTTGCTGATCCTTAATCCATTCTGCCGCTTTTTCGAGTGCAGGTATGACTCTTTCATCCCTACTCAGCTGGTAATATCTAGCTAAACCAAAGGCCGTAACTATAGTTCCTCCTAAGCTCTTCTTCCAGCTTCCGTCTTTCCTTTGTTCCTTAAGGATTTTTGTTATTAAGTTGTTCAGCACGGTCTCATTAAGCAAGCCATACTCATAGAGTATTGGTAGCATCTGAGCTTCGGCAAAAAGATCTCCTTTTCTATCTTTTGGCGTGGTCATTATGTAATTGTTCTTAATCCTCTCTTTGAGATATTCTACCCCAGTCTCCTTTCCTTTAAAGAACATCTCCTTGAGAGGTTCCAAAGTGAAAGCAGTATAGAGTGTAAAATCATTCGGAGGAACTCCCTCAGGGAAGCCACCATTTTCAAGCTGTTTGTATGCAAGCCAATTTAGTAGCCACTCATAGCGCTCTTTAAATTTCTCTTCTCCTGTTTTTTGGTAAAGGTAAGCATAAAGCTTTGCTATCCTCGCATTAAGGAAGTAATCTCCCTTATATCCATCGTCAAAGTCTGCATAATTGTAGCCGGTCCAGAATTTTTCCAAAAAGTTCACCAATACTTCATAACTCCCAGAGTGCTCCAATTTACTCTGATCCTTCGGCAGGAGGGAGGGATTTGGTATAAACCGGTATAACTCGGAGTTTCCATTTACAAAGAGCGTTTTAAAGTGTGTATCATAAGGAGCGTACTCCATAAGGCCGTACTTTATGAGGCCATAAGTCCTCCGATATCTATCCACATAGATATAGGTGACATTGTAAATCTTCATTAAATGATAGACTCTCTCCTTTTGGGTTGAACTGAACATTACTACATGATCTGCATATGCTTTGATGGCTTCTTGTGGATCTGGAGCTTCCTCAAAAAATCCTTGGTAGACTTTTTTCCACATTACAACGTCTTTTCTATGAGTGTTGCCTATTAAAAGATACCCCAAATCCCACCATACCAAAAACACGGCATCTTTTGGAGTGTTTTCTTTTATCCACTCGAAGGCTTCCTTGTCCTTTACGGTTGGAGGGGTTATATAAGCATACGAAGAGTAAGCTCCCTGGACAACAGGAATAACAATGAGCAAAGCTACCAAAATGGAAACAGTTTTTTTGCTCAACAAGATCTCCCTAAACACGTTCGCACCCAATCCACTTATGTCCGCACTTATTTTTTCAAGAATCAGGCGGAGCTTTGGAAATATCTCATCTGCTAAGTATTCTGCCGCCATTATCGAAAGGGGAAGGGAGGCATAGGGATCCCTAAACCTAAAGGCAACGCTTCCAAGAATCATGAATGACCAGGCCCATAAAGTCAATCCCTGCCTAATTGGATCCCCTTTAAGGTATCTCTTAGTTGCCATAACTCCAAAAATCAACTGCACAACTCCTATCCACTTTAAATATCCTAAAGCAGTAACCTCTTCCTTTGGCATTCTGGATATAAGGCCTCTTATGAATTCCCCACTTACGGGAGCATAATAAAGTGCGAGCCCAATCACACCTAGGGCAACAAGGTAGTGAAGATGTCTCTTGACCCAAGGAACGAAGTAAATAAAGCCCATCAAAGTAGCAACTCCAACAAAAAATACCCACCCCCTGTGAGTAACCATATAGATGGGGAGCAAAATCAACAGGGAAAACAAGTAATTCGGCCGCTGAGTCTTCAGGAATCTCACTAAAAGCCACATTCCAATTATAAAGAACAAAATACCAAGGTTCTCAGGAATGTACAAACTTGTTCTGTAAAGGAAATTTGGGGCGAATCCAACCAACAAAGTTGCCAAGAAGGCTTTTCTTTCATCTTCTAAAATCTCTCCCGAAAGATAATAGAAAGCCACAATTGAAAGAGTTCCATAGACAACGGGAAGTATGAAAAAGACGTAATCACTTTTTAAAATTCCATAGAAAAATGCCCCAATTACATGAAACAGAGGAGGATAGCTATAGGCTTTAAGACCTAAAAGCGACCCTATATCTCTGGAAAGAACTCCTATTCCATTGTTAACAATTCTCAATGTTAAATCCCTATGGAGATACTCGTCATAAACTGCCAGCAGCAAAGTCCTGTGAGGTATAAGTCTGACAAGGAATGAAATAACAATGAACAATGCAAACTTAACTCTCTTCATCCTCTACCCCCCTAAGCCTTTTAATCTCCTTTTAACTTTATTAAGTTTGGTGGTTCAATGAAAGGCCTAAAGCTTTTCACCCTTGCATTTTTTACGTACTTATTTTTAATGGTTTGTGCAAATATCTTTCTCAAAGAGAAGCTATATGCCACCACTCTCCCTTTTCATAGAATCACAACTGCTCTCCTTGTTGCCATAATATTTTGGGGGGTTTTAGCTCTTGGTTATTTAAAGACGATGAGGTTCCCAGAGTGGACTTACTGGCTTCTCATATTTATTTTATCCTTTGCACTCCCAATCTATGGCCAGTTGGCTGCTTTAATTGTATTTCTTATTTCCAGGAAGTATAAAGTTTTCGAAAAATATGCAAAATTTGCCCTCTTGGGATCCATCCTCTCCATAGTTATCCTTTATTTGCTTGTAGGCGTCCCATTTTTCCAGTGGGGGCTGAGATTTAGGCTTGTTAAACCTCTAGTGCTTTTTGCGTTTTTGTCTGGAGTATGCCTAACATACTGCAAATTAGATTGGAAGATTAAAACGCTTACCATTTTGGTACTTGAGATTCTTTTCTTTTTAGGTACTTTTAGATCCCTAATGCTTTTGATATTCTTCTTCTACGTTCTCCCCTATTACTATAAGAATAAATTGGCATTTAAATACGCTCTTGCTGCAGTCCCAGTATTTTTACTTATTTTATATTTAAGCGGAAGTCTTGAGACCCTTTTAACCAGAGTTGGTTTTACATTTCTAATTTTTCACAATATAGTCTCAGTTTCTCTCCCATTTGGTTTTTTCCATGGCAAATTGCTGTTCCACAGTGATCCAAGGTGGAGAGTTGCATTTATGTTTACCCTCAACGGCAGGTATACATATTTCCTCTTCGGCCAGCCAATAGCGGATTTTGGAGTTTTGGGAGTAATTGAAGCGTATCTCATAGGAAGTCTGCTCAAATTATCGGAGGCCGATGAGAGAACTGCAAGTGTAGTTCTGGCGACGCTGATATACGCCCTTGAGAGCGGAATTGATGCCTTTGTCCTTTCTGTACTGTTGCTCTTTGGTGGGATTTATTCTAAGTATACATCGAAAGGTTAAAATAAAAATTTGAATTAACTAAGTTGGTGAGTCCATATGAATCCCCTTGAAGAAGCCCTTAGGATTAAAAATCAGATAATTGCCTGGCGCAGAGACTTTCACATGTATCCCGAGCTTGGTTATGAGGAAGAGAGAACTTCAAAAATCGTTGAAGAACATCTAAGAGAGTGGGGGTACAAGATTAAGCGCGTTGGGACAGGGATAATAGCCGATATTGGAAAAGAAGGAAAAACTGTAGCTTTGAGAGCAGATATGGACGCTTTGCCTGTTCAGGAAGAGAATGATGTTCCTTACAAGTCCAGAATCCCAGGAAAAATGCATGCCTGCGGTCATGATGCTCACACCGCAATGCTCCTTGGAGCTGCAAAGATAATTGCAGAACACAAAGAAGAACTCCCCAACAAAGTGAGGTTAATTTTCCAGCCGGCAGAGGAAGGAGGAAACGGAGCACTAAAAATGATCGAAGGTGGAGCTTTGGAAGGTGTCGATGCTATTTTCGGTCTCCACGTATGGATGGAGCTACCAAGTGGGGTTGTTGGGATTAGAGAAGGCCCCTTCATGGCTGGAGTCGGAAGGTTCAATGTAGAGATAGAAGGGAAAGGTGGTCATGGAGCCTCGCCGCATGAAACAACAGATCCAGTTCCCATAGCGGCTCAAGTGATCCTTGCATTCCAGACAATCATAAGCAGGAATCTAAATCCCTTGGAAAGTGGAGTCGTGACTATAGGATCAATAAAAGCTGGAGAAGCCTTTAATGTCATTCCAGAAAGAGTTTATATGAATGGCACTTACAGGTTCTTCACACAAGAAACAAAAAGTCTTATTGAAAAGAGAATTGAAGAGATTTTAAAGGGTATAACACTAGCCAACAACGCATCATATAAGCTGAAAATAGAAGAAGTTGGGCCTCCTACGATAAACGATCCTAAAATGGCATCTCTCGCTAGGAAAGTTGCCCAAACTCTTGGGCTGAAAGTAGAAGAAGTCCCAAAAACCATGGGAGCTGAGGACTTTGCATTCTACCTCCAAAAAGTACCGGGAGCTTTTATAACCCTTGGAATAAAAAACAAAGAGAAGGGAATAATCTACCCTCACCACCACCCGAAGTTCAACGTTGATGAAGACGTGCTTCCCTTCGGAACGGCTCTGAAAGTTGGGTTGGTTTTTGAAAGGATTTAGAATGTTCTGTCTCATGCTTTTGTCTTTCCCTAACTCATCCATTCATGAAAGTTTCTTAGCATTACAAGAATTGGCTGTGCTATATAGTACATGTTAATCCAGTAATGCCGAAATCCTTATATCGATGCTCATCATAAATGATAATATGAACTACTTTGTCGGAGGTGTGCAGATGAGTAAAAAGACGCTGAGTGTTTTTATAGCACTCTTAATGATGCTCTCAGCAGTGCCAGTGACTTTTGCATATGGTGCCAATAATTCAGAGATTAACACCAATACCCAGATGGAGAAGGATATACATCCAATCACGCCATCTGTAGAGAAAGAACTGCAAAAAGCCCTGGAAAGCGGCAAAAAAGAGGTTA
>CAYNRW010000063.1:0-6848 GCA_964399725.1 uncultured Thermococci archaeon | reverse complement strand
AAGGAAATTGCCCTTGCCCTGATGAAAGAGTCCATAAAAAGTGCAGACCCCTATGAAGCGGTCAAAAGATCCCTAAAAGTTGAGGGGAGCAGGCTCATTGTTAAGGGGAAGGAATTCCCAATAAAGGGAAGAATCTACGTTTTGGCCTTTGGAAAGGCGGCATGTTCTATGGCAAAAGCTGTCGAAGAGGTTTTGGACGAGAGGATTGCTGAAGGTATCGCGATAACAAAGTATGCTTATTCGTTGCCGCTAAAAAAAATCAAGGTAATTGAAGCCGGGCATCCGGTTCCGGATGAGAATTCAATGAGGGGGGCTCGGCTTGGAGTGGAGCTTGCGAAAAAAGTCGGTGAAGATGATATCCTTCTCGTCCTTATCTCCGGTGGCGGAAGTGCTCTCTTCATGCTCCCTGAAGATGGAATAAGCTTTGAGGATAAGATGAAAACAAACGAACTCCTCCTTAAGAGTGGAGCCAAGATTTATGAGATCAACACCGTCAGAAAGCACATCTCAAAGGTAAAGGGCGGAAAGCTGGCAAAGCTTGTTAAAGGAACCCTGATAAGTCTGATCCTTTCAGATGTTGTTGGCGATCCCCTCGAAGCCATAGCGTCTGGTCCAACTGTAAAAGACCCCACTACGTTCCAAGATGCATATAAAATATTGAGGCTCTATAACCTCTGGGACAGGCTTCCAGAAAGCGTAAGAAGGCACATAGAGCTTGGCCTTGAAGGAAAAGCCGAGGAAACCCTAAAAGAGGATCTGCCCAATGTCCATAACTTTCTCATAGCGAGCAACTCTCTAGCATGTGAGGCTGCAAAAAGAAAAGCCAAAGAACTTGGACTTAAGGCTTACATTTTAACAACAACTCTTGAGGGTGAAGCCAGGGAGGTTGCCATTGCCTTAGGTTCGATAATTGAGGAGATTTATCATTACGGCAGGCCTTTTGAGAAGCCTTGTGTTCTGATAGCTGGTGGAGAAACAACGGTAACGATAGAGGGAGAAGCCGGCCTTGGAGGGCCGAATCAGGAGTTTGCTTTAAGCATAGCGAGAAAAATAGCAGGTCTTAGAGGGATTGCGGTTTTGGCTATGGACACGGATGGAACAGATGGTCCAACGAACGCTGCCGGTGGGTTGGTGGATAGCCATACTCTAGAAGTCCTTAGAAAAGAAGGTATCGATTTGGAAGAATTCCTCAGGAGACACAATGCTTATGAGGCTTTGGAGAGGGCAAAAGCCCTGCTCATAACAGGGCCGACGAGGACAAATGTTAACTCTATAATTATTGCCGTTATTCTTTGATTTTTAATCTTCTTATTAAAGGAAGTTGTCATAAATTGAAAAAACAGAGAGTAGCTTAACGTATTGTCCATTTGGAAAGATGTGGGCCCATTATTTCTGTCGTAGTGACAAAAAATCTGCAAAAAGAGTTATATTTGGGTCAAGAATCCGTATATGTATGGTGATTCGTCATGGGTGATTTACAAACTCTCCAGCAGGAGAGTAGTCGTTAAATTTGGGGGAAGTTCTGTTAGAAACTCTTTTAGCGAAGCTTTAGAACTTGTCAAGAAGCTCCATGATGGAAACGAAGTTGTGGTTGTTCTATCCGCATTAAGAGGTGTCACAGACTTACTATTGAAGTTAGCAGAAAGCAGAAGTACGGAGATTCTTGAAAAGTTCGAGGAGATACATCTGGAAGCAATTGAAAAGCTTGGAGTTGATTTGAACATTGAAAATGAGATCAAAGAGCTTAAGTTTGTTCTAAAAAATGAAAAAATGTTTCCAAATAGAGAAGCGTACATAGATCATGTCCTGTCGTTCGGAGAGAGACTATCAGTAAAACTCTTCTCCAGAGCTCTGAAAGACGAGGGGCTCAAAAGTGCCCCAGTTGATGCTTTTTATCTAATAGAAACAGATGGGAACTTTGGTAATGCTAAGGTCAACCTAGAAAAAACAAGGGAGAATATTTGGAGGATAGAGGCACTACTAAATAGGGACAAAGTTCCCGTTGTCACAGGGTTTCTTGGGAATTTCAATGGCTTCAGGACTACACTGGGGAGAGGAGGAAGTGATTACACGGCTTCGGTTTTAGGACACCTCTTGGATGCTAGAGCAGTTCTAATTATGAGTAACGTCAAGGGAATTTATACTGCTGATCCAAGGCTCGTGAAAGATGCCTTACTTATACCCTTCATATCCTATGAGGAGGCTTTAATTGCCTCAAGACTCGGACTGAAAGCCTTGCATGAGAGAACAATTGAACCAATAAGAGATAAAGTTCCATTAATTCTTGGAAAAACAAGTGAATGGAAATTAGGGACATTAGTTTCAGATATTAGCCTTAAAATGCCAATAATCACTTACAAAATTCTTGGAGATAAGGCAAAGGTAGGAGTGGTTGGAGCTTCTTGCGTTGATGTGCAGTATCCAATTGCTGAGCAAGGCGATACCTATGTATGCTTCTTCGTCGATAAGATTGAGCTTAAGGAGGCCTTGAATGAAATCCACGGGGTGATTTTAAATGAAAGTATCAGCGCCGGCAACGATAGCGAACTTTGGGCCAGGATTTGATGTCTTTGGCTTATGCCTTGATGCTCCAAAAGACATCATTAGGATCAAAGAAAACGATGAAGTGAAAATAGAAGTTGAGGGATTTAATGTGCCAGAAGAACCTGAGAAAAATGTTGCCTCAGTATCTGCTCTTGCACTCTTAAAGATGCTCAAAGCGGAAATAGGCTTTAAGATGAAGGTTAAAAAGGGAATAAGACCAAAAAGCGGGCTTGGAAGTTCAGGAGCTTCAGCTTTGGGTGGGGCATTGGCATTGGCAAAACTCCTTGGGGTTGAAGATAGGGAGATCATAATAAAAGCAGCTCTAGAAGGAGAGAGAGTAGCATCAGGAAATGCTCATGGAGATAACGTTGTTCCTTCCCTCTTTGGCGGATTCACGATACTGAAGTCTCTTTCTCCCCTTGAAGTGTTTAAACTTGATGTAGACTTTAAGCTCGTCATTGTTCTCCCAGAAGTTAAGGTCAGCACAAAAAAAGCAAGGGCAGTTTTACCCCGATATGTACCTCTAAGCGATGCCATTAGGAATTTGGCCTTTGCAAGCGCTTTGGTATCAGCTTTGAAAGAGGGGGATTTAGAAAAAGTTGGAAAGTCTTTGGAGGACTATCTTGCCATTCCTTATAGAAAACCGCTCATGCCCTGGTTTGATAGGGTCAGAAAGGCTGCATTAGAAAGTGGAGCTTATGGGGCTTCTCTCTCCGGTTCAGGGCCTAGCATGTTTGCTTTGGGGGAGGATTTGAGAAATATTGGAAAGGCCATGGTTGAGGCCTTTGAGAATGAGGGAATTAGAGCAGAGTATTTCATCACTAAAGTTGGAGGTGGGGCAAGATGCTCAGGTGTATAGAATGCGGTAAAGAATACTCGGAAGAAGAAGTTAGATATAGATGTGATTGTGGCGGTCTGCTTGAAGTAGTTATTGATTTGGACAAAGTTGAAAACATTTTTAATGGAAAAAACATAACGCTTTGGAAATACAAGAGCTTTATACCTGTTGAAAGGAGGGTTTCTCTCAATGAGGGAGGAACACCTCTATATCGTCTGGAAAATCTCCAGAGAGAACTTGAGATGAAAGAGCTTTATGTCAAAAATGAAGGTGCAAACCCAACAGGCTCTTTCAAGGATAGGGGAATGACAGTTGGTGTTTCAAAAGCAATTGAGCTGGGCATGGACAAGGTTATATGCGCTTCAACGGGGAATACATCAGCATCTTTAGCTGCTTATTCGGCAAAAGCAGGGATAAAAAGCTATGTTCTCGTTCCAAGCGGAAAAATAGCACTAGGAAAGCTTGCTCAGGCCATAGTATATGGTGCGAAAGTTCTCCCTGTTAGAGGGAACTTTGATGATGCCCTGAGAGTAGTGGTTGAAGCAAGTAGGGAGCTGGGAGTCTACATGCTCAACTCAATAAATCCTTTCCGTTTAGAGGGGCAGAAAACAATAGCTTTTGAGATATTTGATCAGCTTGGCTTCGTTCCGGATAACATAATTCTGCCAGTAGGGAATGCCGGTAACATTTCAGCCATCTGGAAAGGGTTTAAGGAGCTTTATGAAGCTGGATTTATTGATAAGTTGCCAAGAATGATTGGCATTCAAGCAGAGGGAGCATCTCCACTGGTTAAAGCTTTCAAGAAAAGAAAGCCATTTGAGCCTGAAGAAAAGCCTGAAACTGTAGCAACAGCAATTAGAATTGGAAATCCAGCCAACTGGAAAAAGGCTTGGAGAGCTGTTGAAGAGTCAGGCGGATTGTTTGAGAGCGTGAGTGATGAGGAGATTCTCAAGGCTCAAAAACTGCTCGCATCAAAAGAGGGAATTTTTGTCGAACCAGCATCGGCATCTTCTTTGGCAGGTCTAATTAAGCTGAAAGAGCTTAGTCTAATTGAGCCAGATGAAAGCTATGTTTTAATTACAACGGGGCATGGGCTGAAAGATCCAAACATAATAATTGAAAACTTTAAGCTTCCAGAGCCTATAGAGCCAAGTTTGGAAGCGTTTAGGGAGGTTCTTTGATGGAGGTTGCAATTTTAGGCGCCACAGGCTTAGTTGGACAGAGCTTTGTGAGACTCTTGACAAATCACCCCTGGTTTAAAATTGAAAAGCTGGTTGCTTCAGAAAGGTCTAAAGGAAAGAAGTACAAAGAGATTGCAGAGTGGAGCAGTGGAGATATTGGTGATATAGAGATAGAGAGCTTGGAAGATTTCTTAAAAAATCCGGATGTAGACTTAGTTTTTTCAGCTCTCCCTTCTTCAATAGCCGGTAAAGTAGAGGAAAAGCTTGCCGAGAAAATCCCTGTGTTCAGCAACGCTTCATCCCATAGATACGAAGATGACGTGCCTATTCTTGTTCCAGAGGTCAATGCTGAACAGTTAAAGCTCATTGAACTCCAGCAGGAGCGGAGGCGCTGGGAGGGGTTCATAGTTACGAATCCAAACTGTTCAACTGCTATATTGGTGCTTTCGCTTAAAGTTCTCTCAGAATTTGGGCTCAAAAGGGTGAATGTTGCAACAATGCAGGCAATAAGCGGAGCCGGATTTAAAGGATTATCAGCCTTGCAGATTTTTGACAACGTAATTCCATACATTGAAATGGAAGAGTGGAAAATTGAGAATGAATCAAGGAAAATACTTGGCTTTGACTTCGAAATATCCGCTATTACAACAAGAGTGCCAGTTTCTCATGGACACACAGAGGCAGTTTTTGTTGAGCTTGATGAAGACATCAACGTTGAAGAGCTTAGAAAAGCTTTTGAATCTTTTGACCCATTAAGAAACCTTAATCTCCCTTCCTATGCAAAACCGATTGTATATATGAAGATTCCTCAGCCAAGGCTTCATAGGGAATTAGGAAATGGAATGACAGTCACGATTGGGAGATTACAACGGATTGGAAGGAGAAGGTTTAAGTACGTTACCTTGGGGCACAATCTTATCAGGGGGGCTGCTGGGGGTTCAATTTTAAATGCCGAGCTAGCTTATAGAGAAGGTATTTTGTAAAAGGAGAGGAGGATGAAATGGAGGTTAAAACTCATACAGCTCTTCACGTGCTCAAAGGCGCAGTGGTGAAGGTTTTGGGTGAAGAAGCCAAGTGGACTGCAGGCGTTTATGTTAACGGCAGCCATGGGAGATTAACGGTTAAGTTCAACCGAAAACCCACAAACGAGGAAGTTGCAATGATTGAAGAGTTTGCCAATAGGAAGATCGAAGAAAATGCTCCAATCGAGGTGTATGAGCTCCCAAGAGAAGAGGCAGAGAGGAGATTTGGAGAAGACATGTACGACCTCTTCCCGATCCCACCTGAGGTGAGAACACTCAAAATAGTTGTTATTGACGGGTGGAACGTAAATGCTTGCAACAAAGAGCATACAAAAACAACTGGGGAAATTGGGAGAATAAAGATTAAGAAAGTCCGGTTTAGGAAGAGCAAGGAACTTTTGGAGATAAGCTTTGATGTTCTTTAAGGAACTATGTGATGCCTTCTGCATCTGGCCTCATAAGCCTCCATTCCACCCACAAGTATCCTTGGAGAATTCCTAGGGGCAGGCTTTCCATTTATGAGTCTTTGTGTCCTTGTAGCTTCTCTTCCACAGACGGTGCAGATTGCCGTGAGATAAACTATATTGTCGGCTAAAGCCAGCAATTCCTTAGTCACTTCAAAAGGATCACCCTTAAAATCAAGATTCAGACCGCTAGCGATAACGTAAACGCCTTCATCAGCGAGTCTGTTTAGGGTTTCGACAATGGACATTGGGAAGAACTGGACTTCATCAATGCCTATGACTTCGAAACCCTCCTCTTTGGTTTTCTGATATATCTTTCTCACTCCATCTTCTGTTGTCGGCACTACAAAAGCTTCGTAGCTTAATCCGTTGTGAGCAACAACCTTATCCTCACTGTAGCGGTTGTCAATGGAGGGCTTAAAAAGAGCAGCTTTCCTCTTTGCAAAAATCTGTCTCTCGATTCTTTTTATGAGCTCACTTGTCTTTCCTGCGAACATTGGTCCGGTGATGACTTCCAAGAATCCCTCTGGATGCATGCCCATCACCTTTTGTCTCTTCTTCTTCCATCTAAAAAAGGTCTTTCCTTGGATTTTTGAATTTTAAGCAACTTATTACACACTTTTTGCTTTAAATAACATTACATTTAAAAATAAAGTGGAAAAAATTACAAAAGAGAGTCACTCTGTCATGTCTTTCATTAGTTCCTCCACGTTCTCAGGAGGCTCTGTTACAAGGCTCACGACTATTGTGGCTATTAGGGCAAAGATGAATGCTGGCACAAGCTCATACAATCCTGTTA
>CAYNRW010000062.1:0-6892 GCA_964399725.1 uncultured Thermococci archaeon | reverse complement strand
GGATACTCTTCTTCAAAAATCTCTGCAGTAAAACGATAAACCTCCGTATCCTCATCTAACCAGCAATCAGGTGGAAGACCTGCTTTCCAGCATGTTTCACTCAAAAATTCTTCCTCATCCCAACCCCATTCAATGGGGACTTGGGGAAGCAAGAGACCACTATAAATGCCCTTTTTAATTATGAGTCCATCTCTTCCAACCTTTATTTTTTTAGGCCTTTCGTGAGGAGGGCCTTCTATGGGCTCTGGAGGGGTTAGAACACTAACCTCTATCCGCAAGTCATTTAGCTCATCTAGCTCTACTGGAGGAAAGCGCGGATCATCGACGGCTGCATAAATGGCGGCTTTTATAGTTGCCTTAACTAAGGGGTATATTGGATATGGGAACCCTATGCATCCCCTTAATGCTTGCGTAGGGGGAACATTTGATCTGTTGAGGGTTACAAAAACACCCATTTTTCCCCAGAGTTCTGGAGGAGTATTTTCAGGAGGCTCTATTTCCCTACCAGAATTTAGGTATTCTTCTATGGCTTTTCTAGCCAATCGCACCAAGAATTCTCCCCACTCGTCTTTTATCTTATACACGTTCCCCACCAATAACCACTTGCTCTCTAACAAAATAAGGCTTTCCACCGTTAAGCTTAAAAAATCGTCGATTCTAATTTAGCCAGGTGTCGAAAATGGGAGTAATTATTGAGTTTGTCATTGTCCCATTAGGAGAGCTGAGTTTAAGCAAATATGTAGCTCACGTAGTAAAGCTTTTAGAGGAGAAGAGGGTAAAATACCAATTGACTCCTATGGGCACAATCATTGAGGTTCCAACTCTCAGAGAAGGGCTAAAGATAATTGAAGAGGCTCACGAAGCAATGTTTGCACTAGGTGCAAAAAGAGTCTCAACAACGATAAGAATTGACGATAGGCGGGACAAGGACAGAAAAATGGAGGAAAAGGTAAAATCAGTTTTCGAAAAGGTTTGGGGGGATAAAGATTAAGGTATTAATACTTGCCATTGACAGAGATGACGACTTTGGAAAAAAAGCTGGGGTTAGAGGACCTGTTATTGGAAGAGATGCGTGTATAAATGCTGCTCTAAAGCTCAGCTTGGCAGATCCCGAAGATAGTGATGCTAATGTTTTATACGCTGCAGTAAAGCTCTATGATGAGCTCAAGGAAAAAGGAGAGTTTGAAGATGTCGAAGTGGCCCTCATTACGGGACACCCCGATGTGGGAGTTAAGAGCGACTTAGAACTGCAAAAACAGTTAGAAGAGGTTCTCGAGAGTTTCCCCGCTGGTGGGGTAATCCCAGTGACGGATGGGGCAGAAGATGAGCAGATATTTCCCATAATAACTTCAAGAATTCCAATCATAAGTACCCGTAGAGTGGTAGTTAAACAAAGTGAAAGCATCGAGACAACTTATTATATATTGTATCGCTATCTAAAGGAGATTTTAAGTGATCCTGAAGCGGCGAAAATATTTTTTGGACTCCCCGGAATGATATTGCTTATCTATGGCATTGCCCGTTTGCTTTCCATAAAATATCAGCAGAGTGTTGCAATAATCTCCTCAACTGTTACCGGACTAATACTCTTTCTCATAGGGGGATACTTCTTTGCAAAAGCCTTCCGAATAAGGGAAGTTTTGGGACACCTCTTAACCAAAGGATTTATCCAGTTCGTCTCTGCCATCGCAGCGATATTTGTCCTCTTCGCTGGAGCGGTAAATGCTTACCTTAACTTGGAGAGCATCGCGCTTCAGCTAACAGGCAGATACCCTGGAACGGAACTTCTAGGAGTAGTTATCTTTCTAAATGCCTTAAATACTCCATTTATTGTTGCACTGGGCGTTTTAATGATAGGCAAAATTGTCCATTCGTATCTGAGGAGGGATTATCACATCTGGTACTACATAAGCGCCATTTTACTGCTACCAGCGCTGTGGGTAACAATTGATGTTACAACTCTCTACGCACTCTCAATACTGTCTTTCTATTCAATTGAGTTCCTAAAGAAAGGGCTCATAGCAATTGCCGACATAGGTCTTGCAACCCTTGTGGGAATATACCTAAGGGATAAAGTAAGAGGATGGGAGAAAGTTGAAACTGAAAGAAGCACTCCAGGAGTATGAAAAGAAAAAAGAAAAGATCAAAAAACAAAGGCAAAGAACAAAGGCAAAATACACAAAAAGTTCTAAGGAAATTATTTTAAAAATTTTCAAAAATCTTGAGAGACTTGAAAAGAAAGAGATACCCAAGAACGTTGATTCCCGGCTGGCAAGAATTGTGGAAGTTGAGAAAGAGAGATACATAACCGCACTCCGAAACATGTTGCAGAAGATAGAGAGCATTGAGGACGTTGAAAAAATACTGCCAGAGATTTCCAGAATCCATGTTGCTCACGGGCGACATCTGCTCTTGATATTTGAGAGAGAAATATATGAAATAAACTCTCTCCTAAAGGATCTATCCAAAGAGTACTCCGCGTATCTCGAAGAGGTAAATAAAGTTGGCATTGAGGATGTAAAAACTAAAGAGTTGGTAAAAGAACTGGAAGATCTCAGAAAGCACATAAAAGAGGAGGAACTTTCAAAGGAAGAGCTGGTAGTACATTTAGAAGAACTTCAGAAACAGATTAAAGAACTCGAAAACAAACAAGAGTTTAAAGCCCTCAGAGAATCCCAAGAAAAGCTCAAAAGAGAAATATCACAGAAAGAAATCAATATCCGCTCAAAGATTTCCAAGCTCCAAAAACCAATAAAAAGAATGAGGTTGCCGGATAGGATTGCAAGGGAATTTTCGAAAGATTCTGCCTACGCTATTCATCATTCCGAGGAGTTTCTAGAGCTACTCAGTAGAATTGAGAACAAGCTTGATAAGAAATACAAGAGAACCGCGGAGTGGGCTAAAACAAGTTTGGCAAAGGAGTCTCAAGAACTTGTCACCATGAAAGAAGAATTAGCAAAAATTGAAAAAGAACTCTCGAGCATTGTGAGAGAGGAAGAAGCTAAAAAACGAGAAATCGAGGAGTTAAAGAAAAGAATCCATGAAAAGGAAGAAAAAATAAAATCATTTAAGAAAAAAATACAGGAACTGGAAGAAGAACTTAAGAAGAGCATTTCAAAGCTTGAACGCATTCTGGGAGAAAGAATCGAGACGAGTTAAAGTTTTTATATTTTTAGGGCTACCTAATTTTGGGTGGTGAAAATGATAAAGATTGACAAACTAAGGTTTGGAACGGCTGGGATTCCCCTTTCAACTCCAAAACCCTCAACAATAACAGGTATAGAGCAGGTTAGAAAGCTTGGCTTAGATGCAATGGAGCTTGAATTTGTAAGAAGAGTTAATATAAAACCCGAAATGGCCAAAAAAATAAAGTATGTTGCCCAAAAGAACGATGTCCTTCTCACAGCACATGCCCCGTACTATATAAACCTAAATGCAACAGAAAAGGCAAAAGCTGAGGCAAGTAAGAGAAGAATAATCCAGAGTGCCGAACGCTTGTACGAAGCTGGGGGCTGGAGCGTGGTATTTCATGCAGGCTATTATTTAAACCAAGACCCCTCGAAAGTTTATGAGAAAATTAAGAACGAGATAAAGGATATTGTAAGGGTTCTGCAGGACAAGGGAATAGATGTGTGGATAAGGCCAGAGCTAACTGGTAAACCCACCCAATTTGGAAGCCTCAAAGAGCTAATACGGATAAGCCAAGAGATTGAGCAGGTGTTGCCAGCTATAGACTTTGCCCATTGCCACGCAAGGAACAAAGGGAGATACAACAGCATCGAAGAATGGAGAGAGATGCTATCATTGATTGAGAAAGAACTTGGAAGAGAGGCCCTGGATAATATGCATATCCACATAAGCGGAATAAACTACTCTGAAAAGGGCGAAAAGAATCATCTGAACCTGCAGGAAAGCGACATGAAATGGGAGGACTTGCTTAGAGTTTTAAAGGAATTCAGGGTTAAAGGGGTTGTCATAAGTGAGAGTCCCAATATAGAGGGCGATGCACTGCTTATGAAGAAAAAATACGAGGAGATCAAAGTTTAGAAAGAGACTCCGCAAGAGAATTCAAAAATGCCTCCACATTATCCATTCCGCTGTACAGATGAGAAGTCCTTATCCCCAATCTCCTCCCCGCCATAGACGGCAAGGCTTTCAAAAGAAAAAGTAACGTGATTTACGTTAACGCCCTTAACATCGCTTATTGAGTTTTTCTTTCCATGCTCAAAAGTTCCTATTTTGATTCCAAGCTTAGAAGCTTTCACATGAACCACCAACAAAAATATGCTCAAAAAATAAAAGCTCTTCCGCAATGGATAAATACTCCAATACCAAGTTTTCTTGGTGAACAAAATGGAGAACTGGAAAAAGAGGCTCGGTTTAGTACATATATACACGGGAAATGGGAAGGGAAAGACCACGGCTGCCCTGGGTTTAGCTTTAAGGATGCTTGGCAACGAAGGGCGGGTTATTATGATACAGTTTTTGAAATCGGCCAACGTCTATGGAGAACAAAGAAAAGCCCAAGAATGTGGAATTGTTGTAGAATCTTATGGCTTGCCAAAGTTCGTTCACGGGAAGCCCGAGCCAGAGGAAATTGAAGCAGCAAAAAAGGCCCTAGAGAGGGCTAAGGAAGTTGCTAAAAGCGGTGAATGGGATCTCGTAATTCTCGACGAGATATGCGTAGCATTGGGATTTAAAATGATAGAACTCGAAGAAGTTAAGAAACTCATAAAAGAAAAATCCCCAAATACTGAGCTTGTTTTAACCGGCAGATATTGCCCGGAAGAACTTTATGAGCTAGCTGATTATGTGACGGAAATGAAGGAAATAAAACATCCCTACCACAAAGGAGTGGTAGCGAGAAAGGGCATAGAGTACTAAAAGAACCGAAAAGGTTTTAATAACCAATGTGCAATATATGGTGGGAAAATTTTAGTTACAAATTCTTACTTAAATTGGAGGTGATGAGAATGGGCGAGGAGAGGATTCAACAGATTATCCAGGTTCTAAAAGAGCAAGTTGTTCAAGATACAATCGTCCCAAGAAACATTAGGAGAGCCGCTGAACAGGCAATTGAAGCCCTAATGGACAATAGTAAGGATCCAACTGTAAGAGCTGCAGATGCAATTGCTATTCTTGAGGAGATTAGTGAAGATCCAAACATGCCAATGCACACAAGGACCATAATCTGGGAAGTATTAGGCGCCTTGGAGCAGATTAAGTGATTTGTCTGCCTTTTTCTTTTAGATACCACAATTTTGCACTTTCTTCTACTAATTCAGCCTTGTAATAAGCTTCCCTTAAGCTTTTGCCAACAGTCACTATTCCATGATTAGCCATGATAGCTGCATCATAATTTTCTAGATATTTCGCAGTCTCTTTAGCAAGTTCCCAACTTCCGGCTGGTTTAAACTCAGCTATAGGAATTTTTTTCAGATATATCTCAGCCTCAGGTGTTATTATGGGGAGCTCCTTACTAAGTAGCGTGGATGCAACTATCGAATATGGCGGGTGAAGATGAACTACGGCTTTTATGTCCCTTCTCTGTTTGTAGATCTCCACATGAAGCTTCCACTCCGAAGAAGGCCTCGCTAAGCTTAGAACGTTCCCTTTGAGATCAATAACAGCTATCTGCTCCCGTGTAAGTTCGTCCATAACCGCTCCAGTTGCCTTTATAAAGATTTTTCCGTTGAAAAGAATGCTTAGATTTCCTCCAAATGCTGCGGTTAATCCTCTCTCGTGAGCCAATCTCGAATATTTAACGAGCATTTCCCTAACAAGCCTGCTCATTTTTTCACCACCTTTATTCCAAAGCCGCATGAACTGCAGTAAGCAATTCCTTTCTGCCATACAAGCCCGTCAGCCCCACATATGGGACAGAGTTCAAGTTTGCCACTTTTTTTCCATACATCATATGTATTCTCGCTTATTACAAGAAATATTTCCCCATTTTCCTTCTCAAAATGTCCTAAAACTGGAGTACTTTTTAGTTCAAAGGTTTCTGCATCTATTATAACCGGCTCTATACCCACGTTCCCTTCAAATTCAAGCTCATTGGCAGGTACTATGTCAATTATGTAGGCATTGAGTGTTTTGTCGTGATATATCATAAGCTCTAGGGCATCGCTCAAATCTCCAGTTGAAGATATTATATTAACGGTTGCATATTCCCTGGAAGGAATAAGAAGAGCGAGAATGTACTTGGAGCGGAACAAGGCAAGTCCTCTATTCAGACACGTCTCCTCGAGACCGAAAGACATCAATATTTTTCGAAGGTCATCGCCATCCGGTATTTTTCTCTCCCGCAATATCTGGTCTTTAATTCTTTTCGCGAGAGGTATTGCAAGCATTATTGGCTCATAAATTATCATTGGTCTCACCATAGAAAAGTAGTAGTTTTAGCTTTTAGATTTTGTTGTTACAAGAAATTTGGTGCGGGGGCGGGGATTTGAACCCCGGAACCCCTACGGGAGTGGATCTTGAGTCCACCGCCTTTGACCAGGCTCGGCAACCCCCGCATGTGCGAAGGGTTCTATCCTTCTATACCTCTTCCCAGTTTTAAAAACCTTATGGTTTTGATGCTATTATCGCCTGAAGTTCTTTAACAACACTGCTTTGCTCTATTCTTAGAAAATTTAGAGAAAACTAACTCACTTGTAAGCACACCTGAGAAAAGACTTGGCTTTTACGAGGAGGGAAATCAGATGGGTTACCATGCCAGCTATCTCCGGGGGCTTAACTCCTAGTTAAAACAAAAAGAATCACATTGGTTTCTCCCTATAGAGTCTCAAGAGAATCTTTTTCCATTGATTGCACCTATTCTTTTCCTTCTTTTGCCTTTCTTTTGTTCAATGCAATAAGTGATATGAACTCAAAAACGAGATGTGCT
>CAYNRW010000061.1:2727-6983 GCA_964399725.1 uncultured Thermococci archaeon | reverse complement strand
CCAAGAGCATAGAGGAAGCAAAAAGAAGGCTCAAAAAGTCTTGAGCTGAGTTCTCTCGTCGCTCTTATTTTCTCCAAAATCCTTATAATGTATCACTGTGAATGAGTAACAAGCTTGCTTGAACGGACTTATGAGGTGAGAACATGGAGACGGTTGTTAATCAAATAAAATCAAAACTCCCGGAAAATTTGGAGGGTCTTTTGGATCTCGCGTATAACTACTGGTGGAGCTGGAATAGAAGAGCCACAAAACTTTGGGAAAAAATAAATCCCGAACACTGGCGAGAATATAAAAACCCCGTTAAACTTCTCCTTGATACCCCTGAAGAGAGATTAAAGGAACTTTCGAAAGATGACGACTTCATAAACTTATACGAACTTGTCATTGATAGGTTCAGGGATTATATGAACCCCGAAAGCACATGGTTTTCAACAAATTATCCAAAATGGGAAGAACCAGTGATATACTTGTGCATGGAGTATGGAATAAGCAAAAGCCTCCCAATTTACTCCGGTGGGCTTGGAATACTTGCCGGCGATCATATAAAAACAGCCAGTGATTTGGGGATACCATTTATCGGGATTGGTCTTCTCTATAAGCATGGATATTTTAAACAAGAAATCGACAAAGACGGAAGACAGATAGAAGTTTTTCCAGAGTACAACCCAGAAGAAATGCCCATTAAGCCTTTAACTACAGAGAAGGGGGAACCAATTCTCATAGAAGTTCCGATAGAGGATAGAATAGTGTATGCAAGGGCCTTTGAAGTCAATGTTGGTAGGGTAAAGCTGTATCTCCTCGATACCGATGTTCCTCAGAACTCCCCCGACGATAGAACCATATGCGATTATCTCTACAATGCTGAAATAGACAAGAGAATAAAGCAGGAACTACTATTGGGTATCGGTGGAATGAGGCTTTTAAGGACACTGGGAATTGAACCAGCAGTTATACACCTCAATGAAGGACATCCTGCATTTGCAAACTTCCAAAGAATAGCATGGTACATGGAAGAAGGCTTAAACTTTTTGGAGGCTCTAACCGTTGTAAGGAGCACAACAATTTTCACGACCCACACTCCCGTGCCGGCTGGACATGACAAATTCCCCATAGCAGAGGTTGAGAAAAGACTCGTCAAATTCCTTGAAGGCCTTCCAAAGGAAGAGTTCCTCAATTTGGGCAGGGAAGGAGACCAGTTTAACATGACCCTTCTCTCAATAAGAACTTCGAGCTATGTGAACGCTGTAAGCAAGCTTCATTCAAAGGTAACCAAAGAAATGTGGAGGCACCTATGGGATGGCGTTCCCCTAGATGAGATTCCAGTAGAAGGAATCACAAACGGTGTCCACACAAAAACCTGGCTTCACAATGAGATAAAGAAGCTTGTTGACAGGTATATAGGCAGAGTTTGGAGAGATTACGCAGAACTTGAGGGCCTTTGGTACGGAGTGGAGAGAATTCCAGATGAGGAACTTTGGGAGGCACATTTAAGGGCGAAGAGAGAGTTCATAGAGCTCATCAAAAGGAAGATAAAGGAAAGGAACGAACGTCTTGGAATTGACGAACCTCTGCCTGAGATAGATGAAAATGCTCTCATAATAGGTTTTGCAAGACGTTTTGCTACATATAAAAGGGCAACGCTAATTTTAACCGATTTGGAGAGGCTTAAGAGGATAGTGAACAATCCAGAAAGGCCAGTCTACATAATCTTCGGCGGAAAGGCCCATCCAATGGACGAAGCGGGTAAGGAGTTCCTTAAGAGAGTCTACGAAGTCTCTCAGATGCCCGAGTTTAAGAACAAAATCATAGTGTTTGAGAACTACGATATGGGATCTGCAAGGGCTATGATGGCGGGAGTTGATGTATGGCTTAACAATCCAAGAAGACCTTTAGAGGCCAGTGGAACGAGTGGAATGAAAGCAGGCTTAAACGGTGTTCTAAACTTGAGCATATATGATGGGTGGTGGGTCGAAGGTTACAACGGTAAAAATGGATGGGTCATAGGAGATGAAAGCTTTGAACCAGAAACAGAAAAAGACGACATTAGGGACGCTCAGAGCCTCTATGAACTCCTCGAAAACGAGGTAATACCCACATACTATGAGAATAGACCAAGATGGATTTATATGATGAAAGAAAGCATAAAGAGCATTGCACCTAGGTTCAGCACTCACAGAATGGTGAAAGAATACGTTGACAAGTTTTACTCAAAAGCCTTGGCAAATGCAATTCTCCTTCAGAGAGACAGCTTTAGGACAGCAAGGGAAATCGCATCTTGGAAAGCAAAAATCTTTAGGTCTTGGTGCAATGTAGAGATAGAGCATATTGTAACTCACGATGCTACTGGGGTTGAGGTCATAGTAAATCTAGATGGCCTAAGTCCAGAAGATGTTAAGGTTGAGATTTACTACGGGGTCAAAGCGGAAGGATATGCCATAGAAAAGCCTTATATTATAGAGCTCAAACATCCTCAAAACCTTGGAGGAAACAGATGGCTTTATCGCTATGAGGGAAACGCACTCAAAAATCTCGGCCATCCTTGCTGGCATTACGCCATTAGAATTTATCCATACCACGACAAACTTCCCTACAAGTTCCTGCTCGGCCTTATCAAGTGGAAAGGATTTTTTGACTTCTGACCTTTTTATTTTTAGAAAACGTTATAAAGCAAACAGTCTCACTTAAGGAGGGTTACCATGAGGATCGTGTTCGACATTGGAGGGTCTGTTCTGATTCCCGATAAACCTGATGTTGAATTCATAGAGGAGATTGCCTATCAACTGACAAAAATCAGCGAAGATCACGAAATAGCCGTAGTTGTCGGGGGAGGAAAAGTAGCAAGAGAATACATTCATGCGGCGAAGGCTTTTACTCCAAATGAAACTTTCAAAGACTACATCGGGATACATATAACAAGGGCCAATGCAATGCTCCTAATAGCGGCACTCAGAGAGAAAGCGTATCCATTTGTGGTAAGTGATTTTAGAAAAGCATGGGAAGTAATGCAACTCAAGAAAATACCAATAATGGGTGGAACGCATCCAGGTCATACGACAGATGCAGTTGCAGCTCTCTTAGCCGAATACCTCCAAGCAGATTTGTTGGTGATTATAACAAATGTTGATGGCGTTTACGATAGTGATCCCAAAAAGAATCCAAACGCAAAGAAGCTGGAGAAGATTTCTACTGAAAAGCTTGTAGAGATAGCTATGCAGAGTGAAAGCAAAGCGGGAGGAAGTGGTGTCGTCGACCCCCTAGCTGCCAAATTCATTCAAAGAGGCAAAATAAAAACCCTAATCATCGGCAAAGACGACGCAAGAAATCTTTTCGATGCAATAAAGGGCAGGCACAAGGGAACCTTGGTTGAACCTTAAGTTCACAATTTTTTTATATTATTCAGCTTTTCTCTCATCTGGTGATAGCATGAGAATAGTAGTTATTGGTTCTGGAACAGCCGGAAGTAATTTTGCACTCTTTGCAAGAAAGCTCGATAGAAAAGCAGAAATAATTGTGATAGGGAAAGAAAAAACAATGCAGTATTCCCCATGTGCATTGCCCTTTGTTTTAAGCGGAAAGATTCCAAAGCTGGAAGACATTATTGTATTCCCGAACGAGTTCTATGAAAAGCAAAAAATTCAGATGATGCTGGACGCTGAGGCAAAAGAGATAGACAGGAAAAGAAAGGTTGTGATTACAGATAAAGGAGAAGTGCCTTATGACAAGCTTATTCTCGCCACTGGCTCTAAAGCATTTGTCCCTCCGATAAAGGGCGTGGAAAATGATGGAGTTTTTACCTTAAAGACAATGGATGATGTAAAGAAAATCCAGGCATATCTTGAAGAGAGAAAACCAAAAAAAGCAGTTGTAATTGGAGCGGGCTTGATAGGGCTTGAGGGGGCCGTAGCATTTAGAGAGCTTGGACTGGAAGTTGTTGTTGTCGAACTCCTTGAGCATTTGCTCCCAACAATGCTTGATAAGGATATAGCCTCAATAGTCCAGTCCCATCTTGAGGAAAAGGGAATAGAGTTTAAATTCGGTGTTGCAGTAAGTGAAATCCTTGGAAATCCAGTGGAAGGGGTTAAGATAGGAGAAGAAGAGATTAAAGCAGACATTGTTCTCGTGGCAACCGGTGTGAGGGCTAACGTTGATCTTGCTCGTAAAGCTGGATTGGAAGTTAACAGGGGCATTGTTGTCAATGAATACCTAAGAACAAGCGATCCCGATATATATGCCATCGGAGATTGTGCCGAAGTCTT
>CAYNRW010000061.1:0-2627 GCA_964399725.1 uncultured Thermococci archaeon | reverse complement strand
GAATACTATCCTGGAGGAAAGCCAATAACTGTGAAGCTGATCTTTAGGAAAGAAGATAGAAAGCTAATAGGAGCCCAAATAGTCGGCGGAGAGAGAGTGTGGGGCAGAATAATGACCCTAAGCTTTGCCGCTCAAAAAGGGGCCACTGTGGAAGATATAGCCTATGGAGAAACTGCCTATGCTCCCCCAATAAGTCCCACAATAGACCCTATTACAGTTGCAGCCGAAATGGCATTGAGAAAGTTTAAATGACTTCTTTTTTCTAATCTCTTTAACAACAATTGAGCGCCGTCTTGAAGGGCAAGGCTTAAAAAAGATGTCAAAGATATTCTTTGCTTCAAGGACTTTCTTTCCACTCATTGGGCTCAGGTCATAAAGCCGGACTTCTACAGTTTCTTTTCTTCGTTTGGTCTTACGAAGGTTGTTTTCTTTTCATCTTGGGTCGCTTAGATAGGCAAACTTAGAAAATGTGTTTTCATTCCATTCGATTTTATTCATAACGTTATCGCCTAAATATAATAAGGCCCTAAATTATTTAAAGTTAATTGATGACCTATACCTCATGAGAAGTGAATATGCTGTGTTGGGGATACTTTTAATCGGTCTTCTTGTTTCAGTCATGTCTAGAAGCTACGCTGGCGTAGCAATCGCTGCCTTGGGAATTCCCCTGTATCTTGCTTATATCTCCAGGGAAATGAACATTCTTGCAAAATCTAGGCTTTTTGATCGGGATTTGTTTGTAATGATAGGGATAACGATTTTCATAATCCTTCTCTTTGAGTACCTCATTGATCCAAGAATAGGACTCATCACCGCGGCATTTTTAATTCCCTTATCAATATGGGGATGGGACAGATTAAAGAGTAGAAAGTAGCTCCTTGAGCTTTTCAATGTTTTTCGTCTTTTTGTATTCCCTCAGTGTCTCCCTTAATGAGTTTAAGAAGTTTTGGTCTAAGCGAAACCTCTCCCGAACCCTTTTTGCAATAACATTATCGTTAAGAAATATCATAGCCATGGCGGAAGTTACGTTTTTTGGTTTCCTGAAGCCTGCTTTTTCGAAGTCGATTATCCAAACAGTGTCCCCAATTATAATGTGCTTTCCTCCCTGTATTTGGCCATGATCAATGCCTAGAACATCGAGCTGATAAGTTTTTTCGAGTATCTGAAGAATATGCTTTTTTTGGGGAGTTGAGTAAAGCAGAGGTTCACCTTCAGCAAATTCCCTAATTAAGAATTCCTTTTCCTCAAAAACCCCATAGTCAACTAAGCGCGGGGTTATCTCTTTTCCTTCAAGAAGCCTCAGGATTTTTGCCTCCTTTTTGAAGTTCTTTCTTGGCGAATCAGGCCTTTCAAGTTTTATAATGACTTTTCTGCCCTCCACATTTCCAATAAAAACTAAGCTGGTTGTTCCTTTGGAGTAGAACTTTTCTAGCTTAATACCTCTTTCTCTAAGAAAATCTTGGAACCTCCCAAGTTCTTCCTGACTTATGAGATAGTCGAGCATTTCTCTCCCCGATAGTTTAATTAACATTGCTCAGGATATTTTAAACCTGATGGTGTGTACGCGTATATGCTCAGGAGTCTTCTATTGGACGGTGGGATAACTTGGCTGGTAGATCCAAAGAAGACCGTAAGGGTCAGGTGCCGAAGAGGTATGTACCATCAAAGGACGTCTTAAGGGCTTTATCTTTGGAATAGTTAGCTTCCCCTAATTTGTCATTTTTTCCTTGTTGATGCCGATAACCTTAAATACTCAAAAAACCAAATATTACTGGTGGTAAGCTATGGTGACGGCGTTTATTTTGATGGTGACAGCCGCTGGAAAGGAAAGGGAAGTTATGGAGAAACTTCTTACATATCCTGAAGTAAAGGAGGCGTATGTGGTTTATGGAGAATACGATCTCATAGTTAAGGTTGAAACCGATACACTCAAAGACCTAGATCACTTCATAACAGAAAGAATAAGGAAGATGCCCGAGATACAAATGACTTCAACCATGATAGCCATCTGAGATCTCCTCTCACTTTTCTTTGAGAGTTGAGAGAATTAGAGAAAAACAAGGAGTTTACTTGTTCATCATCAATCTTATTCTCTCTGCCGCATCTTTTGCCCTGTCCGAGATGTTGCTTAGTGTTTTTGCAATGTTGAGAAGATACATTCCCAATCCCCATTCCAACCTAGTAGAGTTCTTGAAGATTATCTCCATGAACCTGGTATCGAGTTCATCTATCTTGTGCTCAACACTTTCTATCTCCTTGATTATTTCGTATTCCCTCTCGATTTCTTTTTCTCCAAAACCGCTCTCTATAACCCTGTCCATTTGAACTATTGCTTCATAGACGAGTTTTGCTGCCTTAATGCTTTCTTGGCTCATTTTCATTATTAAACCTCTCACCTCTTCCTTTAGGTCTTCAGGGGTGTTGTTTGGATCTCTAACGAGAAGCCACTTTGCAGTGTTTTCAGCAGCATCAGCTATCTTATCTTGCATTTGAAGGTACCTCAAAATATCTCCTCTATTAACTGGCATAAACAATTTTGAACTTAGGGTGTCCCTTATCTCCTCTTTGATTTTGTCGGCAAAGTCCTCAAGATCGTCTACCTTCCTTGCATATTCTCTCATGGTCTC
>CAYNRW010000060.1:0-7525 GCA_964399725.1 uncultured Thermococci archaeon | reverse complement strand
AAGCTCTTTGAGCTCGATGACCTAAAACCCGGAGACGAAGTAAACGTTAGCTTTTACATAAAAAACAATGGAGACATGGAGGTATCGAAAATATTCATAACTCCAAAGGTTCGGGACTTGGAAGATGGGGAGCTCACAGACGCTGAGTCTCTCGTGGATTCCACTCCTGAAGAGGGAGAGCTCAGCAAAAGCCTAATAGTCGAGTGGATAGTGGTAACGAGAAGCAATGAAACCTACACCCTCAGCGACTACTCGGGAAAAACCCTCCACGAGCTTAACAACCAGTCAATATCCCTGTTGAACTCTCCCCTTGCCCCATCAGAAACCCTTAAAGTTTCAATCTTTTTCCTCGTGGATCCAAATGCAACCAATGAAATCCAAAAGGATCTTTCACTGCTTTCGCTCCAAGTCTATGCGGAGCAGTGAATTTTTAAACCCCCTTTCTTTTTCTTCTCTGGTGCTAACGATGATTGGCATAATCTTTGATATGGATGGGGTCATATACAGGGGAAAAGAACCTATCAACGGAGCAAAAGAAGCTCTCGAGTTTTTAAAATCTCAAAAAATTCCATTCATTCTTCTCACCAATAATTCCACCAGGAATGCAAGAATGTACAGAGAAAAGCTCAAAAGAATGGGAATCGAAGTTGAGGAGGACCGGATAATAACCTCCGGATATGCTACAGCTAAATATTTGGAGAGACACTTTGAAAAAGGCAACGTCTTCGTTATCGGCGGAAAAGGTCTTTTAGAGGAGATAAGGGCGATAGGCTGGCCCGTGATAAGTCCTGAGGAAGCAAAAGAAAAGTGGAGAGAAATAGACTACGTTGTAGTTGGTTTGGATCCTCAGCTCACCTATGAAAAGCTCAAATACGGGTGTTTGGCTATAAGAAATGGTGCCCGCTTTATAGGCACCAATCCTGACACAACTTACCCCGGTGAAGAGGGCATTTTGCCCGGGGCTGGCTCAATAATTGCCGCCCTAAAAACCGCCACCGAGAAAGAGCCCTTAATCATTGGCAAACCAAACAAACCGATCTTCGAGGTTGTGAAGGAAAAGCTTGATGCGGATGAAATATGGGTTGTCGGGGATAGGCTAGATACAGATATAGCGTTTGCAAAGAGGATAAATGCCAAGGCTATAATGGTGCTCACGGGCGTCAACACTCTCGAGGACATAGAAAAGAGTGAAATAAAGCCTGATGTTGTGATGTCAAGCATCAAGGAGCTCAAAAAATATTTGGAAGTGCATCTGGAGAAATAAATCCATAAAAGTGCAGAGAATTCCACCATGCATTCTTTCTATATTGAGACAATCTTCCTCAAGTCTTTAAATTAAATCCTAACTGGCATCGAAAGATTTATAAATTAATTTTTGGTTATCAACATCGACGCCCCGGTGGTGTAGCCCGGTCAATCATGCGGGACTCTCGATCCCGCGACCCGGGTTCAAATCCCGGCCGGGGCACCAGACAATGGGCCCGTGGCTCAGCCTGGTCAGAGCGCCCGCCTGATAAGCGGGAGGTCCGGGGTTCGAAGCCCCGCGGGCCCACCAATACAAACTTCGCCTGCGCGAAGTTTGATCAAGGTTGGTGATTCTTCTTCAAAGAGCTATTCTGGGAGATTTGTACTTTTGAGGAGGCTTTATTTGGCGGAATTCCCCTTAAGGATGTTATGAAAAAGGGTTCTCCGTGGAGCGCTCCTTCGGAGTGCGAGAAACGTAAACCCAACACCTAAAAACGCCCCAAAAACTAGGGAATTCAAGAGTTCTAAGGAGCATTTGAAAGAACAAATACTCGTAAAAGGACTCCTGTTAGGAGGAATCACGAACTTTGATGAAACTTTGCGAAGGCAAAGTTTCTGCGCTGGCGGAAGATTAAGTGCTTTTCTAAGAATTGATAACAAATGAGGTCGGTTTTCTCATTTACATAGCCCTTCATGAGTGTTTCGCTTAAGAAAGCATCCTGCGGACGCTAAAATTGAGTTGAAAACCTATTAGAGGTGTGTATTTAGGAAGTAAACGCATTCTAAGCTTGCCTGATTCGTGATTCTTTTATGAAGTGCTCTTTTGAGGGGATCTGCCTTTTGAATGCGTGTTTTGCTGACTTCTTCTTATTCTGAAGGGCGAAGCTTTCAAAACTTTGAGATAAAAAGAAACAATTAAAAACCCAAGCTCTTCTAAGAGTGATAACTATGCACGTAAAAACTTACATCGCAAAGCTAATCGACCTTGTAGAGCTTGAGCGGGAGGCAGAGATCAATGCTATGCGCGAAGAGATGCGCAGGCTTAGAGGTTATGAGAGAGAAAAGCTCGGAAGAGCCATTTTAAATCTCAACGGGAAAGTAATTGGTGAGGAGTTTGGATTTAGGCTCGTCAAATACGGAAGAAAGGAGCCCTTCAAAACGGAAATCGGTGTTGGAGATTTAGTTTTAATCAGCAGGGGAAACCCCCTGATGAGCGATCTTGTTGGAACTGTCGTGGAGAAGGGAAACAGATTTATTGTAGTTGCCCTTGAAGCTGTGCCTTCCTGGGCCTTAAGAAACGTTAGAATAGACCTCTATGCCAACGACATAACCTTTAGAAGGCAGATAGAGAACCTAAAAAACCTCAGTAAAAGTGGTATTAGGGCTTTGAAGTTTATTCTAAGTCAAGAAAAGCCGACAAAAAGCACTTCCCAGGAATTTGAGCCCTTTGACAGGAACCTTAACCCCACTCAGAGAAAGGCCATAAGCCTCGCCCTTGGTAGTGAGGACTTCTTCTTAATCCACGGCCCTTTTGGAACTGGAAAGACAAGAACCCTTGCTGAGCTCATCCTCCAGGAGGTCAAAAGGGGAAACAAAGTTCTTGCTACAGCAGAGAGCAACGTTGCAGTTGACAACCTCGTGGAGAGGCTCTGGGGAAAGGTAAACCTAGTCCGCTTAGGACATCCTTCAAGGGTCTCAAAGCACCTAAAGGAATCAACCCTAGCCTTTCAGGTTGAAAGCCACGAAAGATACAGGAGAGTCAGAGAGCTAAGAAACAAAGCAGAGAGATTGGCCATGATGAGGGATCAATACAAGAAGCCGACACCACAGCTTAGAAGAGGACTAACCAATAAGCAAATCTTAAAGCTTGCCGAGAAGGGAAGGGGAGCAAGAGGAGTGCCCGCAAAAGATGTTAGAGAGATGGCCCAGTGGATAACCCTAAACGAAGAGGTGCAAAAGCTCTACAAATTCGCCGAAAAGATAGAGGAGGAGATAGTTAAGGAGATAGTTGAGAAGGCCGATGTTGTTTTAAGCACGAACTCCTCTGCAGCCCTTGAATTTATAAAAGATGTGGAATTCGACGTGGCAGTAATAGATGAAGCATCTCAGGCAACTATTCCAAGCGTTTTAATTCCAATCGCAAAGGCCAAACGCTTTGTCCTTGCGGGTGATCACAAGCAATTGCCCCCCACAATTCTAAGTGAAGAAGCAAAAGATCTGAGTGAGACACTCTTTGAGAAGCTTATTGAGCTTTATCCCAATAAAGCGAAGATGCTCGAGATACAGTACAGGATGAACGAGAAGCTTATGGAGTTTCCAAGCAGGGAGTTCTACAACGGAAAGATAAAAGCAGATGAGGGCGTGAAGGAGATAACCTTATCCAATCTAAAGGTTAGAGAGCCATTTTTTGGAGAGCCCTGGGATTCAATTCTTAAAAGAGAAGAGCCCCTTGTTTTCGTCGATACTGCCGGGAGAGGAGACAAATGGGAAAGACAGAGAAAAGGATCAACCTCACGAGAAAACCCTCTTGAAGCCCTCCTGGTTAAGGAGATAGTGGAGAGGCTTTTGAGAATGGGAGTTAAGGAAGAATGGATTGGAATTATAACCCCCTACGATGATCAAGTTGACTTAATACGCTCCCTAATCGGCGAAGAGGTCGAGGTTCACAGTGTGGATGGTTATCAGGGGCGGGAGAAAGAGGTGATAGTCCTTTCTTTCGTGAGATCAAATAAGAACGGAGATTTGGGATTTTTAACTGATTTAAGAAGGCTTAACGTTGCCCTAACAAGGGCAAAGAGGAAGCTGATTGCAGTTGGAGACAGCAAAACTCTAAGCAATCACCCAACATACAAACGCTTTTTAGAGTTTGTGAAAAGATATGGAAGATTTATAAGGCTTGGAAACGCTGAAATACACTAATTCCTCCTCCTTATTTGTAATGGGGCAGGAAAAGCAAATGAAAAGCCAATCAAGCTGAGAACCGGAACTACCGCCAAAAGGCTCATTGAAGATGCTATGGCAAAATTAAGGGGAAAATCCCCCTGCGATACTACAAAGCCTCCAGCCAAGCTCCCCAAAACAAATCCACTGGAGTTTATTAAGTTTGCAGTTGCTAAAACACTCCCCTGCTCCTTTGGAGAGCTCATCCTTCCTATGAGAGAAGTTGATGAAACGCTTATGTACGACCAGGAGTAACCACAGAGAACGTAACTTCCGACGGCTGATACGAGTAAAGCATAAGGAACGTTTAAGGGAAGCAACAACAGGAGAATTCCAAAACTTCTAAAGAGATATCCTTGAGTTAACGCTAAAGCAGGATTCCTGGATTTAAGCTTTAGGCCTACCCTCTGATAGAGCATCGCTGAAGTTGAGGAGTTTAAGAGTGCCAACCCAAAGATTTCTTGGCTTGTAAGTCCATTCCTTATTAAGAACACCGGGAGTTGGGTGATATACATACCCGATGATACCCAGAAAAGGATTGAAGATAGGTAAAAGCCCACAAACTTTGGAGAGACATTTAATTTTGTGGGCAAGTGGACGAGAAAGTTTGGGAGATAGCGACCTTTCTGAATAACCTGAGTTACAAAGGGCTTTATGTTGCCCCTGTGAAGGTAAACAGGAGCTTCTCTGATTGTTTTCAAAGCCACAATAAATCCCGGAGCGTTCACTATGGCAAAGAAAAAGAGTAGCTGCCTAAAGCTTAAAAATCTAATGAGCGCAAATCCCGCCAAAAGACCCAAGACCCATGCCCAGCCACCGATTTTGTTGAACTTCCCCACGGCTTCATCCCATCTTGTCTTTCTCACGTTTCTGAAAAGAAGAACAATGGGTATCGACACAGTTGATGCAAGGAAAAATGAATAGACCGTGTTTATCATTAAAAGATCCCAGAAGCTTTCTGCAAACGCTAATAGAGTTAGGAAAATTGAAACACTCAAAAGACCTGTAAGGATAAAGACCTTTCTTTTGAGTGTTTTATCGCTCAATCTGCCCCAAAATACTGTCCCTACAGTGGAGGCAAGGGTTGAAAGTGCGTTTAATAACCCAACCTCACCGGCACCAGCACCGAGATGCATAGCATAAAGGGGAATAACTTGGGAAGAGCCGCCTGTGGCTATCTTAAATGGCACGAAAGCATAAAACCACTTGGGCATCTGAGTGTTGTGCGCTTTTAGGGCTGTTTTTCTTGCCTGCATACTCGTGGCTACCTTTTTCTTCATCTACACCATCTCCCCCACCGCCAAAAAGAAACCACTTTATAAAGTTTTTGGATGCAAAAAGTGCTCCAATGTCCAAAAAAGAGCAATAAATATAGGAAATGAAAGACTACCAGCCCTGCACAAATTTTAAAGCCTCATCTCCAACTTTGCCCTCTTCAACATCGGCTATTGCTCTTTCAAGTCTATCAAGGCCTTCGTCAAGAGTTTCCTTCTCAATTGTGAGCGGAGGCTGGATTCTCAGGACATTTCCCTGCAGAAAGGCAACGATTAGTCCAAGCTCATAAGCCCTCCAGACAACTTTTTTAGCTTCATCATACGCTCTCTCCTTAGTTTCTCTGTCTTTAACCAGATCCACGCCTATCATAAGACCCTTTCCCCTCACGTCCCCTATTAGCTCATGTTCTTTTTTCATTTTTTCCAGTCTCCTCATGGTGTAATCTCCAAGCTTTTCCGCCCTCTTTAAAAGACTCTTCTCCTCTATTTCCTCGATGACAGCAAGCGCTGCCCTGCTTGCAACTGGATTTCCACTCAAGGTAAAGGCATGTCCTAAAGGCGGAAGGGAATCCATAACTTCACTCCTCCCAATTACGGCACTTATTGGTAAGCCTCCCCCAAGGGGCTTCGCTATGGTTATTATGTCTGGCGTAACTCCAAAGTGCTCTATGGCGAACCATTTCCCAGTCCTTCCAAGGCCACTCTGCACTTCATCAACTGCAAGAAGAATTCCATACTCGTCAAGGATTTTCTTAACTTTCTTAAAGTAGTCCTCCGGAGGTACAACCATTCCAGCATCTCCTTGAATTGGCTCAGCAAACAAAGCGGCAACACCCTCTGCATACACTTCACCCTCAAACTTCGCCTTAATGTATTCAACACACTCCCTTCTACACGATTCTTTTTCTTTTCCAAATGGGCATCTGTAGCAGTCCGGATACGGAATATAATGAACGTCGCTGAGCTCTCCTACCAAAGCCCTAACATGAAAATCGAGGCCAGTTATGCTTGATGCACCATATGTAGAACCATAGTAACTCTTAAGGTAGCTGAGGAGAGTTCTTCTTTTGGTATAAGCCCGGGCAAACTTTATTGCCCCATCGTTTGCATCACTCCCGCTTAACCCAAAGGCCACCTTTGGCTCTTCAATGGGCGAAATCTCGGCAAGCTTTTCTGCAAGCAAGAGGGGCTCAACCGTAAAGGCATAAATAAACGTAAAATGGATTAGCCTTTCAGCCTGTTCTTTTATGGCCTTAACAACCCTTTCGTTATTGCGGCCGACATTTTGAACGGCGGCATCGCTCAAAAAGTCTATATATTCCCTTCCCTCGATATCCCATACCTTCGAGTTCTTTGCTTTAATGGCAACTATCGGGGCATAGGTCACCCGAGAAGCTTTTGGAAAGACCTTGGAGTATCGCACTATAATATCTTCCTTTCTCAATTTTTTCACCGGTTTAAATAATACGCTTGAAATTAATAGGATTTTCGGTTAAATTTTGCGTAATCTGACAAAAAGAGCAAAAAATATTTAAAATTCCACAACATAGTATTTAAACAAAATACGAATTTGGTGAACAAAATGAAGATGGATGAAATAGATAGAAACATCCTAAAGCTACTCCAAGAAGATGGAAGAATGAGTTATTCGGAAATAGCAAGGAGAATAGGAGTACCTGAATCAACCGTGAGGCTTAGGGTCAAAAGACTTATCGAAGAAGGAATAATAAGGAAGTTTGCCGCCCTAATAAATCCCTTCAAAGCAGGTTACACCATAGTGGCATTCATAGCAGTTGACGTCGAGCCCAACAAAATCAAAAGAGCCGTTGAAGAGCTCTCCAAACTTCCAGAGGTTGATGTTTTGGGGATAGCTACTGGAGCACACGACGTTCTCATGCAGGTTACTGTGAGAGATCTTCAGGAACTGGAAAGCTTTCTAATAGAAAAGCTGGGAAAAATTGAGGGAATACGAAGCACGGAAACCTCAATTCTAACAAGCGTTAAAAAATGGGGATACGCGAGGGTATTTTAGCGATTTCTCTTTGATCCCTTTAATATCGAAATTC
>CAYNRW010000059.1:0-7590 GCA_964399725.1 uncultured Thermococci archaeon | reverse complement strand
ATATTAACATTGGGGATTGTTGTTTTTAAAGTTTAAAGCCCGCTACTTTTTAACACAAACAGCCAGAATAAGTCACCATAAAATACAGAAATTAAAAAGCCTAAAAATAAAGCTGGTGCAAAGGGCATCGCATTTCTGACCAGAAACTCATCTTCCAGCTTCCCTTCGTTTACTAGAGCTTTGAGTTTTTCTATGTCCTCTTTTGTAAGCCCTTCAGCAGTTGGTGAGGCGATTAACCTCTCGTAGTTTACTCTTAGGGCATTTAAGTTAAAAGTCTTAAAGGCTCGAACAAGCTTGTCGAAAGAACTTTCTCTGTCTCTGTAAATCTGGTTATCTTTTTCGTATATCCACTCACCGAGAATGTCCCACTCCTTAAGCTCACTAACAGAGACTTTTTTCGTCAACACCTCTTCCCTTAGAACTTTTACGAGGGAAAAGAATATCTTAAAGGCATAGAACACTACGGCAAGTTTTAAGTAGCTGTAAATAATCTCGGGCGTTTTAAACATCCCATAGGCTAAAAGCAGCAAACCAATGGCATCTCCAGCCTTTTGCAATCTTGCCAAAATGAGTATGGTTATTACCCAGAGCAGTAGCCCAAATTGAGGCGGAATAACATCTCCAACAATTCTGAGAGCCACAAAAGCTCCAGATACCCAAATGGCGAGTTCAAATGGCTTAAGCCATTTTTCCATAAACAATTCTTTTAATCGGGTGGTTTTTTTCTCTATTATCAGCACTGCGAGAGAATAAAAGAGAATAAAGGGAAACACCGCAAGTATGCTGTTGAACAAGAGCGTTATACTATGCAAGGGATATTTCACAGCATATGGTGGTACCACCTTTGCGTAGCTTGATGCGTATGGGAGAAGAGCCGAATAGCCCATTAGGATTACAACATCTCCACTTGCCCAGCCACCCATGAGATAGAGCAGGTAACCCAATAAAAATCCAACTCCTAACCCTATTAAGCCCGAAAAGGCATAGAAAAGGTCATGTTTTATGATAATTCCATAATAGAGGTAATATAAAATGCCAATTCCAGCAATTGGAAACACATGCTTATCATCTACAAATCCAGTTTTAATGTCAGTGTAAGAAGTTAGAATACCCATTATAACCCCAAGGCCTATTAAAAAGAGCTCCATTAGACCACCTCACAGTGTCTCGAGAATCTTATCCTTTACGGTGTCAATGTATTCAGTTACTGCTGAGTTCAATGCTTGAACACTGCTGAAAACAACTCTTATGGTTACCATAACCAGTATCAGAACAGCGGCCAATATAAACAAGTACTCCAGTGCACTTTGAGCTCTTCGCATTTTATCACACCACATATACTTGGCCTTCAAATGATTTAAATCTTTTCATTTTGTGCAATCTTTTTAAGGCATTTACTCCACTAACTAAGGGCACAATGAAAGTGTACAGACTATATGTAAGGGAAGAATACCTTGAAATGATAAAAAGCGGAGAGAAAAAAATAGAGGTTAGGGTAGCCTACCCTCAGCTGAAAGGCATTAAAGCCAAAGATAAAATACTATTCAACAATGAAGTCCCCGCTGAGGTAGTTTCAGTCAAAAAATACGAAACTTTCAGGCAGGTTTTGAGAGAGGAACCCATAGAAAAAATTTTCCCAGATAAGCCAAGCTTTGAACAGGCCGTAAAGAGATTCCACAACATGTATCCAAAATGGAAAGAAAACCGCTATGGGGTTATTGCAATAAAATTCCGCCTTCTAAAACCAAGGAGGGAATAAAATGCGAAACCTGAAGTTCGATGGGAAATACAAGGATCTGCTCCTTAGCGGGAAGAAAAGAGCCACGATAAGGGTAGGCAAAGTCAACCTAAAACCCGGAGATGAAGTTCTTATACACTCCGGGGGTTATGTCATTGGAAAGGCAAAAATAAGGAAAGTCGAGAAAAAAAGAGTTTCTGAGCTTACCGAGGAAGACGCCATTATGGATGGATTTAAGAACAAAGAAGAGCTTTTAGACGCCCTTAAAGAACACTACAAAAATATAAAATCCGATACGGAAGTGACAGTAGTTGAGTTTGAATTCACCAAGCTGCTGGATAAGCCCATACTATCAGCTGACTTCCCTTATGAGGGCAATAATCCAGTTGAGATAGCGGAGCTCGCATTGAAACACTTAAAAGATCTAAGTTTTGAGGAAGTTGCGCTATTAAAGCTCTTCTTGCAGTCAGGCAGCCTCAGAAAAGCAGCTTACAAACTTGGAGGGCTCAACAAGAGGTATAAAATCAGGGAAGTTCTAAGGAAAGCTTATGAAGAACTTAAGAAGATGGGAATTATGGAGCCAAAATTGTGACGCTCAGTTTTAAGAGTGGAGAGAGTTTCTTGCTGAATATTTGACGGGATATATCTTGAATTTCTCGCTTCCTATTAGATGATACAACTCTCGCTTAAATTCTTCCAGCTTTTCGTTGTTCTCAAAGCTTAAGACTGCTATGAAGTCGTATTCGCCATATAGCCAGTAGCCTTTTATCGGAAGCTTCCTCAATACCTCGTCTCTAACCCCCCATATTAACAATACAACTTCGAGTGCAATCACCTCCTTGCGACTCATTCTGCTTTTCCTATAAATACATTTTCCAAAATTTTATGTTTAAATGGCAAAATCAGGCAACAATAATTTCAGTTAATTGTCTTTTCTTCAATTATATTTCATGCTTGTTAGATATTTAATATATCCACAACAAAGAATTTTTAAGCTAAGAGACCATTTTTGTATCGGTGATAGTCAATGATAAAGGCAGTATTTTTTGATTTCGTTGGTACATTGCTCAGCAAGGAGTATGAGGATATCACCCATCAGAACATAATAAAAGAAGTCCTAAGAGATGTTAAGGCAGAAAAAGTTGACCCAATAAAGGTATGGGAAGAATACGAAACCCTCACAAGCAAGAAATTTAAAGAATTTGCAGGAAAACCATACAAGCCAATTAGACTTCTCGAAGAAGAAATTATGCAAGAAATTGCTAAAAAATACAATTTTGAACTCTCCTCAAAGTTCTGGGAAATTCACCTCAAAATGCATCAAGAGTATGGAAAACTCTACGATGAAGCCGTTGAAACTCTTAAAGCCTTAAAGGCCAAGGGCTATCATGTGGGGCTTATCACCGATTCCGACAATGATTACCTCAAAGCCCAGCTTGAAGCCCTTGGTATTCTTGAACTCTTTGACAGCATAACAACAAGTGAAGAAGCGGGTTTTTACAAGCCCCATCCACGAATATTTGAATTGGCCTTGGAAAAGGCAAAGGTTAAAGGGGGAGAAGCGATATACATTGGAGACAATCCCCTTAAAGACTGCGTTGGTCCTAGACAGGTTGACATGACTAGCGTTCTGCTGGACAAGAAGGGAAATAAAAAAGAGCTGTGGAGAGAATGTGAATTTGTTATAAGCGACCTAAGAGAGGTACTGGTAATAATTGAAGAGCTAAACGGTCAGTAACGGCAGGGATCTTCATAACTCCACTAGCGAAATTTTCATTATCCGTTTAGCTTAATCTTTTTCTGGCCTCCCATAATCTTTGAAACGCCGTTATCCACGCTAAAATCGCCACCACGTAAACGCCTATATCAACTCTATTGAAAATTGCTGTTATAATTATTATGAGGAGTCTTTCTGCCCTTTCAGCTATCCCAATTGCTAAGGTACCACTACCCGCGAGTTCTGCCCTACATCGTTCGTAACTAACCAGATAAGAGCCTACAAGTGCAATTACTGCAATTTCCCATTTTGCTAAGTTACCGTATGCGATTCCGAAAAATATTGCACCATCGCTTATTCTATCGAAGGTTGAGTCCAAGAAAGCCCCAAATCGGGAAGTTTTTTCTGTAAGCCTTGCTAAAGTTCCATCAAGGGCATCTATGAGTGATCCAAAGAGCAGTATTAAGGCGGCAATTCTCTGGGAGCCTTGGGCAAAGAAATATGCTCCCAAAAGAGACATCAACAGTCCGAGAAATGTAAGCTGATTTGGAGTAATGCCAAGTCTGACTAAGGGTTTCGCAAGGAATTCTAAGTACCTTTTGACGTTTGGTCGGTATTTATTCAACATCTCTCTGCTCCTCCAAGGATACTACCTTTTTTCCTTTCTCCTGGGGGATTATCTTAATCTTTGCATTCTTGAATTCCTTTTTTAACCCTTTTCCTTCAAGGAGTCTGTCTAAAAATACCGCCAATGCTGCAACTTCGCTGTGTGGCTGATTTCCAATGGCCACATTGTAGTGAGCTACTTCATAAACTTCTCTAGGGACTTTCTCGGCTCCGACAACGACTAGAATATCATCTTTTTTTAATGCTTTCCTTATTTTTGGGACAGCCTCGTCGATATGTATTCCGTACATGGTTAAGTGGACTATCTTTCCTTTCCACTCCTTCAAAATCTGCCTCCAATGTGGATTGAACTCAATCTCAAAAGGCCCTCCCCAACGGTTTACGACATCTGTAACACTCTCATATACATGTTCGTCCTTTTCAGCCGCTATAATGATTTTATCTGCTCCAAAAGCCCTTGCAGTTAAGGCTACATGGGTTGTGATCCTTTTATCTCTCTCCGGCCTGTGTCCCAGTCTAAGTACCACTATCATTTGTACACCTCCATTAGGATATCCCAGTATTCTCCAAAGCTTTCTGGCCATGGTCTGTCTTTATAAAACTCGTATAAGGCATCGACGTTTTTTGCAAGATTCCTTGGATTAGCCTTCTGAAATACAAGGTTTAGCTCTCTTTCAGGAGCGGAAGCGAATAGGAAAAGGGTAAATATGCGTTCGTTTTGGTTCATATTGATCAGCACTACAGATAATTTTGGTCTTACAGTAGGGTTAAGTCTTTCTGACACAACTTCTTTTAAGGAATCCTCTATATTGGCTAGGTATTCTGGACTTACATCCACATGCTCATGCCCCTCCTCCTCTTCCGGTGCTTGGGCAACGAGATTGTAGAATCCATTCGTTATCATTTGATAAATCCTCGGGAAATATGGGGTTGCTATATACTCCTCTCTTGAGCCAAAGAACCCTCTTTTAAAGTCCACGACATACCATTTTCCGGCAGAATAGAATTCAGAAATTGCATTCTCCGTGCAATCGGTTCCATTATAAAGTGTCACAATCCTAGCTGGGATATTTAAAGACCTCAAAATCCCTGTAAAGAGAAGTGTACCCTCTTCATAGCTTATCTTATTTTGAGGAAGTATATTTGATGGATTTGTGGTAGTTGTAATGTCCCCAAAGGAGTATCTGCTTTTGATCATATTATAAACTGCTTTTGCGGCTTCGACCTCTGAAGTGGCATTTTTCACAAGCAAGATTGATTCGTTCTTTAATAGCTCCTTATTTATCCTGGATGTGGAGTTAAATCTCTCTTTCCAAAATCCATCAACAAGATATGGGAGGCTGATCCAGTAATATTCATTCCCATATGCTAGTCTTAAAGTTTCATTATCATAGTTCCACGGTCTCCAAAGTATTTTAATGAACCTGTTTTTAAGCTCTCTTTTCTCTTCTCCATCCTCGCTGTAGAGCACGGAGATCGTTATGTAACCCTCTTCTGGCTTGTAAGGAGCCTTAATAACATAAATCAGAGCATGTTCCTCTCTAGGGAGAATGTTTGTTGGAACATCTGGCTCTTTGACGAGTTCCATACCTTCCAAGAGATTCAATGAGACTCCCCTAAGTGTTATAGGAGCATTCCCTGTGTTTTTCAACGTCACCTCTACTCTAAATTCGTTCCCTCCTTCTACTTTCTCCGGAGAAGTGACACTTGTACTTAACACCCCAAATAAAGGTATTTCACTTTCTTTTTCCACAACATTTATTATCAGCTCCTTGTAGAATCCCCCCCATGTCCTTTGAAGTTCATCCACAACCTCTACGGATGCTTTGATCATATATCTCCCTGGTTTTGACGGAGCTTGGATTATCCATATAAGCTCAGTTGCTTTGCCAACTTTGAGAGGCGCATGTAAAGAGGGAGTTTGAAGTATCTTAAACTCCGGGTTGTTGAGATACAAGTTAACTCCTGTTATTGCGACTTTCCCTGTGTTGTTAATCTTAACTATTACATGGAAAATACCCCCCTCCTTAACGGCAGTCTTGTCCGCATTAATCTCAACTTTCGCTGGTTCCTTAACTAAACATCCAGAAGAGAATATCAAGAGGACGAGTACAATTGGAATGAGCTTTGAATGTCTCATGCTTTTCCCCAAAGTTCTTTTAAAGGTAGGCCTTAATAATTTTTAGGTGGTGTCAGTGATAACTTTGACCACAGATTTTGGCATCAGAGGACCTTATGTTGGAGAAATGAAGGGCGCTATTTTGGCAATAAATCCGGAAGCGAAGATAGTGGATGTGAGTCACTCAATAACAAGGCACAGCATTATCGAAGGCTCCTTTGTTATGGAGCAGGTCGTAAAATATTTTCCTCCAAATACCATCCATGTGGGAGTTATTGATCCGGGAGTAGGGACTGAAAGGAGAGCAATCATAATTGAGGGCACACAATTCTTAGTGCTACCTGATAACGGTTTAGCGACGCTTCCCCTTAAGTGGATAAAACCAAAAGCCGCATATGAAATAGACCTCAGAAAAATGGAAACAATCATTGGGAGGAAGATAAGCTCAACTTTTCATGGAAGGGATGTCTTTGGTCCTGCTGGGGCATTGCTTAGCCTTGGATATGAACCATCAAAGCTTGGAAAGGAGATTGACTTGGGAGAGATCATCAAACTTGATTTGAAACCCAAGAAACTGGAAGATTCTTGGTTGCTGAGGGTTATTTATATAGATGACTTTGGGAATGTTATTTTAAACCTTGAAAAGTATGAACGACCAAAATACGTTGAGATTTTGGGAAGAAAAATTCCATACATAGACACCTACGGCAAGGTAAAACCTGGAGAGCTTCTATCTCTTCCTGGAAGTCATGATTACCTTGAGATAGCGGTTAATCAGGGTTCAGCTGCAGATGTTCTAGGACTGAAAGTCGGGGATGAAGTGAAAGTAAAACTGCTCTATGGGGAGGGATAAAGAATGAGAGGTCTTTTCGTTGGTAGGTTTCAGCCAGTGCATAACGGACATTTAAAAGCCCTTGAATACGTTTTTGAACATGTCGATGAGGTTATAATAGGCATAGGAAGTGCTCAAGTTAGCCATACTTTAAAAAACCCCTTTACAGCAAGTGAAAGAATGGAGATGCTCATAAGAGCTCTGGACGAAAAGGGAATTCCGAGGGGGAAATATTTCCTCGTCGCCTTGCCAGATATCAACTTCAATTCCATCTGGGCTCCTTATGTTGAAGCCATGGTTCCAAAGTTTGATATAGTTTTCACAGGGAATTCACTGGTTGCACAGCTCTTCAAAGAGAGAGGGTATAAAGTTGTAGTTCAACCGATGTTCAGAAAAGATATTCTCTCTGCCACGGAAATAAGAAGACGAATGATTGAAGGAGAACCGTGGGAAGACTTGGTGCCAAAGAGTGTGGCGGAGTATATAAAGGAGATTAGGGGGGTAGAAAGGATAAGGATGCTAGCAACGGATTTGGAGAAAAATGAGAAGGAACTCCA
>CAYNRW010000058.1:0-7770 GCA_964399725.1 uncultured Thermococci archaeon | reverse complement strand
GGCGAATTCTGGATTGAAGGAGAAAAAGCAATACCAGACAAAAAGGTACATTAGGGTCTCTTTTTAACCATTATTTGCTGTAATTTGAGTCACTATAAATAATAGTAAAACTAATAAGCCTTCTTATCGTGTAGATAGTGGTGGTTAGATGGAGGCAAATAGTAACGATAGGGCTTTTAATATGGGTCAACACATCGTTACTTTTGCCAAACCGCCATGGGTAAAGAAGGAACACACCGGAAAGCTTGAAAGACTCATAATGCAGCTGGGGTCCGGAAAAGGAGAGTTTTCAGAGGTGGAAGGGATACCAAGATCAATAGGGTGCATTGGTAACAACAGATTTATTCTTCGAGATGCCCCTATGGAACCCAGGCGTATAAAAGAGATAATAAGAGAGTTCTCACTAATTTCTGGTGAAGATCTCTATCTAACAAACTACGACGATCTATCTCTCTTAGAAGAGCTTTCCCGCTTCTCCGCGACACTTCCGATTGAAAATGTTTACCCCGTCGTGAGACTCGAGGATTTCGAGAGAGCGGATCTTCCTTCCAATGTAAAACCCATTGTGGAAGTCAGGTATTCCAGTGAAAATATAAAAAAGCTTCAAAACATTGAAGATGCCCATGCTGTGCTTCTTATGATTAAAGGGAATGAAATTGGAAGTATTAAGGATCTCCCACTTCCTTTCGAAGTTTACATCGATGTACTCTTTCCCGGTTCACTGAAAAAAGTAGATTTTGATCTAATGGAAGCTAAGAGAACATTTAAAATTCATAACAATTTTCATCCATGTCTAAGCGGCACTCTGGCTATAACAAGGGAAGGCTTCGCTCTTCCTTGTCCTCTTTTGCGGAATTTTATAATAGGGAACGCCAAAGAGTTAAGCCTAAAGCAGATACTTCGGAAACGCAGATTGAAAAGATTCTGGAAATTAGAGAAGAAAGAAATAGAGGGTTGCAAACTCTGCCCATTTAACTCTACATGTCACGATTGTAGGGCACTGGAATATTATGCTTCTGGCGACATAATGGGGCTGGAGTACTGTCCTCTAGATCACCCCCTAGGACATAATGTCCAAAAAAGTTTTATGTCATGGAAAATTAAGTAATAGCGGGTGATGGAAATGGTCAAAATAGAGGTTGTAGAGATAGAAAAGCCCGAGGGGGTAGAATGCATCATTGGTCAGGGGAACTTCTCAATCTTCACGGTCGATGACTTAGCTAGAGCCCTTCTCACGGCAGTTCCTGGAATAAAGTTTGGGATTGCCATGAACGAAGCAAAGCCGCAACTAACAAGATACACAGGAAACGATAAAGAACTCGAAGAATTAGCTGCAAAAAATGCTTTGAAAATTGGGGGAGGCCATGTGTTTGTTATACTCATGAAAGATGCCTTCCCAATAAACGTGCTCAATACAATCAAAAACCACCCAGCGGTTGCCATGATCTATGGAGCAAGTGAAAACCCCTTGCAAGTCATAGTGGCCGAAACAGAACTTGGACGCTCTGTCTTAGGAATAGTGGATGGAAAAGCTGCAACTAGAATCGAAACTGCCGAACAGAAGAAAGAGAGAAGAGAACTTGTTGAAAAAATTGGCTACACTATAGATTAACTTTTTAATCTTTGCATTTTTATTCGTTTAGGTGAAAACAATGCGGTTAGTGTTCGTAACTTCTAACAAGGGAAAAGTCGAAGAGATTAAGAAGTATCTCTCTCCCTTGGGTGTGGAAATTGTGCAAAAAAACATAAAATACCCCGAAATACAGGCAAACACTCTGGAAGATGTCGTGGCTTTTGGAGTAAGCTGGTTAAAGGAGCATATAGACGAGCCCTTTTTTATAGATGATTCCGGTCTTTTTATTGAGAGCTTAAAGGGCTTTCCAGGGGTTTATTCCGCTTATGTTTACAAAACCCTAGGAAACGAAGGTATTCTCAAGCTCATGGAGGGAATCAATGATAGGAGGGCATATTTCAAAAGCGTAATAGGATATTACGACGGAGAGCTTCACGTATTTACGGGGGTTGTGCATGGGAAAATAATTAACGAGAAACGCGGCAGTAAGGGCTTTGGATTTGATCCAATATTCATGCCAGAGGGCTACAATAAAACATTCGCCGAAATGGAAATAGAGGAAAAAAACAAAATTTCCCACAGAGGACTTGCCCTAAAAGAGTTCACACGATGGTTAAAAGAAAATCTTAAAAAGGATTGAATGACAATAAAGACCGATATTTTATTGAAAATTTGACAATTATGGGGGATTTGCATGAGTGAGGTGTTGGATACAATTGATTTAAAACTGCTAAAAGAGCTCAAGGAGAACTCAAGAGAAAACATAGCCAGCTTGAGTAAAAAGCTGGGCATTCCAAGGACGACTGTCCATTACAGGATAAAGAAGCTCGTAAACGAGGGTATCATAGAGAAATTCACAATCAAACCCAACTACAAAAAGCTCAATTTGGGAACTACAGCGTTTATTCTTGCTAGGTATGATCCCGATTCAGGACTTACACAGAGGGAGGTTGCTAAAAGGATTGCTCAGATTGAAGAAGTTTACGAGGTTCACATAATTGCAGGGGAATGGGATCTCCTGATAAAGGTTAGGGCTCCCTCGGCTGAGGACATTGGAAAAGTTGTAATTGACAAGCTTAGAGAGATAAAGGGCGTTGGACAAACCGTAACCATGGTTTCGTTTGTTACTGTGAAAGAAGAACCTTAAAGCGGGCAATGATTAACGTTCTCCTTTCTGATTTTTATGATGAAGTAGCAAGAAATGAGCCTGCAGAATCACTCTTTATTTTTGAAAACCCTAATTCTACCAAAACAGATTGGTGGGGGCGCGGGGATTTGAACCCCGGTCCGCGGGTTTCTCCGGGTCAGAGCTCCAAAGGCTCATCCCCAAATCAGCAAACCCGCTCGTCTTCACACCTCTGGAGCCCGCGATGATGGACCAGGCTACACCACGCCCCCGTCAATAACACTAAAGCTAACGCCAATTTATAAAGTTTGCGATGTCACTAGAAAGAACCCAATTAGGATGAAAAACGAAAAATCCAAAAAAGTTATCAAAGTGTGGAAATATGGAAAAGGCTCTCCATTAATCTTCCAAAGAGATAGCTTAGGAAAGCCGCCCCCAGCCCAGTGGATATCATCTCAAAGACCTTCTTTCTTATTGAGATCCCTGAAAGTATCGAGATAACACTCGCAACTATGCCCAAAGCAGTGCCAGCTAGAAGGATCGAGAAAGGCAAAGCCAACAGCGAAGAGGGGGCAATGAAATACGGTAATACTGGAAAGGCTATTCCTGTTAAATAAGCCAGACCAGTATAGAGAGCCGAACGAAGTTCATTCTCTTCTCCTTCTTGCACAAGAAGACTTATCATTGCGTTCTCATTAGAAGAGAGCTTTTCTGCAACCTCTCTTGCAACATCCTCCGGCATACTGCTTTCTAAGAGCCTCTCAACGAGCTCTTTCTTTGCCCTCTCTGGAGAGACTCTAAAAAGCACTTCCATTCTCTGTTTTACACTCTCGTTTACCTGTCTTTGAGATCTAACCGAGATAAAAGCACCTATTCCCATAGAAAGTGCCCCTGCTACTCCAACTATTAACCCACTAATCCCCACTATCTTTGGATTATGAACGTAAACTGCCGAAAGTCCAGTAACAGCTCCCAAAAGCTCTACAAGACCATCGTTCATCCCAAGGACAAAATCCCTTATGTTCTCCACGTGGAAGCGTTTCTTGCTTTCGTAGAAAAAGCGCTCATGTTCAAGCTCATCCAGAATTATCTTCGAAATCACTTCTCTTTCTTCATCGCTAAGCTTGTATTTTGTTAGAAAGTTAAAATACTTCTGAATTGCCGAGTTTTCCCCCATCTCAAGCAAAGAAACAATAGTTCCCGGCCCTAAAAGCTTCCTAAGCACTTTCACAAAAAAGAAGCCCAGTCTGCCTATTTTTACTTTTTTCGGTTTTTTGCCCCTCTTGGCCAGAAAGTCGTGCCAGAACTTTGCGTGATTGAATTCAATATGAGACAGCCTTAAAAATTCATCTCTCAGCTTGGGGTCTTTTTCATCTCTACTCAAGGATGCATAGAGAACGGAATCCTTGTATTCGTCCTCGTAAAATTGACTCGCTAATTTCAGCATCTCCTCCATCTTCGCCCACCAAAAGTGTAAAAACTTGAAGGTTAATAAAGTAAATGGAAATCACTCCGTGGGGGCATAGTAGCACCTCCTCGGCGATGTTACTTTTCCTTCCTTTTTGAGCTTTTTAATTGTCTCCTCAACTTCTTTTTTGTCGAATCTAGCCTTTTTCATCTTTATAAGGCGCGAAGGATGTCAGTTGAGGCACTCACCTTAGCCCTAGAAATTGAAAAAAGCAGAGCTTAAGGTTTACATCGAGATAGCTAAAAGGGCAAAAAGGATGTTCCTCTTTTTGGCTGGAGAAGAGGCAGAGCACTGGGACGTTTTGAGAAGAAGTTTATAGAGAATCTCCTCCAAAAACCAAAAATGCCGCAGATCAATAAGAGCTTTTAGAAAAGCTTACTCCAAAATACGAGGGAGAACTCAGCGAAGTCAAAGCTGTAGAATTGAGAATGCAACAAGAAAGGTCCACATGGAGGTTTTTATGAGAAAGCAGCAGAGGAAGCAGAAGATAAGACAATTAAGAAAATCTTTGAGGAGCGTCGAACACAGAAAAAGCCCACTATAAGCTTTTAAGGACTTAATATAATTCAGTAATGAAGATATGATGGATTATCGGAACTTCACCCTTGAGGTTGATTGAGCTGGTGGAGGTGAATAACATGCTGGCCAAATACCCATTTGAGATTCCGAAGAATAGACCTCTCTCACGGAGGGAAATTGCCCAAGCCCTACGCTGGGCAATTGAAGCTGAACTCGATGCCATAAGCTTCTACGAGCAGCTGGCCGAGCACATTGAGGACGAGAGGATAAAACACATATTCTTAGACGTAGCTAACGAGGAGAAGGAGCACTTCGGCGAGTTCCTCGCGGCACTCCTTGAGGTTGATGGGGAGCTTGCGAAGTACATGAAGGAGGGCTTTGAGGAGGTCGAGGAAGAGACAGGAATAAAGGTTAAACTGTGACTTTTTCCTTCTCTTTGCTATCCGAGCATTGAGTCGAGGAAAAGCATTACATAAAAACCTAGGAAGAAGCCCGCAGTTACAATGAGCTCGTTCTTCTCGTGTCTGTATATCTCAGGAATCATCTCCTTCACGGTCACGTAGAGCATGGCACCTCCAGCCAGTCCAAGGCCGTAGGGCAGTAAGCCATGAAATACGGAGAAGAAGAACGCACCCACAAGAACCATAACCCACTCCGCGACTCCGCTTAAAGCGCCCATAAGTATGGGGCGAAGTTTCTTCTTTTGAATCGTTGCTAGCGGCAATGAAACAACGGTTCCTTCGGGGAAGTCCTGTATTCCTATGGCTATCGCCGTCACAAGACCCGTTTTGAGGTCAAACACTATAGAAGTCCCAACCGCCAAGCCTTCGGGGAGGTTGTGTATTATGACCGCCAGAACTATCAACCAGACAACTCTAAGCTTATCCTTTAGCTCTTCCGGTCCTTCATAACCCTTAACCAGATGCTCGTGGGGCACAAAGCTGTCTATGAGATATATAAGGACTATCCCAAGCAGAATCCCAATTCCCACTGGTGAAAAATGCCCCGAGTGGTTGATTCCCGGGAGTATAAGGCTCGTAAAGCTCGCAACAATCATGACTCCCGCGGCAAAGGATAAGCTGAAGTCCACACCCCAGCTGGGCATTTTATTGGAGAATATCGCAAGCAGAGAGCCGAGGGTAGTCATCAAAGCCACAAAAAGGCCGGCATAAAAGGCAACCACCATGATGCTCCCGCCGGAGAGGGCGAGAAGATACTCGCTAAGAGATGTTACAAAGTTCTCCATCATAATTAGGGCACCCTAACAAAAATATTAAGCGGAGTATATAAAAGTTGTGGGAGAAATCAAACCGGGGTAATGTGTCCCCACTTCTCTAAGGCTCTCGCAAGCTCCTTGTGAGTTTTTGCGTACTCATCCAAGGAGATTCCTTGCATTGTGGCATCTATTGCCTGCCTGACGGCTTTTGCTCCGGCAGCCGGTCCATCCGGGTGTCCAAGGGTTCCGCCGCCGAGCTGGAGGACAATGTTGGGCCCAAGAGCCTCTATAACCATAGGCAAGTTGCCCGGATGCAATCCACCGGAACTGGTCGGGAAGGCAGGCTTTATGTGATAGAACTTCTGCTCAAGGTGGAAGACATCATTCTCATCAGGCTTGTAGTGGTTCTCCCTTAGAATTCTGGCGTTCTGAATAACGTCCCATTTTCCGCCCTCGAGCTTGCCTGCTCCCGCGGTTCCTACGTGGAGCTGGTCAATACCTATTAACCTGTAAAGCTTCGCCAAAACGAACATTGAGATTCCATGGTTGGGGTTCCTCGTGAAGGCAGCGTGCATTGCCCTGTGTCCGTGTATGGCCAAACCATAGTCCTCAGCCAAATCCCTTATGTACTCCAGAGCGCTCCAGCCTGTTATAACGACGTCAACCATCGCGTGCTTTAATCCAAGGTCAGCCAGGATTTCCAGCCTCGTTTCCATGTCCCTTATATCTGCAGTTATGTTAGCAAACCAGGTCTTCTTTTCTCCCGTTTCGCTCTCCACTTTTTCAATTATCCTTGCCATTATTTCGGCTCTTTCTTCAAAGCGATTGTACCACGGGCTCGTCATGTTCTCGTCGTCCTTAATGTAGTCCGCCCCGGCAGTAAGGAGATCGTAAGCAAGCTTCTCGAACTCCTCCGGCGAATAACCGACTTTTGGCTTGGGAACGACGCCATAGATCGGCCTGTCTTTGATTTCAAGCATCTTTCTTACTCCTTCTATACCAAAAGCAGGACCATTGAACTCCCTGATGAGCTTTTCGGGGAAGTAGAGGTCCTCAAGCCTAAGCCCCTTGACACGCTTCATCCCAAAGACGTTTCCGGCTATGCTGGCAAGAAGTCCCGGCAGGTTGCTCTCTTCAAAGGCGTGGAAAGGATATGCTATCTTCACAATCCAGCTGCCGTCGCCCATGTCGTGGAAGTCGTAAGCTTTAGCCGAAAGGTCCGCCCATCTTTCCTCTTCGTACCATGAATAAAGGGTGGTCCAAGTTCCAGTTGAGCTTTCCGCGGCAACTCCTCCGGCAACCTGCTCAATCGTATACCCTTCGGCAGGAGTTACTCTAAAAACGGCTATTATATCCCTCTTTTTGCTGGGCTCGTAGCCCTTGTCCACGTAGTAGTCATATATCTTGTCAAACTTTTCAGTCATTTTTCACACCCCCACATCACTTAGGTTTTCCTAACTATTAAGCCCTTTCCTTAAGTAACATAAAAATAAGAAAACAGAGTTATTAAGATTTCGATAGTGGCAAAAGAAGAAAAAGGAAGGTATTCACATGAAAAATACCACATATGGTCGTTCCTTCTCCGGCAAGAAACTTCAATTTTCCCTTAGCGTTTCTACATCAACATTTACAGCCATGCTTTCATAAAACTCCCTTGCACCAATCTCAGCTTTTATTGCCATTCCCAAAAGTGCCTTCAGAGAAAACTCATTCACTTTTTCAAAATACAAGACACTCATACTAAAATCTTCCATCAAAAAATAGAAGTTTCAAGAACAAAGCCACTAACGTGAATATAAACTGCTAAAATTGTCAAGTCTCTCCACTGCCACGTAATGGAGTCTCACGAGAGTGTAAATCCACAGGGT
>CAYNRW010000057.1:0-8173 GCA_964399725.1 uncultured Thermococci archaeon | reverse complement strand
CTTCGGGTGAAGATTATGGGATTAATTGAAGACAAGGCTTTAGTTGAAGCGGCTTTATTTGTAGCCGGGAGGCCTTTGAGCCTTAAAGAGCTGTCGAGGGCTTTGGGTATAAAATCTCTTGATTACCTTGAAAAGCTTATTGAGCTTATAGCGGCTGAGTATGCTGAAAGACAGAGTGCTATAGAAGTTGTTCGAGTTCTTGGAGATAAATATGTGATGCAGGTTAAGCAAGAGTATTCCCAGAGGGTTGTCCATTTAATGCCGAGACCGGACTTAAGAACCGGGGAACTCAAGACCCTTGCCTTGATAGCATACCTTCAGCCAATAGAACAGAGCAAACTGGTAAAGCTAAGGGGAAACCAAGCCTACGAGCACATAAAGCGCCTGTTGGGGATGGGTCTCATTTACGCGGAACCCTATGAGAGAACTAAGATTCTCGGAACAACACAGAAGTTTGCAGAGCTTTATGGCTTCCCAGAGAACGATCCTGTGATAATTAAAGAGGCGTTCAAAAAAGTTGTTCATGCCGAGTATGCTGACTTAATAGCAAAAATAGAGAAGCAACAAGAAGAGAAAAACGTCGAGTAGTAATTTCTTATACCCCTCGTTTTTCTTTTTCTGCATTATGAAGAAATTTTAAGGGTCTATTGAAGATTCAAAAACTTTAAATACCTGCTCTGCGAATTACTATTCAGGTGAGTGTATATGCCGGTTATAACGAAAGAGGAAATTGTGGATAGGATAAGGAAAAAAACGGGGATGAGTCTAAAGGAGATAGAGCGTAAAATCAAAGAGATAGCTCAGACTAATGAAATATCCGAACATGCGGCTGCGCTTCTCTTGGCAGAGCAACTTGGAGTAGAAACCAAGGAGGAGGAGCCTGCTCTAATTCATATATCGGATTTGGTTCCCGGAATGAGGAACATAAACGTGGTTGGTAGAGTTTTGCGCAAGTATCCCGTTAGAGAGTATACTAAGAAAGACGGCTCAACGGGTAGAGTTGCTGCTCTTTTAGTTTACGACAACACTGGAAGAGCAAGAGTTGTTTTGTGGGATTCCGAGATTGCGAAGTACTATAATGAGATTCAGCCTGGTACAGTGCTCAAGATTATAAACGCAGATGTGAGAGAAAGTCTTAGAGGACTTCCAGAGCTTCATGTTAACTTTAGGAGTAGGGTGATAATAAACCCTGAAGACCCGAGGGTCAAGGAAATCCCATCAATTGAGGAAGTCAGAAGTTATGACTACACAAGAAAGAGCATAGAAGACTTAATGGGCGGGGAAAAGTTTGTCGAAGTTAGGGGCACAATAGCAAAGCTTTACAGGGTTATAGCATACGATGCATGCCCCCAGTGCAGGAGAAAAGTTGACTATGACCAATCAACCAAGAGTTGGGTGTGTATAGAGCACGGTGAAGTCAAGCCAATTAAAGCCACTATACTGGACTTTGGTCTCGATGACTCAACGGGCTACATAAGGGTTACCCTCTTTGGAGATGATGTAGTGGAAATCCTTGGGGCTGAGCCAGAAGATATCAGCGAGAAGCTTAAAGAGCTCATGAATACTGGATTGACCATAAGAGAAGCCGGAAGAAAGCTGGCAGAGGAAGAGTTCTATCATGTTCTTGGAAAGGAAATAATAGTCAGGGGGAACGTCTTTGAGGACAGATTCTTGGGCCTTATATTGAAGGCATCTTCATGGGATGAGGTTGATTACGAAAGAGAAATCGAAAGAGTCAGGAGAGAACTCTTGAAGGAGGTAGAGTGAGATGGAAGATGTTCCTCAAATTAGGAGAAGAAGGCCCGCAGTTGAAAAGAAAATTGCTGAGATAACTCCAGAAGACGTTAGGGTTTCATTAGTCGGCAAGGTTGTTAAAGTTGACAAAATAGATTACATCTTTTGGCTCGATGATGGGACGGGAGTGATTGCAATTGAATGTGAGGAGAACATTTTGCCAAAAATTGGACAGATGGTGAGGGTAATTGGCAGGGTCATTAGAAATGAGAAGGTGCACATCTATGGAGAGGTAGTTCAGGATTTCAGCAATGTAAATCTGGAGTATCTGGAAGAGATTCAAAAACTTGAGGAGAAACTCCTACCCAAGCTTGAAAATGCTCTCGTGTGGTGGTTAGAATGAAAAAGAGATTACCTTCAACTAGGGTTTACATAAAAGACATCCTAGAGGGATTTTACGTTAAGAGTGAGGGCGATTTTGAGCCAAATTACCTCATCACGAAGGATGCAAGAAAGGTATACAGGGCGAAAATAGTGGGAACTGTAGTTAGAGAGCCCATAATTGCAGAGGATGAAACCTACGGAAAGTTCCAGGTAGATGATGGGACTGGCGTGATATGGGTTCTTGGGTTTAGAGATGACACAAGGTTCGTTCGCCTGGTAAAGAGGGGCGACATAGTTCAATTGATTGGAAAAATAGCAGAGTGGAGAGATGATAAGCAGATACTAGTTGAAGGAGTTAGTAAAGTCGATCCCAACATGTGGATACTTCACCGCTATGAAGCGCTTAGAGAGAAAGTAGAGCACATTAAAAAAGTCAGGACCGCATTTGAGATATACAACACCTACGGAATTACCGCAAAGGCTAAGGTAATTGCAAAGAACAAGGGGATAAGTGAAGACATGCTCACTACAATAGATGAGCTTTACGGCATAATAATGGAGCAAAAAGCCGAAGAGGCTGCTTTTGAGGAGGAATTATTTGAGGAGGAATCAACAGAAGTCAGTAAAGAACTAGAAGAAGTTAAGAAAGCTGTGTTGGAGATACTCAGATCAAAAGGTACCGCAGTTTCATTGAAGTTCATCCAGAGAAAACTCCAAGATAAATACGATCCAGAAACAGTCGAAGAAGCAATTAGAGCCCTTCTTGCGGAAGGAGAAATTTTCGAGCCCGAAGTCGGCTACTACCAGATACTTGAATAGCCCTTTCTTTTAAATTTTGAAAAGGAAAATCAGTACTGCTCTCTCATTGTCCTAATTACTGGATCGTAGATTAGAGTTGAGGTTATCCCGTCTATGAGCCTATAAAACTCATTTTTGCCTCTCTCTAGATCCATGCTTTCTATTTTTAAAAGCTCGCACTTGTTGCTTAGTATCCACCTTCCGATCACGATCTTTTCTTTTCCATCTTGCTTAATATCTATTCTAATAACTCCGTAGGGAATATTCGCAGTCCACCAGTTGGCTTTAAACACAACTTTCCATCCGAGCTCCTCTAAAATATTGGCAAGTCTGTCCATAGTTTCCCCGGGACCATAGGGAGTTTTGAAAGTGATGATCATCCACAACTCTTCATCGGATAGCTTGTTTTTGATTTGGTCTTTAAGTTCCATAATCTCACACCTCCTTTGTTAATGATCCCAACAAAAAGCTGAACACCGCCAAATATATAGCAATCTTTAACTTTCTTTGGGCTTTCCCAGCGGTAATTGGAGATGAATCTTTTAAAATTTCGTATGATGAGAATAAAATTATCCCATCTACCACTATTATCGGGAGGTATCCAAGGCCAATTCCGGCCTTTACTGGCAAGAATGAAGCAAGTATAGTAGCGAGACTAAATAGAACTCCCATTTTTGAGGCTCTTTCAACGCCCCAGATAATAGGTAGGGTTTTGGCTCCATGAGCTCTGTCTCCCTCAACATCCTCTATATCTTTGAATATTTCCCTCGCGACATTCACTAAAAATGCACAAAGTGCGAGATAACCGGCAAGACCAATCTTGCCTACTGCAATAGCTCCATAAAGAGGGGTAACTCCTGTAAGGGTTGCCACTGTAAGATTTCCAACAAAAGGGGTGGGCTTTAACTTCCAGGCGTAGAGATACATCAGGAGATAGGCCCCAAAGGCAAATAAAAATGCCAACAGGTTGAGCATATATCCTATCAAAAGCCCCAAGAGGGCTAAGCACAATCCATAAACAAGAGCGGCTTTTCTTGATAGTGCTCCTCTAGGAAGTGGCCTAGTGGGTCGGTTAATTTTATCGATCTCATAGTCAAAGTAATCGTTGATAATATTGCCCCAGCTACACCCTAGGAATACCACAAGGAAAATCATTAAGCTTTTTTCATAACCGGGAAGACTTCCTAACGCCACAGTAGCACCTAAGATTCCAACCAAACCCGCTACAACACAGTTCGCTGGCCTTAGAATTTCCACGAATCCCTTAAGTTCCATTAGGCACACCTAATATTAAAATGAGCAAGCGGTTAAAAAACCTTTCTCTAAAGGGCGTCCCTGTTTAAAAGTCCAAGTTCCTCTCCGTCTTCTCTCACTCTGATTCTCCCAAATCTTATTTCAACGGCATTGTTAACTTCGGCTTCAGTTAGGGGAGTCAGTACGTGAGCTTTAAGCTCCTTAAAGTTTATTAGTTTTAGAAGCCCAAGTCCCAAGCAAAAACCATCCTTGTCTATAAAACCAACAAGAAGATTGCTCAAATTTTCAAGATCTATAGCTTTCATGGTGTTTTTATCGAAATTTCTTGGGAAAGTTCCGATATCGGCTTTTACAACAAAGTATCTGCTGGTAATTTTCCTTCCATGAAAAACAAGCCATCTAAAGAGGTTCTCCAGGATGCTCTTTTCTTCTTCGCTGATCTCTCTTCCTTGGAACATCAGAGTGCCGCTGATGTAAAACTTTCGAAGGTCTAGAGGATATTCATTGGAGTTTTCAAAGTACTTTTTCCATTTTTCTCTTCTTATCTTTCTTCTTTCCTCCCTTGTATGAGGTTTTGCATTTTCACTAATCACCAGCCTAATAATCTTTGTTTTGGTTTCAAAGGGTTTCAGAATATCCTCGAGCTCATCTTTTCTCTGTAAAGCCAGTATCAAATCGGGCTTGACGATCTCTATTTTCATTCTCTTCAGCTCAACTCCAGAACCGTGAACTAAGCCGGTAGTGTCGGTCATGACAACATCGGCTTTTCTTTTAATTGCTTCATTAACAAGGAGCTTAACTCCAGTTACCATCTCGCCAAAAAACTGATTTGGAGTTATTGTACCAACAAAATAATGCTTTATAGGCCTGATCTCTTCCATTGATGTGAAAATGCCTTCAGGAAATCCAAGGCTTATAAGAGCGGGCGGTAAAATGCCTTTTTGCCCTATATCGCTATCCACAATTGCCACCCTAAATCCTTGAGAGAGAAGTTCATTGGCCAGAAACACCGTTAGAGTGGTTTTTCCACTATCAACTCCACCCACTATCATGATCTTGAGGGGCTTTTTGGCTTCTTGGATAACCTTGAGGACTTCTTTCCTATCCTCTGGGACTTCCTGTGTGTATTTTGCTTTGTTCATGGTTGAAAGTAAAAAGGAAACAATTAAAAAGTTAACCCCGGAATTTATGGGGAACTAAGTAGCAGAATCAATTTACAAAGACCAAAAGATTTATTAGAGTATTAAACCTATTAGTTTGTGATTGCAAAGATAACTGAAATGAGGTGGTAAAAATGAACGCCGAAGCTGCACTTACATCAAGACAGGTGGAGTTGCTTAAAAAGCTCTACAAAGAGGGAAAAACTATAGAAGTGCATACCGTTGAAAAAACTCAGGATGAAATAGCGGAGGAATTGGGAATAACGAGGCAGGCTTTAAGCAATCATCTCAAAACTCTTAAGGAGCTTGGATACATAAGAACGGGTAGAGGGTTCATAGATCTTACGGACAAGGCGTTGGAGTTCTTAGGAGAAAAGAAAGGGGATGTCTTTATTTTTGTCAGAATTGAGCCCACCAAAAGAAAATCAGTTTACGATGCAATCAGAAAGCTCAAAGTTAAGCGCGTTTATAGAGTCACCGGTGACATAGACCTCGTTGTTGAAGCGGATAAAACAAGACTTGATGAGATACTTGAAGAGATAGCATCTCTTGATGGCGTTAGAGAAACAATTACCCACGTTGTTCTCGAGACACTCTGATTTTTTCTTCTATTAATTTTCTAAGTTGATCCAAATTTGTCCCAAATTTTGCTGAAATTGGCAGGAAAACATCTTTGTAGTCTTCCCATGTTCCGTTGAGTCCAAACTTCTCTATAAGGCGATTTATGGTTGCATTTAGGTTTTTCACTTTGTCCATCTTGTTAACTGCGACTATAGTTGGTATGTTAAGCTCTTGGAGAAACTGGAAGAACTCGACATCGATAGGTATTTCCCCTCTCTTCTCCCATCGTTCAATAATTTCAAGAGCACTTTTTCCATCTATAACCAGAACCGCAAGCTCAATTTTATCGGCGTTGTCTTCTATAAAGTGCACTATCTCCGTTTTTATCTTTTCTTGAACGTGCTTTGGTACTCCGCTCATAAATCCAAAACCTGGCATGTCGACTATCGTTTTTCCCCGCCATCCTATCTCTATTGGTCTTCTTGTTACCCCTGGCCTCTTACCCCTTTTAACGTACTTCCCAGTAAGCCTAAATATCAGTGTGCTTTTCCCAACATTTGACCTTCCAACAAAAATTATCATTGACTCTCACCTTTTGATCTTGGAAAGGCTTAAGTAGAGTAACTTCAAAAATCTTTCTTAGGTGGTGCTATGGAGAGCCAACAGGGAAATCAGCTTGTTAATAAATTTGTGGTTTCATTGACCGATGGCCAGATACTCGGTTATGTGACGGATATTAATGTAGAAGTCGACCAAGACCAGTTTTATTTCATTCTAAAAATCAAGCCTTTGGAGAACATAAGTAAGAGCGGTGAACTCCAGCCTGGTATGTTCTCAAGTGAAAGAAAGATAAAGATCAAGCCTACTGACATTGTCAGCGTTGGTCCAGATGTCATAATACTTGGAAATGGCCAAGTTCCACCAATAAGGGAAATAGAGAGACTCCATCATATAGCCTCGGAATATAATGCCTTGGTGAAAGAGTTAGAGCACAAAGAGAAAGTTATTGCGGAGCTGAAGGAAGAAAACTCAAAGCTAATCAAACAAATTGATGAACTCACGAGAGAGGTGAAGAGGCTTCAGGTTCTCAAAGAGGACTTTGAACACTTAAAAGAACAGCTTATAAAGCAAGAGGGACAGCTTGAAATGGCAAAGGAGTACATAAAGCTCTTGGAAGGATTGAGACATGATATAGACCAGATAAAAGCAGACGTTGAGACCCTCGTTAAGGGATACATTGAGGATGTCATGAGAAAAATAGTGAACGAAGAATTAAACGCAAGGGGATTAAAGAAAACCATCCTTTAGCCGAATATCTGGTGACCAAACACGTTGAGCAGTATCTCAATGGCTACAAATATCAAAACTATCGCTATTGCCCCTTTTGGGCTTATTTTTATTGCCCTTGTATCCTCATCAAAGAATCTCATTAAACCTGCACCGGTTGGGGGTAGGGTTGTTTTTTCCTTGGCCATTCTCTCACCTCTTGTTGAGAGGATAAGTGAAGGGATATAAAAAAGTTTTGATAGTAAACTTGAACTATTCGAGAGTTTTTGATATTATAATACTGTGTAAGTTTCTAAAGATTTAATGATGGATTTATTGTCTTAGGCAAAATTAAATGTTACTTAAATCCTAATCTGATCATGAAAATCTTTAAATATAACAAGAACACTAGTTACAATTGAAAAACTTCAGTTAGAGAGAGGAGTAAGTAACTGATTGGGGCATCATGAAAGCCTTGGACAATTCTCCCTCTCCCTTGTATGTCCCCCTCTAATACCATGAGAGATCTTAAGAAGTTATTTTGGAGGTGTAAAAATTGCCGATGTATATTATAACCCATAAGTGGGCCCCTGAAGAGCTGACAGCTGCAATGAAGGAAGCTGCTAGATTCTTTGAATCTACTTTGGTTGAAGGCACAGAACTTCCTAAAGGAGTAGAGTTTTTGGCCAGTTATAACTTCGCTGATGGTTCGTATACCATCTGGAAAGCACCAAAAAAGGAAATACTCGAAAAAATGCTGGAAGACTTCCCAGTTTTCAAAAAGGAAGCAGAGATCGTCGAAGTTGTTCAGAGTTATCCACCTACTACGGAGTATGTTGTGAGGATATGGAAAATGGCTATCGCCCTTGCTCGGAAGTGAGCCAGATTTTTGTTTTTCTTTTTAATTTTCGCATTATTATAGTCCAATGCTACCAAGATAAGGTTTCTAGTATTGCCCGTCGACTTATCCTTAGCAACCTCAACTCAAATAAAGAAACCTTTTTAAATGAAACTGC
>CAYNRW010000056.1:0-8365 GCA_964399725.1 uncultured Thermococci archaeon | reverse complement strand
AGGCGATGAAGAGATTCATCCCTCCTGACGGGAGTTATTCTCCCGAGATGAAGATGCGGTCCCCCCTCGAGCCTTTTTGAGGTGATTGTAATGATCCCCATAGAAATTCCACCAAACACAATAATGCTCAGGGGAATAGGATACGACTCGAACGTCTACCTATTTCGGGATGGGAAAGAGGGGGTAATAATCGACACTGGAACAGGAATCTACTGGCACAGATATTTTGAAGTTTTTGAGCGGGAAGGGTATCTTGATGACCTTGAAAAAGTCACGATTTTAAATACCCACGAACATTTCGATCATACTGGGGGTAATAGAAAATTTAGGGAGCTTTTGGAGAAAAGAAGCATTGAGGTTAAGTTTGCGGCTCATAGACTCACGGCTGATGCTATTGAGAAGGGAGATGATTACGTTATCCTCTCATACGCTTATGGGAGAAGGTTTATGCCACACATGGTTGATATAAAGCTTAATGATGGGGATATCATAGAGGTAGGAGGCAAAAAACTTGAAGTTATCCACACGCCGGGTCATACAGCGGGGAGTCTCTGCCTATATGAGCCCGGAGAGAAAATCATTTTTACGGGGGATACATTGTTTAAAGGCACAGTAGGGAGAACTGATTTGCCTACGGGGAGCATTGAGGACTTAATAGAGAGCTTAAAGAAGCTAAGGCATCTTGATGTCTACATCGCTTTGCCCGGACATGGAAAGCCCATAGCAAACTGGAAGGAGAATTTTGAAGCTATCAAAAAGGCTCTGGGGGAATTTTAGTGAGGAAAGGTTTCGTTAAAGAGGTTCTCTCCAAAATTAAATACGATCCAAGGGAGAGGGAAGAGGATTATTACATAGTTATTGAGCATCGGGGAGCATATGGAAACATCAAGAAAATTCCTGTTAAGCTGATAACCCTTGGCCACGGTTACTTTTTCATTGAAGACACCCAAATCCCTTACCACAGAATCCTGGCAGTTTTAAGAAAAGATGGGAAGGTTGTTTGGAAAAAGAAGGGCTTGGGAGATGAAGTGAAATTCTGAGCAATAACTTTAACAGAAAGACTTTTCTATTCCTCGCTCTATGATGGGAGGGGAGCGAAATGATAGACGCTCACGCTCATGTGGAAATATTCAAGAAAGAAATTCCCATCATCGTTGAAGAGAGCAAAAAATACCTGGATGCCATAGTTGATTCTATAACCGAATACAGGAAATTCCACGTATGGAAGAGCTGGGAGCTTTTAAAACCCTACTTTGGTTTCATATTTCCAACCCTGGGCTTTGCTCCAAACGAGGCAAGGAGAGGCAATTTAGAGAAGGTGAAAACGGTGGAGAGGTTTATACTGGATCATAGGGATGAAATCGTCGCCATTGGCGAGATTGGACTTGATTATTACTATACCAAGACAAAGGGAGAAAGAAAAAACCAGCATGAAATATTTCACCATTTCCTTAACTTAGCCGTGGACCTTGGCAGGCCGGTTGTACTTCATGCAAGAGATGCGGAAAGAGAGGTCTATGAGGCAGTTCAAAGGAAAGGTCTCTATGGATATTTTCACTCCTACACTGGAGACGTTGAAACGGCAAAGGAAATTGCTGAGAATGGACACTTTATAGGAATAAGCACAGGGATAACTTTCATTCCCGGAGTTAGGGAACTCGTAAAAGCTCTGGAGATTGAGAGCATTCTCGTTGAAACCGATGCTCCATATATGAGCCCGTTTAAGGGCGAGAAGAACAGGCCATATTATGTTAAAGTCGCGGTTGAGGAGATAGCCAAATTAAAGGAGATGTCAATTGAAGAAGTTGAAAAAATAACCCAAGAGAACGCTGTTAGGTTCTTTAAACTAAATCTGAGGTGATCCCTATGGAAAAGGTTGAAAAGATAAAGCAATTATGTAAGGACCTTGGTGAGGAAAATCTTGTTAAGGCGGTAGATTCCTTTGTAGCCCTCCAAAAGGAGCTTTCCAGCAAAAAAGGGGAAGATTTCGTAAACGTTTCTATACTGGGATTTATTGAAGGGATTCTGGTAAGTCTCTCAACCAAGCATGAAAGTGAAAAAATAAAGGAGCTTTTGGAGGAAATTAGAACAAAAAGAGCAGAACTGGAAGAGAAGTTTAAGAAACCAAGGGTTCCTCTTTTTGAAAACCCTTAATCAGCCCTGGCCGTACTCCTCATGGCCATAAGGCTCGGGATGGCCTTTCATCATCAGCTCTCTTATCATGGTAAGCAGGTTTTAAATTTTTTCAGTAGAAGTCCTTAAAGAGCTCACCTTCCTGCAAATAGCTTCTCTTTAGTTTGAGTGCGGTTTTTGCCTTTTCAAGTTCCCTACCGAGGTAAAAGGCATGTCTGGGTGAAATTTCAAAGTGCTCCAGAATTGTGTCAATTATCGCATTAGGTTCTTCTCCAACTATTGCTAAGAGCTGTTCAGTACCTTTATGCGCTATTACCCATATTCTATCGTCCTTAAGAAAGATTCTGAAGTAAATGTCCTCAAGCTTCACGCTTTTTTCCCTGGCATTTAAGATAGGTGATTCCACTTTGTAGGTAATATCCTCGCTTTTCTTTTCTTTTAGAAGGAGCAAGTCAAAGCCGAGATCCTTAGGGATGTCAAAAAACGTCATGTCCAAAGCCCTTCTTAGCTCCTTAACGCTCCCTCTGCACTTTGGACTCACTTCCGTAGTCAGAAGGAGAGATATGCTTAATTCCCTTGCAACTCCAGCCAATAGGGCATTAATCCCTATGCTGTCTGCATCTATCATCTCCACAACGTTCCCGACTCCCGCTAAAAGAACATCTTCCCCATGTCTTTCTCTGTAGAGCTGAAAGGCTGAAATCGAACGGGCCAAATTTGGCACATGTTCAAGAATCAAGTCCGGGATAATCCTCTTATACCCGAGGGAAGTTGCTCTTTCTTTAAGCTTCTCCAAGAATTCGACTCTTTTCTGGGGACTAGTGGGAAAATAACCTGTCTTTTGATTTGTTGGGATTAAAACAACAGGTTTTTCGGTTACTAGGGCTTCCAGATTGCTCTCATCGACACTTAAAAACAGATCTGCAAAATCAAGAGCCTTTTCGATCTCTCTTGGATTCAGGGAGTCAAAGCTTATTGGTACATCATGGCCGAGCTCTTTTAGGGCATCTCTAAGCTCTGAGATAGTCTCGACGAATTCTAAATGTTCCTCCCCGCTTACCATTCCTATGTCGACTATATCCGCTCCGCTTTTAAGGTAGTGGAGGGCTTTATTCAGAAGTCCTTCAAAGTTGAGCTTTGGTGCATCAACAATTTCGGCTATTATCCTTTGCGGGAAGTCAAGTCCAACCGGTAAGTTGCCTATAAGGAAGTTGCAAGGCTTCTTAAGAGCTTTTTCAATATATCTTCTGTTTTTTGTCCTGTTTTTGATGTCCTCAACTTTCTTGAGAGCATCTATCTTAAAAAGGTCATCTGCGGGAATTTCTTTGCTTAGCTTAAACCCTTTTTTGAGCGCCTCAAGAACCTGAGGTATGTCGTAAGCGTTTCTTGGACCTTTAAACGTGGGGATTCCAAGGGAGTCTTCGATCTCCTGAGCGGATCCCCTTACAAGCCCGGGGATTAATATTAGGTCGTAGTCCTTTATATGGGCTTTTTTTAAACAGTTCACGATCATCCTCGGGGTGAGAAATGCCGCTACACTAACGGGACATACGAACACATCACATCCTTTTCCAAGCTTCCTGACCAGTGGTTCCGCAAGAATTCCTGTGATCAGTAAGATTTTCATGTTATTATTCTCGCATTTCATGGTTATAAATTTCTCTCAAAAGATTTATTAGACCAACAGCTCTCAATTAATCGGGGCAGCTGCATGATTGTGGTGGAGAGTCTTATCAAGAAGTTCGGGGAGAAAACCGTTCTCAACGAGATAAGCTTTCGGGTTAATAATGGCGAAATCTATGGACTCTTAGGCCCCAATGGAAGCGGGAAATCAACTACAATGAAAATTCTGGTTGGCATAGTTAAACCAACCTCCAGGAAGGTGCTTGTAGCTGGCATTGATCCTTTGAGGGGTCCTTATAAAGGTGAAGGAAGTTGTTGGTTTTGTGCCTGAGCGCCCCTTCTATATGAGAGCCTAACGCCTGAGGAGTTCTTCAACTTCATCTCTCTAGCTTTGGCACTTCTCCTCAGAGGGCTCAGCAGGTGATGTGAAATATCCCTAATGTCTTTTTCTTTTCTTTGAGCTCGTTAAAGACCTTTGCCGCCTCAGGAGTGGGCTTCTCAATCACGTCTTTTCCTTCCGTCAGTTCTTTACTTTCTGGAAGAAGATAGAGCATTCCATAAATGCCTGTCCCAACAACAAGAACTTCGAACTCTTCTTTTAGGTACTCCCTTAGCTCTTCTGGATCGAGTTTGTGGCTTGTCCCGTGTTTCTCTTTTGAGATCCACTTTTTACGTTTCTCAATCTTTCCGGAGGGATAAATGATGACATCATGTTGATATTCCTTTCCGTTTATAATTATCCTCCCGAACTCAACTTTTTCTATCATTCTAACCACCCAGAACGCGAAGAGCATCTTCTACAATCTTTTTGTGATCAAAGGCAAGCTTAAGGTTTTTTACCTCCTCGAACTTAAAGACTCTTGCTTCACTCGCGTCATCTCCCCCCTTTACTCTCCCTTTTCCCCTGGCCAAGAAGGCTATTGTAACTGTGTGACCTCTTGGATCCCTGTTTGGATCACTGTAAACTCCTATAAGCTTTAGAAGCTCAACATCCAGTCCAGTTTCTTCCTTTGCTTCCCTTACGGCAGCATTTTCCACCTTCTCCCCATACTCCACAAATCCTCCAGGAAGTGCCCAATGTCCCTTATACGGCTCATTACGCCTCTTTATCAGCACTATCCCGCCCTTGTAGAGTATTATGAGATCCACGGTTAAGCCTATGCATCTATGCATTTCTGCTTTAACTTCGGGATATTTGCTTTTTATCAGATTTTCTATATCTTCCTTGATTGGGGTTATGTCGCATCCTCTCGGAGCTTTTAGGAGGAGGATGTATCGTTCCATACAACCACCTCAGTTAAGTCCCTTCTCATCATCTCTCAGCGTGCTGACGTTTCCTCATCGGTATTTACTTTTTCTACTTTCACAAATTTAGCCTTTTCTAAGGCCTCACTAAGGGGAAAATCAATACTCCGCCTTTCCAAAAAAGTCGCTGTAAAGGCATTTGCCCGCTTCAGGGCTTGAACAAAGGGACATTCCATATAAAAGTAAGCAAAGCTTGCCAGAAAAACGTCTCCCGCACCTGTAGGATCATCTAGGTCTATTTTAAGGGGGTGATAGAGGTACTTTTTTCCTCTATGATATGCCACTCCGCTTTCAGCGCTGTTTGATATTAAAAGAACCTCAACATCATCGGGGTTCAAGTTTCTTACGTGCTGAAACTCATACGCATCTGCATGAACAACTTGCGCATTTTTTAAGAATTCTCCATTTATCTCTTTCAGAACAACTCTGCTGTCTTTAATTTCTCGAAGAAATCCCTGAGCGTCTAGAATTACTCCTTCGGCATTTATGAGGTTCAGGGCTTTTGGCGGGATTTCATTTGCAACCGGGTTCAGCAATACGATGTCAAACTTTTCTTTGGGTATCTCATCAAGGTCAAATGAATCCGCCTTGGAGAGGAGCTTAAGCTGTCTGGTGTTTTCGTCTAGATAGAGGAGTTCATAAGTTGTGCTTTTTTCAGAGGGGATTACTATTGTTGATATTCCATAAGATTCGAGCTCTTCAAGCCACTCAATCGGAAAGTCTTTTCCAATTTTGGTCAAAACTACAACCTCACAGAACTTTGAAAGCGCAAGAGATGAATAATACGCTCCTCCACCGATTCCCTCAGTTTTTCTTCCATTTTTTATTATGATATCGTGGGTTAGGTGTCCGATTACCAGGCATCTCATTCTTTTCACCGCAAGGTTTAATTAGATAAAGGCCCTTTTTAAATTGATGCCTATGTTTGAAGGAGTTTTTGTTCCCCATATAACCCCATTTGATGACGAGGAGGAGATAAATGAAGAAATGCTGCGCGAGCTTGTTCACTATTTTGCAGATGCTGGATTAAGTGGTCTGATAACCTTGGGAAGCAACGGAGAGTTCCCCTATCTGAGCTTTGAGGAGAAGCTTAGGGTTCTTAAGATCGTGCGAGAAGAATCCCCGGTCACTGTCATAGCTGGCGTTGCTGAAAATTCAACTAAGGAAACGATAAGACTCGCAAAAGAGGCTTGGGATATAGGAGTAGATGCCCTCTTAATAGCCCCGCCTTACTACTTCAAGCCTGACAAAAGGGAGCTCTTTGCCCATTACTCCCGAATCGCCTACGAAGTGGAAGCTCCGATTCTGTTCTATAACGTTCCAAAGTTCACCACAATTAACATAGATTTAGATGTCATCGAAAAGCTCGTGGATGAACATTCTAATATAGTCGGGATAAAGGACTCAAGCGGATCAATAGGAAGAATAACGGAGCTTGTAAGAAGGGTGGGAGATAAGATAAGCATTTTAGCTGGAACTGCGGATGTTATGTATCCCTCATGGGTCTTAGGGGCACATGGAGCTGTTGTGGCGGTTGCAAACGTTGCTCCGAGACTTTGTGTTGAGCTTTACAATGCATTTCTTGAAAAAAGGTACGAGAGGGCAAGAAAGCTACAGATCATGATAAACCACCTCAATGAGGTTGTTGTCAAAAAGTACAACCAGATAAGTGCGATAAAAGAGGCTATGAGGATGCTTGGCTTTGAAGTGGGCTATCCAAGAATGCCGGCTTTGCCCCTTGATGAGAGGGCCCTTGAGGACATAGAGAGAACGCTGATTGAAATAGGCCTTTTATGATACACAGATTTGTGAACAACCTATGGTTTAAAAAAGAATTAAAAGCTCCCTTCTGTACTTTTGATTAGGTGGGAGAAAATGTGTTTGGCAATGCCGGCTAGGGTGATTGAAATTAAAGATAACGTTGCAATAGTTGATTTTGGCGGGGTTAGGAGAGAAGTGCGCATAGACTTTGTGAAGGATGTTAAGGTTGGCGATTACGTTATAGTTCACACAGGATTTGCCATTGAAAAACTTGATGAAAAAGCCGCTTTGGAAAGTTTGAAAGCTTGGGAAGAGATAATGAGAGCTATGGAGGAGTGAACATGGAGCTTTCGATCTTTCAGGATAAAGGACTGGCCCAGAAGATTCTCCAAGGAATAAAACGGGAGGCAGAGAGGATAGGTAGAGAGGTAAAGTTAATGCACGTCTGTGGAACGCATGAGGATACGGTAACAAGAAGCGGAATACGCTCCCTTCTGCCGGAGAACGTTAAGGTCATGAGCGGTCCAGGGTGTCCCGTTTGTATAACTCCCGCCGAAGATATCGCGGCAATGATGGAAATAATGCGCACGGCAAAGGGAGATGGAGAGGAGATAATCCTAACTACCTTTGGAGACATGTATAAAATTCCTACCGCAGTGGGGAGTTTTGCTGACTTAAGGAGTGAGGGGTTTGACGTTAGAGTTGTTTACTCGATTTACGATTCGTATAAGATAGCACTGAAAGAGAAGAATAAACTCGTGGTTCACTTTTCTCCTGGGTTTGAGACAACAACCGCCCCCGCAGCCGGAATACTAAAGGAGGTCATTGACAAGGGAATAGAGAACTTTAAAATTTATTCAGTCCACCGTTTAACTCCACCTGCTGTTGAGGCATTGATTAAGCAGGGAACCGTTTTCGATGGCCTTATTGATCCAGGGCATGTGTCTACAATAATAGGCGTCAAAGGATGGGAGTACATCACTAAAGAATACGGAATCCCCCAGGTGGTTGCAGGTTTTGAACCTGTTGATTTCCTTATGGGAGTATTTATGCTCTTAAGAATGATAAGGAAGGGAGAAGCAAAAATAGAGAACCAGTACACAAGGGTTGTGAGGTATGAGGGAAACGTTGAGGCTCAGAGAACGATAGAGACTCTTTTTGATGTGGTTGATTCTAAATGGAGGGCCCTAGGGGTAATACCAAAAAGCGGACTGGAGCTCAAAAACGAATATAAAGAGTATGAGATAAGAACCTTTTACAAGGTCAATCCGCCAGAGCTTCCTGATCTGGAGAAAGGATGTATATGCGGAGCTGTGCTTAGAGGATTAGCATTGCCAACACAATGCCCGCTGTTTGGAAAGAAATGCACTCCGAGGAATCCCATCGGGCCTTGCATGGTCTCTTACGAAGGAACTTGCCAGATATTCTACAAATATGGCGCACTCTTTCAATAGTTTTTTGTTATTGGATACATTCTAACTAATTTTGTACAAGGGCTCGGAGGGTGTTCACGTCATCACTTCTCAGCATGCTTGCTAATCGT
>CAYNRW010000055.1:0-8681 GCA_964399725.1 uncultured Thermococci archaeon | reverse complement strand
AAATACCCTCCCAAACTCCTTAATGTTGGACGTGCCGCGGTAGCCTAGCCTGGTAGGGCGCCGGCCTGCTAAGCCGGTGGGCGTGGTCCCTCCGGGGTTCAAATCCCCGCCGCGGCGCCAGAATATCTTCTTCGGGGTAAAATGCCGGGATAGCCTAGAGGTGAGGCGGCGGACTGCAGATCCGCTTTACGGGGGTTCGAATCCCCCTCCCGGCTCCACTAAATGTTCTTTAATCCCGAGCCGGTAAGGGGTATTAGGACTCTCGAACCTTTCTCGAAATACTCGTTTTCTAGAAGCACTTTAAACCCCGCATACGCAACTGCTGAAGTTGGCTCAACAAGAAATCCCATAGATATCAGCTCACCGAGAGCATCGTGTATTTCCTCATCACCTACGGAGACGCATGTTCCCTCTGTATTCCTCAACGCTTCAAGCATCTGCTTCTTCCTTGGAGGATTAGGAATTGCTATTCCCTCCGCTAGCTTACTCCTTTCGGCACTTCTCTCGCATAAACTTTCGTATCCCTTTCCCTGAACTGCAATCATCCTGGGGATCCTCGCTCTCTCGAGCTTCTCTAACTCTTTGAAGCCTTTGTAGAGACCCAAAAATAGAGTTCCACTACCCGTAGGTATTAAAGCATAGTCTAAACTCCCCACTTGTTCATAAACCTCATAAGCGACTGTTTTCGTTCCCTCAATAAAGTAGGGGTTATACCAATGTGAGATGTAAACTCCTTCTTGAAAATTCTTTGCCATTTCGTGCACTTCCATTCTTGAGCCTTCAATTTCATGAACTTCTGCCCCTAGTAGCTTGAGAAGTCTCCTTTTTCCTTCGCTTGTGTGTTTTGGAATGAAAAGGTGGGTTTTTATGCCCTCACTCTTTGCAAATAGTGCCAGGCTTAACGCTGCATTTCCTGAGGAATCAAGTGTTATCTCTCTTATTCCCTCTTCCTTCAGCTTTGCAATGGTAATATAGGTGCCTCTGTCCTTAAAAGAGCCGCTGGGCATTAGATATTCAAGCTTAAAGAAAACTTTGATGCCTTTAATCCTTCTCTTGACCACCGGAGTTATTGGGAGCGTTAATCTCGGCAAAAACTCCTCCTTCACAGGCAGAAAATTGAGATATCTTCTTATGTCCATGAATTGTCTTTTCAGCAAACTGTCGAAACTGCCCTTCTTCTCATCGATGTATTCTAGAGTTCCGCCGCATTCGCACACAATTTTAAAGCCCCTGTAAACCCTTCCACATTTCAGGCATTTTAACATGTTCTCCCCCTTTGCAGTAGGGGTTTCATTTATATATCCCTTTTCCAAACTCCGTGTAGGGGTGAGGAAAATGAAGAAATTTATGCCTGCCGATAGGCCTCAGACTGAAGAGGGCTATCAATATCACATAGCCTGCAAGCCTGGTGACGTTGCTAGGTATGTTCTTCTCCCAGGTGACCCCGAGAGAGTTCCCAAGATAAGCTCCCTTTGGGACGAGGCAAGAGAGATAGCATTCCATAGAGAGTATAGAACTCATACCGGCAAATACAAGGGAGTTCCTATAAGCGTTACATCGACGGGAATAGGTGGACCTTCAACGGCAATAGCGATAGAGGAATTGGCAGCGATTGGTGCTGACACGTTTATTAGAGTTGGATCAACGGGAGCAATTCAGCTTGGAATTGAAATTGGAGACTTGATAATAGCAAAAGCAGCCGTTAGACTTGAGGGAACGTCAAAGCAGTACGTAAGAGTTGAATATCCCGCAAGTGCTGATATTGAGGTTACTTTGGCCCTAATTGAAGCCGCAGAAACCTTGGGAGTTAAATACCACATAGGAATAACGGCCTCCACCGATAGCTTCTACGTAGGGCAAGCACGGCCTGGTCTAAACGGCTACTTCCCAAGCTTTGCGAAGAATCTTATAGATGATTTAAGACAAGCTAAAGTTACAAACTTTGAGATGGAAGCTGCAACGCTATACACTCTGGCGAACCTTTATGGTCTCAGAGCTGGCTGTGTCTGCGCTGTCTTTGCAAATAGAGTAACCAATGAGTTTGGAAAAGCTGGGGAAAAAGAAGCAGCATTAGTTGCAAGCGAAGCTGTTAAAATCCTTCACGAATGGGATGAAGAGAAAGAGAAAAAAGGCAAGAAGCATTGGTTTCCAAGTTTGATGAAGCTTTAATTCCTTTTAAAGCTCCTAAAACTCTTGAGCTTCAGTGCTGAGAACATTGTTTGATGTTCTCTCAAGCTTCTTAAAAGGAGGCCGCTTTTTGTAGGAGTGGTGCGGGGGACGGGATTCGAACCCGCGTAGCCCTACGGCACCGGATCTTAAGTCCGGCCCCTTTGGCCAGGCTCGGGCACCCCCGCTCATAAGTGAAAGAGCAAGGTTTGATTAAAAAGCTTTCGGTATCAAGGATAAAAAAGGTAAAGCTTAAAAAGAAATGCTTGTAAGTGAACACAGTCAAGATCATGGAGGGATTAAAATGGCGAGGTTTCCTGAAGCTGAGGCAAGAATATTTAGGAAGTACATATGTATGAGGTGCGGTGCCACTAACCCCTGGAAAGCAGAGAAGTGCAGGAAGTGCGGATATAAGGGACTAAGACCAAAAGCTAAGGAACCAAGAGGAGGAGCAGGACGTTAGAGCTACTTAAGCTTGTTTAGTGTTTCTTCTATAAATTTTATTCCATCTCCAAGAAGTTTTTCTCCCTTTTCTGTGAGTTTGTAATATTTCCTTGAGGGCTTTCCAGTTTCGCTTTCCTGCCATTCTGAGGTTACATATCCATTGTGTTCAAGCTTATAGAGTACTACATAACTGCTCACCGTCGCAGGTTCAAACCCGAATCTCTCTCTTATTTCATTTTTGAGCTCATATGCGTACATAGGTCTGTCCTTTAGCAATCTCAGTATGTAGATCCACAGAACTTCCTTCGTCATCTTTTCCTGGAGTCTCTCCATAGGAGTTGTCATATATATCACCCTCAATGATACATACTATCCATCCTTAAAACTTTTATGCTTTGTAAATATTGAGTTTTCATACAATTTAAACATTTTGTCATTGTAAAATTCGAAAGCAAAAGTGTTTTAATGATAGAAACTCTAAAGACAAATGGTGGGGAAGCATGAATCTTGAATTTGGTGGAATAATGGGTGATATGGGAATCGGGGCTATTGTTGGCTTTATAACAGGTTACGCGCTTAAAAAGTTCATAAAAATAGTGCTCACATTAATAGGCGTATATCTGTTGAGCCTTTTCTGGCTCCAGCAGAAAGGTGTCATAACCATAAACACGGATGCCCTCTTCAACCTTGCAGAAAGTGCAACTACCTCAACTTTAACACTGGCCGATAAGGTAGTGGGGATTTTACCTGGAACGGGAGCATTTGTTGCGGGCTTTTATTTAGGATTCCGCAAAGGTTAAATCCTGCTTTATTTATTTTCTTTGTTATGAGCTATGAGAAAAAAGTCATATTACGACACTCAATAGCGAGTATAGTGGCTCTTGCCCTTTTTGGCCTCAGCAGGCTTATTTATAGCATAGTTGTTTCAAGAAGATTTGGTGTCGAAGTTCTAGGAAGGGTAAATTCACTAATATCACAGGCATTTTTACTGGCTGTCCCGTTAAGCTTTTTTGCCGTGGCTTTAGGGAAATATACCTCTGAGTTCTTGGGAAAGAGAGAGATGGAAAAAATAAAATCCATGACCATGTTAGGATTTTCTTTTCCTTTTATTGGCCTAGTCTTGATTCCTTTTAACTTTTATTTGGCTATTTTAGCAGTTTTGAGAGCGCTTCAGCTAACATTTCGGAGCTTTATTTATGGTCTTCATCGGGGTGAGATTTACGCCTATGCAATGCTAGGAGCGTTTATTCTGTTTATTGGAGGATTTCTTTCAGAAAATTATTATTTTCCCTATATTGGCCTTCTTTCTGGCGTGGTTATCTTCGGATTTTTATATCTCTTTAAGGAGAGACTATTTGGGAAACCCACTCCCAGCACCTTTAAACTTCTCTTAGAATATTCCAGCTTTGCATTTCTTGGGGCAATTTCAGGAGTTTTTCTTGTCCAAGCACCGTATTTCCTAAGCGAGAGATTGGCTTCCCCTAAAGTTGCCGGCGTTGTCTCGGCTTCTCTGTCAGCGGCGTTTCTGTTGACCTACCTACCTCAGGTTTTTCAATCGGCTATAATGCCATTGTACTCCTACAAATACGGGAAAGATGAGATGGAGTACGTAAAGTGGCTTGTCGAAGAGTCTACAAAGATACTTTCTTTTTTAGTAGCTTTGGTTGTTTTCTCTCTTTTACTTGTGGGCAGGGAGATTTTATCGCTTCTCTTTGGGTTTTATCTGGGCAGTGAGTTCTACTTAGCTCTCATAGCAGTGGAAACCTACATAGCCTATAACCCTAGTATAGTGGCATTGAATTCAACAAAATATGTGAGAGAAGGGACCGTTATTGCTCTTTTGGGAGCTGGAGTTTCTCTAGTTGCTTGGCTATTATTGATTGGGCCCTTTAAGGAATATGGTACTGTTTTGGGGCTCTTCTTGGGATACCTTTCGATACTGATTGGAACATCTCTCGTGGCAAACAAAAAACTAAAGGTATCATTTGAGTGTTACACTCAATTTGTGGTGGCTATTTTGTTACAATCTACTATATTTATTTCAAAAATCCTTCTGCTATTGGCTTTCGTGGCATATCTATGGCTCTTCAGAAAAGAAATAAGAAAGACACTAAAGCTTCTCAAACCTTTCCGTGGTAGAGGATTTTAATGAGCTCCTCTGATAATCCTTCTGCTTTGATCTTATCTTCTATAATCTTCTTGTCATAGTCAACCTCTACGAATTTTGTGTGCAGGTTGTCAACGTTTATGATAGCAAAAGTTGCCTTATGCTCCTTTCCGGGAGGGAATCCAATGCTACCCGGGCATACTATTCTTCCATACCTCGTCATGGCATTCATAGGAAGTTTTGGAGATGCCACCAATAAGAGTTCATAATCTTTCACTGGTCTCATAAGGGCTTCATAATACGTGGTGGGTTGCTCTGGAAGAACCTTACCTTCGAATGGGTTTAAGGGACTCCCATAAACTCCAAAAATATCGTTTTTACCGATTTTGTCGACGAGATATATTGGCAGATCTCTTATGAACTCCCTTCCCTCATGGCCGAGCTTTTCCCATGTGTATTTTAAAGCTTCTTTTACGTATGGCTCAAGGGCAAGTTTGTCGAGATAGCCGGGCCCCTCTGCATGTGGATCGCTCATAGCTATTATCTGGTCGAATTCCCCACGAATTATCTTCACGTGGTTGTCCTTCATTAGGCCATCGAGAACATCGAGAACTTCCCTTGGATATGGGAACAATCCAACTATGTTTCCAAGTATGTAACATTTTTTAATGTCATAACCTTCTTCTTTAAGCTCTTCAATTCTCCCAAGGGCCTTTACGAGGGCTGGGAAGTTTCCGTTGATGTTTGCCAATACTGCCACGTATCTCATTGTATCAACCCTCCTCTCACTTTTTCTAACTTTTGTTTACTAAAAGAGGTATTTAAGCTTTTCGAAATCTATGGAAGATCAAAAGGGTAGGAGCTTTCGTTTCTTTTTCTTTTCTTGTTTGATCCTTGCATTGCTGAGCGGATAGAGCATAAATGCATCTTCTATCATTCCTGTCACCTCCTTGCTTTGTTAGAACATCATCTCCATTTTGAGGTTCTCTGAAAGAAACGCTTTATATTTTAATTACCAAGTGTTACTTAAAAATTTTTGGTTATTTTCATGCTAAGGTTACAGAGACAAAAAAGGTTTTGGCGCCCCGGCGGGGATTTGAACCCCGGACCTCGAGGTCCGCAGCCTCGCGCCCTATCCAGACTAGGCCACCGGGGCATCAAGGGAACTTTTGGGAGAGAGCTTATAAATTTTGCCCGCAAGTTTCCTCATAGTGATTACCTTGTGAAGCCCTTGCCCTGAGTGTAGCTACAAAAAATGCGAATGCGTAAAGATGAAAAAGAAATAAGGTTGACGAAAAAGTTGCTGAGGTTGTGAATAAGATTTTTTATGATTGAACCTGGCACCTACATCCCACATTTGGGCAGTGGAGGATAGAGGATGTTGTTGTGGAGGAAAAAGGCTTACAAAAACTGAAAGGGAACTAATGGTTTTTTGAGCCTCCTACATAGACCTCAAGAACTTTTATGTCTCTTAGTTCTTCCTCTTTAGAGTCAAATGGGTCCCGATCTACTATAATAAAGTCTCCAAATTTGCCCTCCTCAAGAGTTCCAAGTTCATCCTCGGCATGCATTATATAGGCAGAGCCATAGGTATAACTGTGGAGGCTCTCCTCAAGAGAGAGGCATTCACCCTTTGTATAGTTATAGATCTCAATGCCTTCGAATTTGCCCCTGGTCACTGCCGCATAGATGCTTTCCCAGGGATTTACGGGCTCTATAGGAGAATCTGTACCAAAACCTATCATAACCCCTTCTTCAAGCATGCTCTTGAAGGGGTAAAGCCATTTTGCTCTTCTTTTTCCAACTCTCTTCACTGCCCACCAATCACTTATTACAAATCTTGGTTGGACTGAAGCAACAACTCCAAGCCTCTTCATCCTCTCTATTTGGTCTTCCCTTAAAATTGATGCATGTTCTATGCGGTTCCTCTCTCCTCCAAGCTCCTCATAAATGCCTAGGATCATGTCTGTGGTTTTATCGCCTATTGCGTGGATTGCCATCTGGAGACGTAGCCGATGAGCTTCTTGAACTATTTTCTTTAACTCTTCTCTGCTTATGTTGGGATGCCCGGTAGTAGGAGAATCTTCATAAGGGGTGGAAAGCCACGCTGTCCGAGCTCCAAGGCTTCCATCGGCAAGAACCTTTATTCCCATAATCTTTACCCTCTTACTCCCAACTCCTCTAGTAAGGCCAAGCCCTTTCAATTCTTCAAGAAGGGAAGGACTTAGGTATACAAACACCCTAATAGGGAGCCTACCTTCGTTATCTAGCTCCAGAAGCGCTCTAAGGCTTTTCTTATTCACACTCACGAAGCCGACACTTGTAACACCCTGTGAAAGGACAAACTTAGCTCCTTCTTCGATAAAGTGCTTGTAATCTTCGACCGTTAAACTCTCGCTGATAATCTCCCTTACCTTTTCTAGGGTGTTTTCTTTTATTATCCCGGTTTCAAGGTCTGCATCTTCGCCTTCTTCTAGGCTTACCATCTCCATAGCTTTCGTGTTCAAAACAGCTGCATGAAAGCAGGTTCTATACAAAAGCACTGGTTTGTTGTCAGCGATCTCGTCCAAATCCTTTTTTGTGGGATACCTTCCAAGCTCTTCCTGATCCCATCCAAAGCCGAGAATCCAGCTTGTATTCGTTTTGTTAACATAATCCTTAAGCTTCTCCTTTAATTCCTCTATGCTTTTTGTCCCCTTTAAATTGAGCATTTTCAAAGACTGCCCGAGGAAATTTAAATGAATATGGGAATCTATGAACCCCGGCAGGACAATTTTTCCCTTTAAATCTACCACTTCTCCTTCAAGTTCCTCAGCAATTTTGCGAGCCTTTTCACTATTTCCAGTGTAGATCACCTTTTCATTGCCTGTAACAATGGCTTCTGCAGTTTTCAAGGGTTTAAAAGACAGATAGATCTTTCCATTCACAAAAGCCCTGATCAATTTACCTCCCTCTTCTGGGTTGTTGTTTGACTTTTATATTTTCTTTGGCTGGCCTATCAAAAAGTCCTTAAGTTGGGAGGTGTAAAATGTGATAGCCGATGAAGAGCGGTTTCGGAACTGAAGGGTGATGTCACCAGCTATCGCTGAGGCTCATATTTATAAATTCGTCCGGTAATCATACCCCGGTGAGGGCAAATGTTCGGGAAACTTAAGGAGAAATTAAGCTCATTTGTTGATAGGGTTGCCCAAACTGAAATAAGTGAAAAAGACGTTGAGAATGCACTATGGGATCTTGAGCTAGAGCTTTTAGAGGCCGATGTGGCATTGGAGGTTGTAGATGAGCTTAAAGAAAAAATAAAACAGAAGCTCGTTGGACAAAAGGTTAAAATAGGCACAAACAAAAGGGAGATCGTTGAAAAAGCCGTTAGAGATGCCGTTCTCGAAGTTTTAACGCCTGAAAAACACATAGATCTTCTTGAGATGATAAAATCAAAAAAGGGAAAGCCGTTTGTGATAGTTTTTGTTGGATTCAACGGGAGCGGAAAAACTACCACAATAGCAAAACTTGCCAACTGGCTTAAGAAAAATGGTTTAAGCGTCGTTATAGCTGCGAGTGATACCTTTAGAGCGGGAGCAATAGAACAGGTAGAGGAGCACGCTAAGAGAGTTGGTGTTAAGATAATCAAACATGGCTACAAATCAGATCCAGCTGCAGTAGCTTATGATGCCATAGAGCATGCAAAAGCGAGAGGCATTGATGTGGTTTTGGTTGATACAGCGGGAAGAAACGAGCTGAACAGAAACCTCATGGACGAAATGAAGAAAATAGTTAGAGTCACAAAGCCAGATCTCGTTATATTTGTGGGTGATGCACTTGCTGGAAATGCAATAATAGAACAGGCAAGGCAGTTTAATGAAGCGGTCAAGATTGATGGCGTTATTTTAGCGAAACTCGATGCAGACGCAAGGGGAGGTGCGGCATTGAGCATAGCACATGCCATTGGTGCTCCGATACTTTTTGT
>CAYNRW010000054.1:0-8735 GCA_964399725.1 uncultured Thermococci archaeon | reverse complement strand
TTGGCTGCTTGGCTTCAACCGCAATCTTCTCAAGGACAATTCCTCTCGCTTGTGGTGCACCTTCAAGAGGATCGCTCTTTTCCTTGAGTCTGAGTACTCTTCTCTTGTAGGTTATGTCACTCCACCTAAACTTCTTTCTCTTAAGCTTGAGCTTTCTTCCAGCAAATTCACCGTAAGGAGCTTTCTTTCCAGCCATGATCATCACCTCAAATTACCACAACTTCCTCAATACCGTGGTGCCTCTCCATTAATTCTTTGACGAGATTTATATTTTGCCCCCCTCTACCTATCGCCCTAGGCTTGTCCCTCTGATTCACATCAAGGAGGGCAACTTTCTTCCCATCTTTCTTTTCAGTTATGTGGACTTTTTTAATCCTTACGCCCATTGTTTTATAAATATTCTTGAGAAATTCTTCAGGATTTTCTGAGTGTTCTATCAGCTCAATATCCTTCCCTAGCATCCCCTGTATCCTTTTAACGTTGCTGCCTCTTTTGCCCAATGCTAGACCCATTTCTCCCTTCTTGATTACAAATATTAAGCGATTCCTTGGTGAATCAATTAAACAATCGAGTACTGTTGCTCCTGTGAAGCTCTCAAAGAGTGCTATGTACTTTATCTGGTCTGTATTTAGCTTGAGTGGCATGCTCACTTACCTCCAGCCAGTGCAAGTATTTTGCTCTCCCCCGGCTCGACTATAGCCAGTGACGCTATTACAAAGGGCTTACCAAGCATTGTGCCTAGTTCGACGCTTGTTCCCTCGAACTCATAAACGGGAATGTTGCTGAGCTTTGCATAGTAGTTGATGTCATCCTTAAGATCTTTTGGCGCGTTTTTAGCTATGATAATAAGCTTTGCTCTCCCAACCTTGGCAAGCCTAACTGTTTCGTTTGAACCAATGATAACCTTTCCAGTTTCAAGGGCTTTTCTAAGCTCAAATGCCAAATCCATTACTTACACCTCCCTACTCTTCTATGGATTTTTTAATTGGTAACTTCATTGCCAGTCTAACGACTCCCGTTCCAACTGGAACGGGCTGACCGATTAATACGTTTTCGACCACACCGTTGAGGGGATCTACTTCTCCTCTTTCGGCAGCTTGAAGTAAGTGTTGGACGGTAATCTCGAATGCAGCTCTGGCGAGCACACTTGCCTTTGTACCAACTACACCATGCCTTCCAATAGGTCTCACAACACCATCAAGGGTCATCATATCAGCAACGAGCATGACGTGTCTAACATCGACCTCAAGACCCTGCTCCTGCATTGTTCTTGTTATCTCCTCAATAATGGCGTTTCTTGCTGCTTCAATGCCAAGCACTTCTGCTATTTCATGGATATTGTTCGTCCTCGTTCTTGTCGGATCAACGCCGGGAACTTTTAAGACCTGCTTAAAGTTTGATCCCTCTGTGTAGATAACGTACTCATCCCCCTCTTTCCTGATAATTGTTTTTCCTACGCCTGACAGTCCTTTTAGACGATGCTTTTTAACTTTATCGGCGAGTCTTCTCAATGTTGAAACACCCTTGGCCTTTTTCATTCTGATTATCAATGTATTCCCATCAACTTCGATTTCTGCTGACTTGAATGAGCGCTCAAGCTTTGCCTGAATCTTTTCCATTGTTAAACCGCTTTTCTCAAGGCGCTCTGGATCAACATCGACCACAAATTCCATATTGAGTATATCAAGCGTCATACTTCTGGCGAGACTTTCTAAGGTTGTCCCTTCAATTCTCCTCGCAACTTCTCGGGCCTTTTCTGGGTCATATCTATGCTCCTCGTCAAGGTAAACGGTCATAATTGGCGTTGATGGGTTCTTCCTAGCGTCAACAATCTCAATGATTCTGGGGAGACCAAGAGTAACATTAATCTCAGCAACACCTGCATAGTGGAAGGTATTAAGAGTCATCTGCGTAGAGGGTTCCCCAATTGACTGGGCGGTAACGGTTCCTACAGCCTCTCCGGGCTCTATTAATGCTTTTTTATATTCCTCAACAACCTCATCAATTATTGCTTCAATCTCTGCTTTCTTCAGCTTGTACTTTTCATTGTAGGTAAGGAGCTTATCCAAGAGTTCTTCTTTAAGTCTCTCTGGCAGATTGGAGGCTTTACTCTCTACAAGCTTTTTAATAGTTGAGCTTGATACCATAACATCTCACCCCTTCTCTCTGAGTTTTATTAAAGTCCTCATTATTACTCTATCAACGTCCACTGTTTTTCCACCCCAGCTCTTCATTGGATCTACTCCGTCCTCACCATAGCGGAACTGCACTATAATTCCAGTTGGATCTCTTACCGTTCCATCATAGTCAACTTTGAGGTCTTGGAGAGCGTTTATCAATCTGCGCTGCATGTAACCGCTCTGTGCTGTTCTAACAGCTGTATCAACAAGACCTTCTCTACCACCCATTGCATGGAAGAAGTACTCTTGAGGGCTCAATCCACTTTTGTAGGAATTCACAATAAAGCCCTTTGCCCTAGCCCCAAGATCTCCAGGTTTGAAGTGGCTCAGCACTCTGTTTCTATACCCTCTATAGAGTCTCTTACCTCTAATCGACTGCTGTCCAAGCATAGCGGCCATCTGGGTAATATTGAGGATCTTACCTCTAGCTCCGGTTTTGGCCATTATAACTGTGTGGTTGTTCATACCCAAGTACTTCTCGGCAACCTTACCTGCATTGTCTCTCGCCTCGGATAGCACGGCCATTATCTTGCTCTCAAGAGTCTCCTCGAGAGTTTTACCTGGTAATGGCTCAAGCTCACCGTTCTTATATGCCTCTATTAGCCTCTGAACCTTATCCTCCGCTTCCATTATTATCTCTCTAATCCTTGCCTTTGCCTCGTCAGGGAGGTCTTCGTCATCTATTCCAGTTGTGAATCCTTTGTGGGTAATTACCCATATTGCAAGCTTTGTAACTTGATCTAAGAACTGTCTGGCCCTTTCGACACCGTACTCCCTAACTATAACGTCAAGAATCTTTCCGTCCTCTCTACCATAAGCCTTCTTGTCTATTGCACCGCTTAGAAGCTTGCCGTTGCGGATGTAAACAAACCCATCCGTGGCAACCTTTCTAATTTCTTCTTCACTCGGCACTAGCTTTTCTTCAATGAGTTTTTCAATTGGCTCACACTGAGATGGATCATCGCACAGCTTATTGCGATACCAGATTGTCAAGTCTTTTGGCAGTAAGAGGGAGAATATAGTCTTTCCACTCCAATATTCAATGCCATTTTCAACCTTATCCGGTTTTGGGAGCTCCTTCACATCAACACCTGCAAACATCAACATCTGCTCAACTTCGTATTTTGTGAAATACGCCCCTTCTCTCGTTAGTAAATAACCCCCTGATATGTGGTCTTGGATTCCACCTATAATTGGACCACCGTATCTTGGTGACAATATATGATTCTGAACCTCCATTAATATCTTAGCCTCAGCTTGTGCTTCCTCAGTTTGTGGAACGTGAAGATTCATTTCATCTCCGTCAAAATCAGCGTTATATGGAGGACAGACTGCCAAGTTAAGTCTAAAGGTCTTGTAAGGCATTACCCTAACTCTGTGGGCCATGATGCTCATCCTGTGAAGGGATGGCTGTCTGTTGAAGAGGACTATATCCCCATCGAGGAGGTGTCTCTCAACAGTCCACCCTATGTCGAGCATGTTCGCTATGTTCTCTTTGTTGCTCTCCATGAGGCGGATTCTTCTTCCTTGCGGGTCTATCACATAGTTAGCCCCTGGGTACTTCTCTGGGCCATTGAGGATCATTTTTCTCAGCTTTTCAATGTTGAACTCGGTCACCTTTTCTGGAACGGTGAGTTCCATTGCAACGACCAATGGGACTCCTACCTCGTTTATGCTTATCATCGGATCTGGACTAATAACAGTTCTTGCAGAGAAGTTAACACGCTTACCGCTAAGGTTCTTCCTGAATCTCCCCTCCTTACCCTTGAGCCTCTGGGCAAGTGTCTTTAAAGGCCTTCCGCTTTTGTGCTTCGCTGGAGGTATTCCGGACGTTTCATTGTCGAAGTATGTGGTTACGTGATATTGGAGGAGATCCCATAAGTCTTCAATAATGAGCTGTGGAGCTCCAGCTTCTATGTTCTGCTTCAAACGAGCGTTAATTCTTATTATGTCAACAAGCTTGTGGGTTAAATCATCTTCAGCCCTTATACCGCTTTCAAGAGTAATTGATGGCCTTACCGTAACTGGAGGAACGGGCAAAACTGTCAAAACCATCCATTCCGGCCTTGATTTCTCAGGATCAAGACCAAGAAGAGGTAGATCCTTATCCGGGATTTTTTCGAGCCTGTCTCTAATTTCACTTGGCATCATTCTATGCCTATACTCCTTTCCTTCCTCATCCCTTCTTATTTCCCAGTATATTGTGGGCCTTTCGAACTTTATCTGATACTGGGGAGCACCACAGTGTGGGCAGACCATCCTTTCCCTAGCCTTCTTGTATATCTCTGTTACTAAGGCATCTATCTCACTCCTCCTGGCTTCATTTACACTGAACTTTGCCATGTACTCTTCTATTTCCTCATCAGTCAGCTTGATTCTTCCACATTCCCTACAGGTGCTTTCAAGGATTCTGTATATTGTCTTTGCAAATCCTACATGAATAACGGGCCTCGCAAGTTCTATATGTCCGAAATGTCCAGGGCATTCTTTGTAGTTTGCTCCACAGGTTTCACATCTAAGGTTTGGATCTATAACACCAAGTCTCCTATCCATTAATCCACCATCAATTGGATAACCGTCCTCTGAATAAGTGTCCGGTACAGTTATCTCAGCAGCGCTCATTTTCCTAATCTCTTGAGGAGATAGTATACCAAATTCAATGCTCCCGATAACCTTTTTCATTGAGTGCATAGCTCTACACCCTCTCCTTGAGTTTTAACGATGGTCTAATAACCATGGCCTTTATCTCATCCAACAACAACTTAAAAGCGTAACTCATCTCTACCTTGCTTATCTTCTCCTCTTCTCCACAGACCGGACAGTAAACCTTATCCCTACGCTTGTCTTCGATTGCCAGATGTCCACAGCTCTCGCATACCAAGACCTCTGTCTTATCGCTCTCCTCTAGCAATCTCTCTACTAAGAGCATTGATGCACCGTGGCCAATGAGAACATCACGCTCCATTTCACCAAACCTAAGACCACCTTCCCTTGCCCTACCTTCGGTCGGCTGCTTGGTAAGAACTTGCACCGGACCTCTTGAACGCGCATGGAGCTTATCTGCCACCATGTGATGGAGCCTCTGGTAGTATATAACGCCAATGAATATGTCTGCCTCAAGCCTTCTTCCGGTGATTCCATCATACATGACCTCTCTTCCGTTGTGCCTGAAGCCAAGCTCTTCAAGTTCTTTTCTAAGCTTTTCTTCTGGTTCTCCAATGAAGGCAGTTCCATCTATTCTTCTCCCCTTAAGTGATGCTACCTTCCCACCTATTGCTTCGATGAGCTGTCCGACGGTCATACGGCTTGGGATACCATGTGGGTTAACTATCAAGTCTGGAACTATTCCGCTCTCTGTCCACGGCATGTCTTCTTGAGGCACTATAAGGCCTACAACACCCTTCTGTCCATGCCTTGAAGCAAATTTGTCACCAAATTCTGGAATCCTGAGATCTCTAACCGTTACTTTAACAAGCTTTGTGCCATCCCCGGTTTCAGTTAATATGACCTTGTCTACTATTCCCTTCTCGCTGGGCCTCATAGTTATGCTCGTTTCTCTCCTTCCTTGAAGTATACCAGCACCCAATCCTGCCTGCTCTTCAAGGAACCTTGGTGGAGAAGTTCTCGCAACTAAAACGTCCTTTCCTTCCACTTTCGATTCTGGGAAGATTATACCATCCTCATCAAGGTTTCTGTAGTATTTCTCACCAAGGAAACCCCTAACAGTTGGATCAGGAATTTCGAACTTATCCGTCTGTCCACCCATGTATTTCTTTTCTTCAGCCTCGTAAGTTCTAAAGAACGTCGATCTAGCAAGTCCTCTCTCGATGGAGGCCTTGTTCATGATAACAGCATCCTCCATGTTGTATCCACTGTAGCTGAGAACTGCAACTACAAAGTTTTGACCTGCTGGTCTCTGCTCGAAACCTACCGCCTCCATAATCCTTGAATTAACGAGCGGGATCTGTGGATAGTGCATTAAATGACCTCTTGTATCCACCCTTATTCTAAAGTTAGCCCAACCCAAACCAAGGCTCTGCTTTGCCATGCCAGCTCCATAGGTGTTTCTTGGAGCAGCGTTATGCTCCGGATAGGGAACGAGAGAAGCTGGCAGACCAAGTATTGCGGCAGGCATTATTTCTAAGTGAGTGTGTTCTTCTGTAACTTCCCAAGGCCAGGTTGCCACATAGGCGTTTTCCTCCTCCTCGGCATCAAGGTACTCAATCACACCCATCTTCACAAGATCGCTCCACTTAAGAGTTCCTTTCTTTATGGCCTCAACGTGCTCTCTTGTAAGCTTCGGAATGCCGTTTTCAACAACTATGAGAGGTCTTCTAACTCTACCGTCATCGCTGTTGATATAAACCTCCCTAACGTCTTCATAATAAGCAACGTTTATTACATCGCTGATTCTTCCTGCTCTTCTATCGTCTTTTATCTTGTTTACCAAACCAATGCCGTCTTTGTAAGTTCCAATGAGAACTCCATTCAGATAGATTCTCCAGTCATCTGGTTCTGGTCTCTTCTCCTCAATGTGCACTATACCAAGGGTTTCCAGATATTCTAAAACTTCTTCCTCTGGGATTGCAGTTGTTATTTGAGACATCAGTGCAAGATTCTTGACCAGACCACAGTTGGGACCCTCTGGGGTTTCTGTTGGACATATTCTTCCCCAGTGAGTGCCGTGAAGGTCTCTTGCCTCGAAGTGAGGCTGTTCTCTGCTCAATGGGGAAGTAACTCTTCTCAAGTGAGAAAGAGTGGACATAAAGTTAGTCCTATCGAGGAGTTGGCTTACACCAGTTCTTCCTCCAGGCCATGCACCGGTTGCAAGAGCGTGCTCAATTCTCTCTGTTAGTACATCCGGCCTTACGGAATTTCTTACAAACCTCTGGATGTCATGGAAAGTGTATTTCTCGCCCTTTCTCTGGTAGGTTTTGGTAAGTTGATACTGCATGTCCTTAACAAGCTGGCCAAAGGCAACTCTAAAGAGATCTCTCAAGAGGTCACCAGCAAGCTTGAGCCTCTTGTTTGCATAGTGATCTTTATCATCCTCCCCTCTAAGCCCAAGGGAAAGTTCAATAACCTTAAGGGCCATCATTCCAAGGTAATAGGCCTTTCTTATTCTGTCTTCTGGAGAAACACCCATGTGTGGGAGAAGATTGTTGTCAATTATAGATTGAGCTCTTCTCAGCCTATACTCCTTTGGCTGTCCTGGCATGGCCTTCTTTCCTATATAGTCTAAAGCCTCCTCTTGAGTTTGTATGTCACTAGCATCCTCCAGATTGTCAAAGAGAACCTGCTGAATCTCAGGGTTGTTGCTCACAGCATCGACAATTTCTTTATCACTCTCAAGCCCAAGAGCCCTCATGACATAAACGAACTTTATAACACCAGGCACATTTGGAATAGAAACGTAAAGCAGACCATCCTTTCTTCTTTCCACTGTTACCAAAGCTCTATAACCGTGCCTGTAGGAGAAACACTTCGCTATGTACCTGTTCTGTCTTTCGTCAATCTCTACGAGTGTTCTATTTGGTGCTAAATCCTCTATAGACACAATAACCCTTTCAGAGCCGTTGATAATGAAATATCCTCCTGGGTCTTTAGGGTCTTCTCCATGGGCAATCAACTCTTCATCGCTCAAGCCGTAAAGTCTGCATACCTTCGACTTGAGCATTACAGGCAGTTCCCCAATTCTGACCTCAACGGATTCTTGTTCAATGCCCTTGACAACAGGTATCATCTCCAAGAAGATTGGCGCTGAGTAGGTAAGGTTCCTAATCCTCGCATCTATTGGATAGAGCGGCTTTCTCTGCCCGTGAGCTTCTTGAAACTCTGGTTCACCTAGCCTTATTCTTCCAAATTTGACTTCAAAGTCTGGAATGTCCGGCTTGACCCCACCGAATTCGTCAACTACCTCCTGCATTCCATGATCAATGAAAGCGTTGTAAGAATCGAGATGTTGCCTTACAAGCCCTTTTTCGTCCCAGTAGCTTTTCATAACTTCCCAAAGATCATCCGGAGTAACCTCAACAACAGTAGGGCCTCTCATTTTCTCACCTCAAAAACTTTAATCTTCCACAACAATCCTGTAATAGTAATAAACCCCCGCAGTAGGACTTTTCCTCTTTATTTCTATAACATCACCAGGCTTGGCTCCAAGAGCCTGGACTGCTGGGTCGCTTGCTTTGATTTGAGGCAACTGAGAAAGCTTAACTCTGTACCTCTTAAGAAGTTCCTCCTTTTCCTCTTCGCTGAGGAGTCTATGCTCTGGAACTAACTCATGATCAAATATTGTAAAGGTTTTTTTCGCCGTCACAGAGAATTGCCCCCTTTAAAATTTTTAGAAGGTACACCCTCTCACTACCTCCAGCTTTCAATTGGAGTATATAAGCTTTTCGTGAGTTTAGTCTGAAAGAGGGTTTATATTGTTTGCGTAAAATTTAAGAACTCTTTTGAAAGCCTTAACATTCCATTAGTGTACTTATATGATCATTAGTATGGTGGGGCCGCCGAGATTTGAACTCGGGTCACGGGCTCCCAAAGCCCGCAGGA
>CAYNRW010000053.1:0-8898 GCA_964399725.1 uncultured Thermococci archaeon | reverse complement strand
GGTTCCAATAAGACTTTAAAAGAATTGAAATTTAAGTTTCTCAGCATAGCTAATAGCTTTCTGATAAGGTTCCAATAAGACTTTAAAAGAATTGAGATTTCGTCAAATTGTGGTGTTGGCAACTTTGAATACGGGGTTCCAATAAGACTTTAAAAGAATTGAAAGAAGGAAATTTGGGAGGTTTTGGAAGAAGAAATGTTGTTCCAATAACACTTTTAAATCCTATTTGGATACTCCCTTTTGATGATAGCGTTAGGGATTGAGGGAACGGCACACACGCTTGGCATAGGGATCGTGACGGAAGAAAAAGTTCTCGCCAATGTATTTGACACTCTTACAACCGAAAAAGGCGGCATACATCCAAAGGAAGCCGCAGAGCATCATGCAAAATTCCTAAAGCCTCTTTTGAAAAAAGCCCTCAAAGAGGCTAAAATTAACATGGAAGATGTAGATGTAGTTGCTTTCTCCCAAGGACCAGGATTAGGGCCAGCTTTGAGAGTTGTAGCAACAGCTGCGAGAGCTTTAGCTATAAGATACAACAAACCCATTGTTGGGGTTAACCATTGCATTGCCCACGTGGAGATTACAAAAATGTTTGGAATAAAGGATCCGGTTGGCCTCTACGTAAGCGGTGGCAACACTCAGGTATTGGCATTAGAGGGAGGCAGGTACAGAGTTTTTGGAGAAACTTTGGACATAGGCATAGGCAATGCCATAGATACCTTTGCCAGAGAGCTCGGTCTGGGGTTCCCAGGTGGGCCAAAAATAGAAAAGCTTGCTCAAAAAGGAGAAAGGTACATTGAGCTCCCTTATGCGGTTAAAGGCATGGACTTGAGCTTTTCGGGAATTTTGACAGAGGCCGTTAGAAAATACAAGACCGGAAAATATAGGGTTGAAGATTTAGCTTATTCCTTCCAAGAAACAGCCTTTGCTGCTTTAGTTGAGGTCACCGAGAGAGCTGTTGCACACACTGGAAAAGAGGAAGTAGTTCTTATAGGGGGAGTTGCAGCCAACAATCGCCTGAGAGAAATGATCAAAATAATGTGTGAAGATAGGGGAGTTGAGTTCTTTGTTCCTCCATATGACCTATGTAGAGACAACGGGGCGATGATAGCTTATACTGGCTTGAGAATGTTTAAAGCCGGCATAAAGTTTAATCTCGAAGAAACAATCGTCAAGCAGAAGTTTAGAACTGACGAAGTGAAAGTAATCTGGTAGTCTAAAACTTCTTCTTTATCTTCAAGGTATATTTGGGATAAATTCTCTTTGAGAACCTTACAAACTTTGTTTTTCTGGGAGATTTTTCAATCCTTATCCTCAAGTGGGGAGGGAGTTGTGTGTAAAACTGTCCATCAACGGTAAGAATGATTTCCCTCTTCGTCAATACCTCTATCTCAATTGATGACGAGTCAGGAACAACGAGAGGTCTTGCCGTAAGAGCGACTGGAGCTAGGGGAACTAAGAGGATAGCATGCAAGCGAGGATCAATTAAAGGACCACCGGCAGAAAGGGCATAAGCTGTTGAGCCGGTAGGTGTTGATATTATCAATCCATCGGCCCTTATTTCCTCAGCAAGCTCACCATCGATGTAGTATTTGAGGTGAGTTACCTTACCTGGAATTCCAGTCAAGACTACAACATCGTTAAGTGCGTCGGGTATGGTATCAAACCCCTCCACAAAAGTCCTGAGTTTCATTCTCTCGTCTATAAAATAATCTCCCTCTAGAACCCTTGAAATCGCAAAAAAAGTCTCAGCAGGTTCTACTTCAGCCAAAAAGCCCAAAGTGCCCATGTTTATCGCCAAGATAGGAACATCCTTGGGGATTTTATGTTCCACCCTTAGAACAGTCCCATCTCCTCCAATGATTATCACCATATCCACATTCATTTTCTCAAGGGGGATAACATCCTCAGGGAAAAAATGCGGAAAATTCTTATGGGTTTCTTCATCAACATAGACCTCGTAACCGCTTACTTTGAGAAAGTCATATACCCTATAGGCGAGCTTTAGGGCTTCCTCACGATCCCTTCGAGCTGCAATTCCAAACTTCATGGTCTCACACTCTACCCTTGCTTAGTTTTGCACCAAGATAAACGCTCAGTACTCCCCCAATAATTGTTGGGAGCCAGAAGGATATAAACCTATCTAAGATAGTTGCAGTTACGGCCAAACTCTTATCAATTCTCAGACTAAGATAGAGGGCTGAATTAACTGCCTCTGTTATTCCAACACCGCCAGGGAGGATGCTTATCATTCCCAGAGCAATGCCGGCCATCTGAACCATTAGGATTTTTTGAATTTCAAGGTGATACCCAATGCTCTCAAAGACAAAGTACGTTCTGAGGAACATTAATATCCAGAGGACTAAAGAATAAAACAAAGTCTTGCCCAGCACAACCGGATCCTTGGAAAGCTCCAAAAAAGTATTTCTAAAGTCTATTATAGATTTTTTAAGCTTCTCTTCGAGCGTCTCTTCTATCTCCGCAAACTTTTCTGGAAATATGCGCTTTATAAGGCCAGCTATTTTGTTAAGCACTCTAAAAGCCAAAACCTCATTTAAAGAAATCAAGAGACTTATAACCACTATCAAAAGAAGCACTACGGTTGAGATAGAAAGAATAGATAGCAAAAGCTTTACCTTTAACGAGAGGGCATACTTGAACGCAACAAGGGTAAAAAGCAGAACTGGAATGACATCTAAAATTCTATCAGCCATTATAGTTGCAAAGACCTGCCCATAACCACTATTTGACTTTTTGGTTATCACGTACATTCTAGCGGGCTCTCCTCCCGCTCTAGCGCCGGGAGTTAGATTGTTTGCAAATATTCCCACCATAGTGGCTACTATAATATCCCTCACCCGAACCCTTACCTCGGCCCTTTTTAGAAATATTCTCCATCTAAAAGCCCATGCAAGGGTTGCAAGAATTTGCATAAGCAATGCCAGAAGAAAACACTCCAATTTAACTTCCCTCAAAAGATTTAACGTTTCCTCTATCCCCGCCCACCATACAAGTAATATTATAACTCCAATCCCAATAAAGACCAGGAGAGAGTCTCTTTTTTTCATCAGCTCACCTTCCTTAGTTTTGCAATAAAGAACCCTTGGGTGAGATGCCTGTGGGGGTAAAAGCGTTGCACTTCGCTTATCCCTAATCCTGGTGAGCCTATAAAAATTTTCTGTCCCTCAAGTCTTAGCCCTTTCTTTATCATGTATAGCACATTTCCCTCATTTTCCTCATAGCTTAAGGTACATGTGGAATAAACGAGCACTCCACCTTTTCTGAGGCTCTTTATTGCGGCATTTATGAAATGTCTCTGATATCTTGCGGTTGCCTCAATGTCCTTTGGCGTTTTCGTCTCCCAGAGCTTTGGTCGTACTCCTAATGCTGTGCATGGAGCATCCAGAAGGATTTTATCGGCCTTAATTCCAAGGTCTGGCAGATTCCTTGAGTCCATGTGGATAAGCTTGACGTTCTTCACCCCAAGTCTTGTAAGTTCCTTCTCCATTTTTGCAAGTCTGTTTCTTGATTTATCTATTGCTATTATTTCTCCTCTGTTTTCAAGGAGTTGCGCTATGTGGGAAGTTTTTCCCCCGGGAGCAGCTGCCATATCAACTATGAGATCTTCTTCCTTTGGTTCTAAAATATGGGCAACAAGCATAGAAGGGAGGCTTTGTGCATAGAAGTAACCTTTCTCATAAGCTTTTAATTCATTCAGACTTGGCAGCTTGAATTTTGGAAGGGTTACCTCAACGGCTATTCCCCTTGTGGAGAGCATCATTTCCTTAGCACTCATCCTTGCAATTCCTATACCAACAAGAAGTCCCTTTGGATCTCTGATCTGAACTTCATCTCCTTCTTTTATTCTCTTATCGGCCTTTAAAACACCTGGGGCGTAAAGCTGTGCCCCCTGATAAACACTCTCTGCTGCAAATTTATTTGCAACAACCTTTGGCAAGTTAGGTTCATAATCATCAGGAAAATTCGGTCCTTCCCTCTCGAAGTATATCCCCTCTTCAAGGTACGGGCTCCTTTTTGGTTTTAACCCTTCTTTTCTAAGTTCTTCTATGAGCTTCTGCCTGCTTATCTTAAGTGTGTTGACCCTTATGTAGTACTTCTCCACCGGCTCCCTCAGCTTTTTCATTATCTCCTCTGCTTCAATTCCAAAAAGATTGTAGTAGTATCTTTGTAGCTCTTCTGGAAACGCTTCTCTGTACATGAAATCACCTAAATCTCAAGGACTTTATACTTCTTTGCCAGTTTTATAAATTCAAAGAGCTTGTTTTCAACCTCTTCGCTATCTTTGGCCTCAACTTCAAATTGGAAAACCTCTTCTTGACTTTTTTCTATTTCTCCGTAAACTTCATCGGGATCTCTGGGAGAATTGTGATTGTAGATGTCTTCCAAAAAGTTCTCCGTTCCATAAATATAACTTTGCGGAAATTTTTTGAGAAATTCAACAACAAAGTCTCTGGTTAGTTTTTCCTTAGGAATAGCAAACACAAAGTAAAAGCTCTGAATCGTCGCCCCAATCTCTCCCTGCGGCTTTATCTCAAAAGCGGGGTGTGGGTAGAGCATCTCTCTCCATTCTCCCTCAAGGAAAATATAAGCATTGAAGACCTCCTCTACCGGCTCGACTTTAAAGCCCAGGGGTTTAAGCTTTTCTCTCAACACTTCGTTCAGCTTAAAAATCTCACCCCAGATTTTGTTTAGATGATCGTGAATTTCAATCATTTTCATGCTTTTCACCTCTAAGGAAAGATAGAAGGGAAAATTTAAAAGTTTAGGTCAGCTAAGAGCTAAGTTCAATTGTTCGATTATGTTTGTCTCAACAGTTTCCTTTATTTCTGGGAGTGGCATCTCTATTTCCTGGTTGAGCATCTTCACAGTTAGGGTGAGCTTTAAGGTTACTTCACTCCTTTCTCCCTTCTTTATGTGCTCTGCGATGACCTTGGGGAGGATGTTTGTATTCACTATTGTTCTTATTCTTGCCGTGCCTCTGCCATTCGCTGGGATCACTACCTTCTCAAGGAGTTCCCCTCGCGCTACTTGATATCCATTGGCATCTATGTGGTATTTGATACCAAAGAGAGGCAAAGGAACAGGATTTGGGTTGTAGAGCTCTACATCACTTAAAATCTCAATCCCATTTTCATCGATTTTTCCCCACTTAGACGGCATACCTTCAATTGCAGGTGTCTTGATTAAGTCTCCAGAGCTTTCTATCGTTATGTTGCTGATATAGGAGAGTAGATCTGTCTTTAGTGGTTCTGAAAAGCCTCCTCTTATAATTGGGATACCAAATATTAAGCCTCTCACTTGTATCTCAATATCGCTCTGCTCCCCATTTCTTATGTGTTCCTTTAGGGCTTCAATGACCTCTCTGTTCTTAAGAACAAGCACTCCCCTTGCACTGTCCTTTAAAAACCCAACTTTTAGGTCTTTTAGTGTGCCCACCTTTATCCCGGCCCAGTATAAATCCGCCTCCTCAATGTTTATCGAAACTGGGAGAGATTTACCAAAATACACTGTTACGTCAAGCTCTATCGTATTTTCATCCACATATCCCCATTCAGCTCTTATTTGGGGGGTTAGAGTAATTAGTGTATACCCCAAGTAAGCTGCCCAGAGAAACACAATGAGCCCTATTACCCCAAGCACCTTGCCTATCCCCATAGCTTTCACCTAAAAATTGAAAGAATTGAAAGCTTAAAAGGGTTTGTCATTCTTTTTTACCTTTCCAGTACGTCCATAAGATTACTACTAAAGCTAAAATTCCCACAAGCACCCCAAAAGCCCTCAAGTTGCTTTTTGTCTTTGTATTTTCCTTAACAGGGATTGTAATCGATTCCTCAAAGACGTATACGTTGTCGTCTCCGCTTTCCTTATCGCCAACTGCCCTAATCCGTACCTGAATTGTGTAATCTTTGGGAATGGCATTGTTTGCAATGCTTAACTCCAAAACGCCCTCTCCTTCCTTACCTGGATCAAGGGTTCCAATGTAGTCCGATCTTTTTGAGAGTGTGAAAGGCTGGTCGGCTTTTACAATACCTTGTATTATCACATTTTCAGCCTGCTCTCCACCGATGTTTTTGACCTTTATGTACACAAGCACTTCTTCGCCCTGCCTGGGTGTTTTGTCAAAAGTGACCTTTTCAACAGTTATTTTTGGTTTCTCGTTTACTATTATCGGTATCTTAATGACGTCTTCTCTAGTATTGCCTGAAGAGTCTTTGTATTCTATTTTTACCGGAATTTCATAGGTTCCTCCTCTTGCCCCTTCTTTGACGTTTACTTTGAACGTTGCTTTTGCCGAGTCCCCCTGCCTTAAAGTTCCTATGTTTATTATTTGTTCGCTCGTTTCGCTTAACTCAAAGGGCTCTTCAGGCATTGGCTTTAGAATCACATAGCGAGCACTTCCGCTACCAATGTTCTCCACTTCAAAGTTTATCTCCACATTGTTTGTTCCAGCCAAAACCCTGCTTGGAGATGTTGAAACCTTTGAAATTATTATATGCTCCCTGCCAAGAATTGGCACACCAATTAGCCTCTCATCCGTTAGCTTCTCATCATTTGGTGTGCTCAAGTATTCCAGCGAAATCTTTAATGGATAAATGCCGTTCTCAAGTCTTTCGTTTGCTTTTAAATGGAACTCAAGAACTTTCTCTTGGCCCGGACTTAACTTAGATAAGTACTTTATGTTGTCTTCCCCGATAGGCAGAAAAGCATTGATGTTTTCCCTAGCAAGCTGTTCCATTATCTGATTTAGGGCAACTTGAAGATTTTCACTCATACTTTGACTTCCTTGGATAGGAAGGTCCTGGAGAGCGGAGAGATCAACTTTTGTGACTTCTCCAGGTACATTCACTTCACTTGGCTCTATTCTAAAGGAAAATGCCCTTGCCGTTTCATCTCCAACGTTTTTCACTTTTACCTTAAGCACGAACTCGTCCCCAGGCTCTATTGCCTTTGGATCCATTTCAACACTCTCAATTTCAATAAAGGCTTGATTCCTTCTTACAACCTGAATTGAGAAGTCAAATGTCTGCTCTCTCTGGTCTTTTGAATCACCGCTGTAGTATGAGACCTTCAACCTCATCGGATAGCTTCCCGTGGATGCATCCTCACTTACGTGAAGCCTGAATTTGTATTCCATAACTCTGTTGGTATTTATGACGTAAGTAAAGTGCTGTCTTGTTGTGTTATCAATTAATATCGCCCCATTCCGAAGCTCTAATAAGGGCGAGAGGGCAACGAGTACTTCCTTCGCGGGTTCTAAGCCGAGATTCCTAAGACCAATGGTTATCTCAAAGTCTTCTCCCGGGTGAACTGTTTCCGGTTTTTCAATGTTCTCTATTTCAAAAGTTGCCTCCCCTTCGCGAATTACAGTTATGGAGAAATAATCAAAGCCCTGCAGCATTTGCAAATTCTCTCCCATCTGCACATGATATGCAAGTGAAATGTAGAGAGGATAAATACCCGGATCGACGTTTTCATTTACCTTGAACTTGAATTCAACCACTTTTTCCTCTTTTCCATCCAGATACTCTATGTATCTCACAGCGCTATCTACAGGCAAAAGAACACTTTGAATTACCCCACTTTGAGATGCCACTTGGGCTATCGCCTCTGCTCCTCCGCCGGAAGGGGTAAAAGAAACGGGTGTTGGAGACACAACTACCGTGATAAACCTTGCCTTTAAGGCCCCTTCATTCTTTACATGGATTTTAAGGGTAATTTCATCGCCGGGTCTCACCTTCTTTGGTGTTTCGGCCCATGCTGTAAGGTATGCCGATATCATCGAGGCCTTCCACTCGGAAGGACCACTTATGCTTATTCTAGCTCCATTTGGGTAAATCTGAAGGGCTGTAATGTATACTTTCTCCCCGTCTACTTCAACTTCTATAGTCTCGTTTTCTCCTATGAGGGCTATATTGGGGTAGGTAATCGTCATAAGAAGGTCTTCCTTTGATATGCCCAATTCGGGATGCTCCTCAACGGTTTGGAAAACCGCATCCACAATCTCTTCTTGAGACGCGTTGCTGAGCCAGAGATAGAATTGAGCAAGCTCTATGGGATTCGTTGTATTGTAGCCAAGTGTCTCTGCCATTGCATTGAGAAAGGTGACATTTGTGAGAAGCTCTTGTATTTTGTCGGGATTGGGGACTTGAATTGACTCGTAACCCATGTTCAGCACTTTGTTATCCTTTATGATTAGTATCATGGCTTTGTACTCATTCTCCACATAGTCCTTCTGGACATCCTGAAGAACGACCACAAGTGGACCCACAAGTATTGAGTCTCCTTTGTTGAGGTAACCCTCAAAGAGAAGCTCCTCTTCAGCCACAGCAAGATTAAAACTACTCACGATGATTAACAGTCCCAATATAAGCCCAAAATGTTTCCTCATTTCTCCTCACCTCTCATCTTTTCTCCATAAAACAGCTGGAGTAAAGCGGGTGTCACAGTAAAAGCTGCGAACATTGAGGCGAAGATTCCAATTGCCAAGGTTTTTCCAAAGTCATGTATCGCAGTGAGCTCTCCGCTAAGCAAAGCTAAAAATCCTCCAGCTGTTGTTAATCCTCCGACCAAGATTCCGGGGCCAACTCCCTCAAGAGCTGATATTATAGGATGGGGATTACCCTCTCTAAACTCCTCTAAAAACCTATGGGTAAGGTGCATCCCATAATCCACCCCAAGGCCAACTATCATTGAGATAACACCAGCTAAGGTTTGAGTGAAAGGTATTCCAGCAAGCCCCATGTAACCAACAGTCCAAAGGGCACCGAGAAACATGGGTAATATCATTGCAATCGAAACCAATGGCCTTCTAAAGAGCACTACGACAACCAGTAAAACAAGAATGCTACCATATGTTGATATCTTGCCAAGCTC
>CAYNRW010000052.1:0-8922 GCA_964399725.1 uncultured Thermococci archaeon | reverse complement strand
ATGCCCTTCTCATGATGATGCTAACGTAACCGACTACGGCATCCGTACTTCTGCTCACCTCAAAGCTTGTGGTATAGTGTAAAAGCTCAGCTTCCACTGCTCCACTAAGCTTCGAAAACACTATCGCCGTCGCAACTCCACCAGGCCCGCACATTGTATGGTCCATTTTTCTTATTTCATCGAACATTCCTTTGTGGTCAAATTCAAGAATCCTCTGAATTACCCTGAAGTCCCACTCCCTTATCCTTCCAATTAAGTCATCGCCTCTTGCTCTAAAGGGCACGTAACCATAAGCGTAGCCATAGTGCATCATATCTGTGCTCGCTATAATAACGATATCCCTTCCAAGCCCGTGGGATGCTTCAAATATTGCCCTTCCTAAGTCTTCGGCAACTTCCTCATCCTGCAGTCCAAGGAGTATGGGAACGATCTTAACTTCTTTTCCCGCTTTTTGGGAGATGTACTGAATGAAGGGTACTTGTACTTCAAGAGAGTGCTCGTATTTATGCGCAAGTTCATCTAAGTCAGCTAGGTTGGAGTGCTTTGCTATTGCTTTTGCAAGCTCCTCATCAACCTCAATATCTCCCATTGGCGTTCTCCAGATCCCGTCAGGATAAATGGCCACTGGAGAGCCGATTCCAGTATGGTTGGGCCCTATTATTACAAAAGTCTCTGGAAGGCCGTCTTTATAAATCGCCTTGTAGGTTCTTGAGGCTGTGTAACCGGAGAAAATGTATCCAGCATGAGGTGCGACTCCGGCGGTAATTTTTCTCTCCTTTCCAAGCTCTCCAAGGTCTCTGAAAAACTCATCGAGCATAAGTTTTAGCTCTTTTCCTACTGGATAAAAGCTACCGGCAACTGCAGGGTATCTTATCATCCCCCATCACCGGAATCTATTTGCACTGGAAGTTTATTAGGATTTGCTTGTGGAAAACTTTAATATACTCTTTTACTGAGACTTTTTAGGTGAAAATATGTACGGGTGGAGAGGTAGAATTGGATTAATAGTGCCGTCATCAAACACAACGATGGAAATGGAATTGCATTCGGCTTTGCCTGAGGGAGTCTCACTTCACACAGCGAGGATGCCTTTGAAGAACGTTACAGAAGAGGAACTTTTGGCAATGAGCGGGCTTGCGGTTGAGGGTGCAAGGCTTCTAAAAGATGCAAATGTCGATCTGATCCTTTATGGATGTACTAGCGGTTCTTTTATAGGTGGGGGAGAGTTTGACAGAGAGCTTGCAGAGAAAATAGAGAACGAAGTGAAACTACCGGTAATAACGACGAGCACAGCGATTGTTGAAGCCCTTAAGATTCTTGACTCCCAGAGGATACTCGTCATAACTCCTTACACAGATGAAATAAACCAAAGAGAGAAGGAATTTTTAGAGGCCAATGAGTTTGAGGTTATTGACATCAGAGGTCTTGGGGTAGTTGACAACACAAGAATAGGAAAACTGGAACCTTACGAGGCTTACAGAATGGCCAAAGCACTTTTCACCGATGAAGCAGATGCAGTATTCATAAGTTGCACTAACTTGAGGACTTTCGAGATAATCGAACCACTTGAGGAAGATCTTGGAGTTCCCGTTGTTACAAGCAATCAAGCGTCTCTATGGCTAGCTTTAAGGGAGCTCGACGTGGGAGAAAAAATTCCCTGGCTTGGAAGGCTTTTTACGGAGTTTTAGCTCTTTTAAATGTCTTTTCATTTTCATGAAAATATTTTTAAGCACTTTTGTAAACTTATCTCCAAGTATTCACTGAGGGTGATAACATGATGGAGTTCCTCAAGGACTTCCAGAAAATGAGCATGTACTTAGCCTACAACGTAAACGTTGACGCGATAGTATATTTAAATGAAAAGCACATAGAGAGTCTCATAAAGGAGTTTGGGGCAGAGGACATTAAGAGAAGAATGGACGAATATCCGAGAGAAATTAATGAGCCCTTAGACTTTGTTGCGAGATTAATTCATGCCCTAAAGACAGGAAAACCCCAAGCTGTTCCCTTAGTAAGCTATGAGACCGATAAGTGGTTTAATTCCCGATTTAAATATGATTTTGAGAGAATTGGGGGACAGGTGGGGGTAATAGCAAATCTTCTTGCTAACTTGAACTTTAACAAGGTAATTGCTTATTCCCCCCTTCTTGGAAGAAAACAAGCTGAAATGTTCGTGAATAGGAGCAATCTCCTTTATCCGGCTGTTGAAAACGGAATGCTTGCCTTAAAAAAGCCTTTGGAAGCTTATAGAGAGAGCGATCCTGTGAAAATCAATAGAATTTTTGAGTTTAGAGCGGGCACAAAATTCAAGCTTGGGGATGAAACTATTGAAGTTCCCTATTCTGGGAGATTTATTGTAGCGTGCAGATTCGAGGATTTTGCTAAAATTGAGACTTCTCCAGAACTTAAGCCTTATCTATCCGATATAGGGGAAATGGTTGATGGGGCTATTCTCTCTGGTTATCAGGGGTTAAGGAAGTACTACAGTGACGGAAAGGATGCCAATTACTACTTGAGAAAGGCGAAAGAGGATATAAAGTTGCTCAGAAAGAAGAAGGACATTAAGATTCACGTGGAGTTTGCCTCCATCCAGGACAGGGAGCTCAGGAAGAAGGTAATTTACAATATTTTTCCCCTCGTTGACAGCGTAGGAATGGACGAGGCTGAGATAGCTCACATATTAAGTGTTCTTGGGTATAGAGAATTAAGCGACAGGATCTTTACGTATAACAGAATTGAGGACGCTGTTTTAGGAGCCAAAATCCTCCTTGATGAGCTAAACCTCGAAATTCTTCAGGTGCATACAATTTATTACTTGATGTACATTACCCATAACGACAATCCACTCACAGAGGAAGAGCTAAGGAAGTCTTTGGAAGTGGGAACAACCCTTGCAGCTACTCGGGCCTTTCTTGGAGACATTAAAAGGCCGGAAGATGTCAGGGTTGGTCTGGAAATACCATTCAACGAAAAAGGAGAATACGTAAAACTGAGATTTGAAGAGGCAAAGGCCAAAATGAGAACGAGGGAATATAAGATAGTCATCATCCCCACAAGGCTTGTCAAAAACCCTGTGTCTACCGTGGGATTGGGGGACACAATATCTGCCGGAGCCTTTGCCAGCTATTTGAGTCTCTTGAGAAGAAAGGGATAGATTACTCCTCTATTATCTCGTCAACAAGCCTCGCTTTTTCTTGTGCTCTTTTTAAATGTTCCACTGTGACTTTTGTGTATATCTGCGTTGTTGAGAGATTTGAATGCCCAAGGATCTCTTGGATAACTCTTATATCCACGCCTTTTTCGAGCATGTGGGTTGCAAAGCTGTGACGAAGCATATGGGGAGTTACCCTTATTCCAGCTTTTTCACCGTACTTTTTGAGGAGATACCAGACGGTCTTGGGGGAAATCCTGTCCTTCTTTTCCCTCCTAACTTCAACAAAGAGGTATTCACTTCCATCTTCCCTTGTTTTTAGGTAATCTTCAATTTCCTTTAACAGAAAATCAGGAATGGGAACTACTCTGTCTTTAGCCCCTTTACCTCCTTTCACGATTAAAATTCCCCTTTTGAAATCCACGTCCTCTATTTTAAGATTGCAAACTTCACTTGCCCTTAATCCCGTTCCATAAAGGAGCAGAATTATCAGCCTATCTCTTTTTCTTGTGGGCGGAACAGCTTTTATGAGCTTTTTCACGTCCTCTTTCGTCAGGCTCTTTGGCAGGCTGCGTGGCACTTTTGGAGATTTTAATCGTTCGGCTTCTTCATCTAAGCCTTCAAATCTGAAATATGCCTTTAATGCTTGAACTACAAGGTTGAGGCTTTTGTTTGAGTATCCGCTTTGTTTAAGCTTTGCCAAGAATCGAAGTGCAGAGCGATAGTTTGGGGTTTTGGTGTCTTTTAAAAACCGGTCTACGTAGTAGGCATACATTCTAACAGTCTGAGGGCTTTTCCCCTCAAGTTCAAGGTAAGTTTTGAATTCCTCTATAACGTCCATGTAAATCACAAAATAAATTTTAAGGGTCAGAAGTTTTCGAATTCGGCTATGTGTTCCTCTAGTTTTTCTTCCTTTTCTTTCTTTTCTTCAGGTTTCTCTTCCTCTTTGCTCTCCGCTATGCTGAGGCTTAAGTGGACTATTCTAAGCAGTTCAATTACTAGGTCTTCATCGTCGGAGTATATATATCCCTGCCCAACAATGATTTTTCCACCAAGATTAAGTTTTTCAATTGCCTCGGCTATGTATCTCTCTTCTGGAGGTTCTGCTTCACCAAAGAGCTCCTTCCATATCTCGCTTATCTTGAAGACGTTAGCTTTCTTTTTTAAAGATTCCTTCAGTTTGTTGTTTTCTTCAACCAATCTGCTATATTCCTCCAACAATTCTCCATACTTTCCTTCAAGCTCTTGGTAATCATTTTTTAGCTTCTCGTTTTCTTGCATAAGCGTTTCGTATTTTCCCTTTAAGTCAAGAAGCTGGTTTCTCAATGCCATGTACTCCGGCAAAATTTGAAGGCTTTTTAGACCTGCCCTTACAAGTGTATTTTTGATTTCCTTCCTTACGAGCTCCACGTCTATGTGCTCGAGATCATGTCCCAATGGTATTTTCATTCTCTCTACATGCCCAACGAGCTCACTGAGTTCCCTAAACATCCTCTCTGCTAGTTCTCTCCCAACTCTATCTGCGTCGGTGGCTATTATTAGTAAATCCGCCCCAGCTACGGCACTTTTAGCTATTTCCAGATTCGTCGTTGGAATTATTGCAGAGATTGTTATATTATACTCACTACCAAGGGCTAAGCCTTGAAGGGCTCTACTTACAACTTCTACATCACTTGCTCCTTCAACTAAAATTCTAACATCCACAATAGTCATTCCTAACACCTCCGCGGGGGTGTTACCCCCTATTTTTTATTGGGTGAGCGTTATAAAAGTCTTTGGGCTATACCTCAATTACAAGGTCATCGTTTTCTAAGACGATATCTCCGTTGCGAAAAAAGGCTTATTGATATTCCCTTGATCTCTACCCCTTTCTCTTCGCCTCTTTTAACAGCTCGGCAATTTTAGGATCTTTGGGCATAGGTTTAAATATCTTAACTCCGGGTGGAGTACCTATGAAGATCATCATTGCTCTTTTGCCGTTTTCTCTCAGACGCATAAGCTCTTTTATATGCTTCTCTCCTCAAACTCGGGCAGTCAGGATGCATTGCATAATCTTCCTCTCTCAGAACAACGCTTTTCATTTCTACCAAAATCTCTTCGCCGTTGCAATCCAAGAAGTAGTCCAGTCTTGAATTGCCAACTTTGACATTTTTGATTTTACGCCCTTTAAGCCATTTAATTAGGCCCAAATCAACTGCTCTTTCGAAGGCATTTGCTTGAGTCCTCGTGTTTACGATTGCCACTTTTCCCTCTTTTCCAGAAATCCAATTAGAACGAAGTCTGTCTTTCCTCCTTGCTTAGGAATGCAAAATGCCTTTTTACCTTCTCCGTTAACTTCTATTACTCCTACACACCTGTTTAGCTTTTTTATAAAAGTACACTCGACTATTGGGAGCTTTAGCAAATTTTGATACTTCTTTGATAAATTCCGACCTAAAACCTTAAATATTATCCATCCTACATTAAGATGAATATCTAAACGGGGTGGTAGTGATGGTAGACTATGAACTATTAAAGAAAATAGTCGAAGCTCCGGGAGTTACAGGCTATGAGTTTATGGGAGTTAGAGATGTTGTTATAGAGAATCTAAAACCATACGTCGATGAAATCAAAGTTGACAAGCTTGGAAACGTTATCGCCCATAAAAAGGGCGATGGACCAAAGGTAATGATCGCTGGCCATATGGATCAAATAGGGCTCATGGTAACACACATTGAGAAGAACGGGTTCTTGAGGGTAGCTCCAGTAGGAGGGATTGATCCTAGAACTTTAATTGCCCAACGCTTCAAGGTCTGGATTGACAAGGGCAAGTTTATCTACGGGGTTGGTGGAAGTGTTCCTCCACACATTCAAAAACCCGAAGAGAGAAAGAAAGCTCCAGACTGGGATCAAATTTTCATTGATATTGGTGCAGAGTCAAAGGAAGAGGCCGAGGAAATGGGAGTTAAAATTGGAACAGTGATCACTTGGGATGGAAGACTTGAGAGACTCGGCAAACACAGGTTTGTTAGTATTGCTTTTGATGACAGAATAGCCGTTTATACCCTCGTTGAGACTGCAAGGCAATTGAAGGAGTCAAATGCAGACATATACTTCGTGGCAACTGTGCAGGAGGAAGTGGGGCTTAGGGGAGCAAAGACGAGCGCCTTTGGAATTGAGCCGGATTATGGATTTGCAATTGATGTTACAATAGCTGCTGACGTTCCCGGAACACCAGAGCACAAGCAGGTTACCCAACTTGGTAAAGGAGCTGCAATAAAAATAATGGATCGCTCCGTTATATGCCACCCAAAGATAGTCAGGTGGATGGAAGAGCTTGCGAAGAAATACGAGATTCCCTATCAGTGGGATATTCTTCTTGGTGGAGGAACCGACGCTGGAGCGATACACCTCAACAAAGCAGGAGTTCCGACTGGTGCAATAAGCATTCCTTCGAGGTACATTCACTCCAATGCAGAAGTAGTTGACGAGAGGGACGTGGATGCAAGTGTTAAGCTGATGGTAAAAGTCCTTGAGCACATACACGAGCTTGAAATCTGATTAAAGGCTTTCTAAGTCTTCTTTCCTCATTACATCTGCTATTTTTTCCTTTTGCATCATCGGATAGATTCTGTAGAGTTTGTAAATGAGATAAGCCGCTCCTGTGAGAATCCCAGCAATTACAAAGGGAATTTTTGATGGCAGTGGAAGACCGCGGTGCCACCCATAGAGAAGGTAGTTCTGGTAGTAGAATAGGTAAGCGAGCACCATGATTATAATCCCCTCGATTCCAGCCTCTATCAGTTTCTTTTGATATTCTTCCATTTTAACCCCCTCTTCACTTTGGGAAAAGTTAAAAACCTTCATTAATAACCTTTTTGATGAGTTGAGATGAGCGAATATTTTCCATATCAATCCTTAAGGCCAAATCAAGAGGAATTCATCAAGCTAGTTGACAATGCAGTGAGGAATGGTGAAAATCTGATTATTGAAGCCCCAACAGGCTTTGGGAAAACTATAAGTGTATTGGCCGGAGCTTTACCTTATGCCAAGGAGATGGGCTATAAGATAGTGTACCTAGCGAGAACGCATAAGCAGATGGATAGGGTCATAGAAGAGCTCAAAGCCATAAGCAAGAAGACCCACGTAAGCGGAGTTGAATTTAGGAGTAGAAAAGAACTTTGCCTTCATCAGTATATTCAGAACTTTGCCCCCGACGCCTATAACGCGATGATAGTGTGTAAAAATCTCAAAAAGCTTGGCAAATGTGAGTTTTTTGAGAACCTGAAGAAAAAGAAGGAAGAGTTTGATGAGCTCGTTCAATACTTTATTCAGACGCCTGCAGAGCCCATATCAGTGCTTACATATTCCAAAATGTTTGACTTCTGTCCTTACGAGCTTACCAGGAAGGTAGCACTTAACGCTGATGTGATCGTGGCTAGCTATCTGTACATGATAAACCCAGCCATAAGGGAGAATTTTATGAGCTATTTTGATTTTGACTACTCTGATTTGATAGTTATCTTTGATGAAGCGCATAATCTACCGGATCAGGCAATAAATGCTCTGAGCGATAAAATAAGTATCCACAGCATCAACAGGGCAATAAAGGAAGCTGATGAGTATAAAGAACACGAAATTGCCAATTTCTTAAGCATCTTTCTAAAGGGTCTGGAGAATCTCTATCAGGAGAAATTGAAGGACATGAAGATTGAAGAAGTGCCTATACTACCGGAGAGCATCTTTTATCATGTTTTCGATGTTTTGGGAATTAATGAGAGAGGGCTTATTAGAATTCTCGACCAAATGGTAAAGGCTGGAGATGCCATAAGGGAAGATAAAATCGAGAGAAACCTCCCCCCGAGGAGCTATGTTGGTAGAGTAGGAGAATTTTTACTCCTTTGGTTTGCTCTTATCGGCAAAGAAGACTACCTCTTTCTCCTAAGCAAGGATAAAGGGGTTTCTCTTGAACTTGTTGCGTTGGATCCATCAAAAGCCCTCAGTTTCATTAAGAGTGTTCAATCGGCAATTTTCATGTCGGGAACGCTGACTCCTTTAGAGGCTTTTGCAGACATAATGGGGATAGATGGCAGGCTTAAGAAGTTCCCTAGGATGGTTAAGAAGGAAAATGCCCTCGTTCTAGTTGCTAGAGATGTTTCAACTAGGGGAGAGGAGAGGAGCCTTGAGCTTTACAAAAAACTTACGAGGTATGTAGTCGAAGCAGTAAAGCTTATCCCAAAGAATGTGGGGGTTTTCACAGCTTCTTATGAAGTTCTTGAAGGACTTTTATCCGCCAACGTAGATATACAGATAAGGGAAGAAACAGGAAAAAAGGTATTCATTGAAAAGAAAGGAGCCTCTTCAAAAGAGAACGATCTTTTGGTAATGGCGTTTAAAGAAGAGGCAAAGAAGGATGGAGCTGTTTTGCTTGGAGTTATGGGGGGAAGGAACAGTGAAGGGCAAGACTATTCTGGAGATGAAATGAACGGTGTTGTTTTGGTGGGCATTCCCTATGCGAGACCAACACCAAGAGTACAAGCCCAGATAAGGTACTTTGAAAACAAGTTTCCCGGGAAGGGAAGGTACTATGGGTACGTATTACCGGCTCATAGAAAGCTAGTTCAAGCTGCTGGTAGGGTGCATAGAAGTGAATATGAAAAGGGGGCAATAATAGTCTTAGATTACCGCTTATTGTGGAACAATGTCAGAAAAGACCTGCCAGATTGGATGAGAGAGACAATGAAACCTGTGACTTTAGCTTCAATGAAGAGATATCTCATAAAATTCTATCG
>CAYNRW010000051.1:0-9019 GCA_964399725.1 uncultured Thermococci archaeon | reverse complement strand
GAGCTTCCAAAGAAGGGCGCTCTGATAGCGCCTCATGACGACCAGAGCAGAAACCTAAATGAAAGTTCTTAGCGCAACTTACTTTAACTTTATTAATGTGGAAATCGAAGTGGGTACTGATTACGATAATCACTGCGTAAGTGATCACTCCTAATCAGAAACTCTATATGATTTGACCAACAATATTATGAGAGTGGGATAAAGATGTCAGAAGAGCAGGATGTCAAGAAGCTCTCAGAGGAAGTTAAAACCCTAAAAAAAGCTCTAGATGAGCTAATGACAAGCTTTGAAATAGTCTCAAGACTGGCAGAGAATTATCTCCGCTTGATTAACATTTATGCCCAGTATGGTGGGTTGGGAATAGACGTCGTTGTGCCGAAGATAAGAAACGATCCTATAGCAAGGGAGATTGTAAGAATTCTCTTCGATTTGAAGAGCGCAAACATAAGCCAGATAACACAGGAATTGAAGAGAAGAAGGGGTAAAGCTTCGCGAAATACCGTTAGAGAGAAGATTCATCACCTAATAGACCTTAACGTTGTTGAAGAGGTTGATGACAAAAAGGGGAAAGCCTATGCACTCAGAAAGGAAGTGCTCAATAAGTGGTTTGATTTGATCGGAATCCCAATTAAGTTTGACCAAACAGAATAATTATTGAGGTGATTGAAATGGAATTTGATGAAAAATTTGGTGAAGAGATAAAGAAAAAAATTGAAGAAGCAATGGAAAGCGAAATGGGAGCAAAGAAATTCATAGAAGATACCATTAAAGAGCTTACAAAAGAACTCAGAGAGGCAAAGAGCAAAGAGGACATAGAGCTCATCGAGAAGAAGATTGAAATGCTTGAAGACATGCTCAAAACATACGAAAAAGGCAAAGGGGATGAGGAAGACATTAAGGAGCTTCAGCAGGTACTTGGAACTGTCTCAGAGCACCTACCAAAGATAATGGACTCCATTTTTGGACCAATAAAAGAGTTCCTAAACGATGTATACGACCCAGAAAAGGCAGAGAAGTTTGGAAAAAATGTTGCAAACTTCTACAAGGAGCTTGTCGGGGCTGGAATGGATCCCGATAAAGCTTTTGAGCTTACAAAGGAGTACATGGAAAGCATGAACATCATAAAGACCCTTGTTGCAGCTTTTATGAAAGAAAGAATGGGCAAACTCGAAGGCTTTAAAGAGCTCCAAAACCTTGGAAAGAAAAAGAAGATAGATATAGAAGAAGAGGAGGAATTTGAGGAGGAGCTTTGATGTTTTCGCTCTTTTTTTCTATTCTTAGATTGCTGATGATAATTCCCAGAGCACTATGGCAGCTGGCTGGAATGAAAAGAGCTATTAAGAGAGGGAAAAGAAAGTTTAAGAAAACACTGATCAAAAATGGCTTCCCCAAAGAACTTGCAGAAGAGCTTGCGAAGGAGTACGCCCCTCTGGACGAAATGTTGAGCATTAAAGGAATTTTAAAATTAGTTAAGACTTCTTGGCGTACTGGCCATAATATACCAGCTTTTCCAAAAGTTCGTTAAACCCCTCGTAGGTAACCAGGGATAGCATTATCGGCTCCTGCTCAAGCCTCTTTTTGATAATTTCTCTAAGCTCCTCAGCCTTCTCTCTCGGCACAAGGTCTATTTTGTTGACAACCACTATTATTGGCTTCTCGTAGCGGAACTTAAGGAGATGATGAAGCTTTTCCATCCCTCTGTGCAGGCCATACTGAGCATCTATCATGTGGATAACTATGTCTGCCGAGGCAATCTCATTCAAGAGCTCCTTGAACTTCTCCTCGCTCAAAACCTTTCCCCTAAGTTCATGTTGCGGATCATAGAGGCCAGCAGTATCAATTAAAACCAGTTCATCTGCACCTCCAAAAGGGTTCTTCATTGTTTTCGGTATCTTCACAGTTCCAAAGGCCCTTTTTATAGCTCCTTTTGTGGTGCCCGGGGTGGGCTGTGTTTCGGATATCCTCCTTCCTAAGAGAGCATTCATGAGCGTGGATTTGCCAACGTTTTCAGCACCAATAATCGCAACCTTTATCATCTCTCCCACCCAAATTATCTTCACGACAGTGCAAGTTATAAGGGTGATGGGAGTGAAGAGAACCAAGCTCGGTCACAACTATTATTACATCCTTACGATTGACGAGCTCAAAAACGGCAAATTCAGAGGGAAAAACGTCGTGATAGAAGGGATTATCGATGATAAGCCAAAAATAGAATTCCTACCTATGGAACTGCCAAGTTACAGAACGACCTTTCATATTTCCGGCCTGAAAATAGAGTTCTCCGGAACTCCAAACATTGGGAAAGGAGAGAGCGTTAAAGTTTATGGGAGATTCGTAGGGGATGGGATAATAGCTAAGGCCATTGAAACAGAGAAAGTCCTCTATGTGACGGAGGAATAAAGATGCTAGACCTTTTTATAGAGGCGGGAAAATTAAAAAAGCTCCCTCGAATGGGATGGTTGCTTAGAGGCGTTGCCAATCCAGAAAGCGTTGCCGAACACACCTTTAGAGTGGCTTTTATAACCCTTTTCTTGGGGGAGGAGCTAAGGAGGAGAGGGGCAGAGATAAACGTAGAGAAAGCCCTAAAGATAGCAATTCTTCACGACCTCGCCGAAGCAAGGATTACTGATTTGCCTCTTGAGGCACAAAATTACGTGGATAAAAAGAAAGCCGAAAGAAAGGCCATGGTGGACATTCTCGGTGCTGAAAGGGTGGGATATTTCACGCTTTTTCAAGAGTACGAAGAGGAAAAAAGCCCGGAAGGCAGACTTGTTAAGTTTGCCGACAAGCTTGAAATGGTTCTCCAAGCTTGGGAGTATGAAAAGAGCGGAGCTAAAGGATTGGAGGAATTTTGGGAAGCTCTGGATTATTTAAAGAAAAGCGAGTTCTATACATATTTTAAAGAGCTTGTTGACGGACTAGAAAAACTGAGGTGATTCTATGGCCCTTGAAAAACTTGGAGAAAATCTTTATCTTTACCCCGGGAGTCCTTCAACAATGGTAAAAGTTGGAGAAAACGTGGTTATTGTTGACCCGGGAAATGGTAGTAAAAGGCACAAAGAACTCAGACGAGAGCTGAGGAAGATAAACCTTGAGATTGATTACATGCTTTCCACCCATGGACATGCCGATCACATAGCGATCGCACCAAAGCTTGGAAAGCCCCTTTTTGTTCACAGATACGAGTTCTCCATAGCAGAGAGCCCGCTCAACAGAGAGCTCTTGACCTTTGGTTCAAAGGCACCAAGAGGATTTTTGGTTTATCAGTTTCCGCAAGAAGTTAAAGTCCACGGCGTTTTTGAATGGGGAGATGAGCTCTTTGGACTGAAAACAGTAGAACTTCCAGGACATTCCCCAGGGATGACGGGTTTCCTCGATGAAGAGAACGGTGTTTTATATGCAGGGGACAGCTTTTTTGGAGAGAGGGTTCTTCAATCGGTTGGCTTGCCTTACCTGGTTGAACCAGAGCTTTTCAAAGAGTCCATAAGAAAATTAATGAGCTATGCAGAGGAGGGCATTCTACTCATCCCTTCTCATGGAAGGGCTGTAAAGGGAGAAGATGCCCTAAAACTGCTTGAAGTAAACCTCCAAAGGGTTGAAGAAGGAGAAAAAAAGATTCTCGAGCTACTAAAGAAGCCAAAGAGTGTAAGTGAGCTCAGTTATGCCCTTGCAAAGGAATTTGGGGCAAAAATAACGCCCCAGACACTTGCATTGAACCAAGTTCCAATAAGGGCAATTATAGCAGGACTGTACAATAGAGAACTTATAGATGCGGTTGTGGAAAAAGACCTCAAGTGGAAAGCTAAAGAGTAAAGTCGTTTCCAAAACAGATGTAATAGTAGGGGCAGAATTTGCAGGTGTAGCAATTCCATCCCTCTGGAGGGATACCCTTTTCATAATGTTTTTTTATCAAGTAAAACTGTTTCACGGTCTCTTTGAAAAGCTTCTCGTCATAGGGCACTTCAAATGCTTTAAAGCCCTTGCCCCTGACTATTGGAAACCTAGAAAAATCTATGTCCCTCAAAACCTTCTTTGGCTCTTCATGCAGCTTAACATAGTACAGATAGCCGTATTCACTTTCCGCCCACCTCAAATAAACGTTCAACTGTGCTAAATGATAATCATAGGGGCTTCTGGGCAGAGAAGTTTTTCCCTTTATTTCTATTGGAAACCGTCTGAAGGCATCTATTCTTCCATGGATTTCAAGCCCGAGACGGGGGGATTTAAGCACGATGTGCTTTTCAAGCTCAAAACCGAATCTCCTCTTAAGAACCTTACCAAGGACGTTGTGAGTATTGACCCCCTGTTCGAGCCTTACTCTTACAAAATCAGGCCATTTCTCTTTGTATCCTTTAAGACGAAAGTAAACCCTTCTGGGACACGTCATCGCCTCGCTTGCATAAAACTCAAGTAGCTCGCTCATCCTTGCTCCCTCAAAGGTATTTAAAGCGTCAGCTAATACCGACGTCATCATTGACTCAGACTGGGCAAGGTCCATCATCCGCTAACTAAAATACTCCTGTAAGGTTTAAAATATTTGAGGTAAAAAGAAAAGATTAACTTCTGGTTTTTAGAAGAGAACCCTTCTTTATCGAGTAGCTTAGGCCGTAAGCAGGCCATAGACCGGGAGGCATCGAATAGTGGTGGAGATTTCTAAGTATCTTCTCGGCGTGTTCTTTTTTATCAGCTACTATCCTGAGCTTATCCCTTGTGAGCTCCACGGTTCCACTTGGCAGCTTTAGAATAATTTTATCCCCCACTATATCCGGCTTGGCCCTTATTAGAAGAGCCCTCAAGTCCTTATAGGCATCTTCAGTTATTTTCTGCTCAATGACGCCTTCTTTCTTTTTAGATTTTAATATCTTACTCAACCAAAAACTACTCGAGGATTCATCATCCATTGTCAAACTCTACCTCCGGTGAGGTTCTCAAATAATTGTGGGAAATACCCCTTTTTAAGCTTTTTCTATCGTTCTTTGCCGAAATGACCAATTAAAAATGCCCTAAATGTTTCATTTATGTAACACACCAAAAAGTTTTAAAGAAATTTTTGAAGCTTACCTTGTATGAAAAAGAGAAAAACCCAGCTTATAAAGCCCAGAATACGGGAGATACTCAGCAAAACCCTTTCTCCCGAGTTAGTTGATCTTCTTCCAAAGCATTGGGTTCAGCTGGGAGAAGTTTTAATCCTTCCCCTTAGAGAAGAACTTTTGCCATATAAACATGAGATTGCAAAGGTTTATGCTGAAGTCTTAGGCGTTAAAACAGTCTTAAGGAAGGGAAGAATCGGTGGGGAGTTCAGAGAAACAAACTACGAGATAATTTATGGAAATGACCCAATAACAATCCACAAGGAGAACGGCATTCTTTACAAGTTTGATGTCTCCAAGGTGATGTTCTCTCCAGCAAACGTCAAGGAAAGAGTCAGAATGGCAAGCATTGCAAAGCCGAACGAGCTTGTGGTCGATATGTTTGCCGGAATAGGACATTTAAGCCTGCCTATAGCAAAACACTGTGGAGCGAGAGTTATAGCCATCGAAAAGAGCCCCTACACATTTAGATTTCTGGTTGAAAACATTGAGCTTAACAAAGTGCAGGATAGGATGACCGCCTACAACATTGACAACCGTGAGTTTAAGGGGGAGAACATAGCCGACAGAATCCTAATGGGCTATGTAGTGAAGACTCATGAGTTCATTCCCAAAGCCCTTGAAATAGCCAAGGATGAAGCAATAATTCACTATCACAACACGGTTCCCGAAAGGCTGATGCCGGAAGAACCATTCAAGACTTTTCAAGAAACGGCAAAGGAATACAACTATGAGGCAGAGCTGTTAGAGAGTAGAATAATCAAACGCTACGCCCCGGGAGTATGGCACGTAGTTTTGGATGTGAAAGTCTTCAAAAAGTAGAGCTTTCATAGGCCACCCAAACAGTGTAGCAACCTTTTTCATCTTCCCCAATATTTATGGCTTCAATGAGCTCCCGCATTCACTGATAAGTTTCTCAACTACTCTTGGTATCTCCTCAAGGAAAGCTTTTCTCTTCACGGTTATCTTTATCTGAGCACCAAGAGCTCAAAAACGTCAAGTTTTTTAATGCTTTCCCAAAGCATTTCTAGGTGAGAAAATGAAATACAGCTGGGAAGAATTTGCGAGAAAAATGGGTGTGGAACCAAAAATCTTGGAAAATAAAGAGGCAAGATTGTTAAAAAAGTTTGTTGATGATTTAATCCCTCCAACCCACTGTCAGGGATGCCAAGGCTTAGATTTGAGCATAGACAATCCCATGCACCATCCCTCTTATGAACTTACCCATGTGTGCAACCACGACTGCATCTTTTGTTACTCAAACGTTGCTTTAAACCTCGGAAAGGTCCCAAAGCCGGGCTACTACGGATGGGAAACCCCTTACGCGATTACCGTCTCTCAATATGGTGAGCCCCTCATAAGCCCAAAAATAGTCGAGGTTAACAGAATGCTCAGGGAGAGGTTCCCCAATGCAAGGCTAGACTTACAAACAAATGGCTCCCTTTTAACCAAGGAACTCTGGGAAAAGCTCGACTTCGATCTTGTGATGATAAGTCTCAATGCAGCCAGCAGGGAGAAGCATAAGATGATAGCAAATGCAGACACCTTTGAAAACGTCGTAAATGCTCTTAAAATAGTTGGGGCAGATAAGTCAGTGCGCTCCATAGTGAGAACTATCTTCATGCCTGGCATAAACGATGAGGAGATTCCGAAAATAGCGGAGCTGGCTGCTTCCTTAGGCATAGACGAGATGATGCTTCAGCCCCTAACAATACATAAACTCAATGAAGAACGCTTGAAGAAAGCGGGCCTAGATTTCGAAAGAGCTGAAAGCATCCGGGAATACCTCAAGGCGGCAATGGAAGCTAAAAAGTACATAGACATTAGGATAAGTGGCTGCCAGCTTGCAGTATATAGAAACTTAGATGCATTAACGCTTTTCAGCGCAAAGCGCATAGGGAGAGATGTAGCACCAATAGTGAAGAGAAAGAAGATTGAGCTCGAAGAAGAGTGAAGGAGCTGTATGTCAAATACTTTGGTGAGTGAAGATGCTTAAATGTTCTCTCTGCATAAACGACGAAAGAACAGCAAAGATCAAAATTGTTGATGGAAAGCCATTATGCAAAGAGTGCATAAACTATTTAGCCCATAAACCAGATAAAGAAAATGTAAGGGCCGAGCTCGAAGAGTTAATGAGCGGGGTAGATAAAGCCATAGTAGCTTTTTCAGGTGGAAAGGACAGTACAGTAGCGCTTTATCTCGCAAAGGAGAAGTATAAAGTAGATGCAGAGGCTGTGATGATCGACCATGGATTCATGGCTAAAGAAGCCATAGAGAACGCAAAAAGGATAGCTGAATATCTAGGCGTTCCTTTAACGGTTCTCCGCTATGACTACTCCGACATCTTCAGAGATGCCCTCCTTAAGGCAAAATCTCCCTGCAAAAAGTGCTCTTCAAGGACAATGGAGAGACTTAGAAAATACGCCCTGAGGAGGGGAGTTAGATACATAATAACTGGGCATGAGCTACCTTTCGGTCATCATCCATATAGGTTAATGAGCAATGGAGCAATGCAAATCCGGTTATTGAGCCTCATGTCCGAGGAGGAGCGCTTTAAAATTCTCGAAAAACTCCCCTTTAAATTTCCCAAGCTTGCCGGCTATACAACAAACTGCCTTATCTTAGGTCCTGCACTCAAGAGATACTATGAGAAGCATGGCTACAGCTTTGAGACGAGAAGGATAGCAGCTCTGGTGAGATATGGACTAATAGACAAGGAGAAAGCCCTAAAAAAGACTAGCAAACCAGAAATCCCAGAGGAAATTGAAAAGGAAGTCTATAAAAGACTTGGAATCGAGAAAAAAGATTAATATACCACCAAAAACAACATAGATAATGGGAAACTCATGAAAGCGGAAGAAATCATATGGGGGGCTGTTGCACTTATAATCCTCTACCTTGCATGGAAAACAATAGCCCCTCTTCTATCAGCGATATTCTTTGCCGGAATCTTGGCCTATGCAGTCCTGCCAATTCACAAGCGCCTTGTACAAAAAACAACACCAAGAAACTCCGCCTTGATATTAACGACACTCGTGATTGGATGCTCTGCCCTAATAACTGCTGAGCTCATCTTGATTATAAAAAACCTTCTCGTATCTTTCTATGAGGACATAATGACATTTGTCTCATGGAGTCTAGAGCTTGAACTCCCATTTGGAATGCATGACGTTCTTCAAAAGCTTTACTCCCAGTTAACTCCAAAACTGGCAGAATACATGCAGAGTTATGCCTTCTCAATTCCTGAATATCTCCTTCAGCTTGTCATATTCTTTGCGGCTTTCTACGCCTTTCTTGTAAACTCGGAAGAAATAAAAAGACAAATATATGCTTTAATCCCCGGAGGGCATGAGCATCTGGCGGAAAAGCTATTAAGGAGGGCAGATATCACACTGCAAGCTCTCATAAGGGCATGGCTTCTCCTTAACATTGCCAAGGGTATCATAATGACCCTTGGTCTCTGGGGGTTTAGTGTTACAGATTTCCCAACCGCTTTACTAGCCGGGCTTTTAACAATACTCTTTAGCTTTATTCCACTCTTTGAAGGGTGGATGATATGGCTCGTTGCGGCTATATATCTCCTAAACCAGGGAGATATATTAAGGGCAGTTGCAATTTCCATTTACGGAGCTCTGCTGGTCTCTCCAGTTCCAGATTTCACAATTAGGCCCAAGCTTGTTGCAAAAGAGGCTAAGCTCGATGAGATAATGGTGCTCGTGGGAATGATAGGAGGGGTATGGGCCTTTGGGGTTAAGGGCATTATAATCGGCCCAATAGTGCTTAACCTTGTATCTGCACTGTTGAAAGAATGGAAAAGAATCAAACATCAGCAGAGCGGATGATCTTTGCTCCCCTCTCCTCAAGCTCTTTGAGAGCTTTTTCCTCATCCTCAGGCTTTATTCCCTCAACTGCATCTCTGATGAGATAAA
>CAYNRW010000050.1:5756-9023 GCA_964399725.1 uncultured Thermococci archaeon | reverse complement strand
TAGCTTTGGAGATCTCCTTGATTTTAAGAATCTCATCTGGAGGAACCGCTGTTATCAACTTTTTCTCATGAAAAAAGGTAAGGAGTGATCTTAAAATATTTTTCGGATCCCGGAAAACTTAATTAATCAATGAGAAAAAATAAAAATGGTGAGAGTGTATGGAGCTTCCCGCTCACAAAACAAAAATAATTGCCACAATTGGACCAGCCTCAAGGCATAAGGGAACTATAGAAAAAATGATAAAAGCTGGAATGAGCATTGCAAGGATAAACTTTTCCCATGGAACCCTTGAGGAACATGCAAAGACCATTGAGCTGATAAGAAAAACTGCTGAGAAATTGGAAAAGAGGGTTGCAATTCTGGGCGATCTGCCAGGATTAAAAATGAGAGTTGGAAAGATAAAAGGAGACTCCGTAACCCTACAAAAGGGAAATAAAGTTGTGCTTACAACAAGAGATGTTGAAGGAGATGAAACAACTATTCCCGTCGAGTTTAAAGACCTTCCAAAGCTGGTGTCAAAGGGAGACGTCATATACCTAAGCGATGGCTACATAATGCTGAGAATTGAGGAGGTCAGAGAGAATGAAGTGGAATGTGTTGTGGTGAATGGAGGCACACTGTTCTCACACAAGGGGATAAACATCCCGAAAGCTAACCTTCCAATTGAGGCAATAACTCCAAAGGACTTTGAGATAATCGAATTCGCAATTGAACATGGAATAGACGCAATAGGCCTGTCTTTTGTAGGTTCGGTATATGATGTGCTCAAGGTAAAGAGCTTTCTTGAAAAGAAAAATGCGGAACTCTTTGTAATTGCGAAGATAGAGCGCCCGGATGCAGTGAGAAACTTTGATGAAATTCTAAATGCCGTTGATGGAATAATGATAGCAAGAGGGGACTTGGGAGTAGAGATGCCAATTGAGAAGCTCCCCATAATGCAGAAACAGCTTATAAAAAAGGCTAACTTAGCTGCCAAGCCCGTGATAACCGCAACTCAAATGCTTGTCTCAATGACCACCGAGAGAATACCAAAAAGGGCGGAAGTAACTGATGTGGCAAATGCAATATTGGATGGCACAGATGCCGTAATGCTATCCGAAGAGACAGCCATAGGGAAGCACCCCGTGGAATCGGTGGAAATGATGGCAAAGATAGCCAGAACAACTGAGGAATATAGAGAATCTCTGGGATACTCCAGACTGCGCGCTTGGATTGATTTGTTGCCAAAAAGAAGCACGATAAAAGAAGCAATAACACGGAGCGTCATAGATGCTCTCTGTGCCATAGACATAAAATACATCTTGACCCCAACAAGAACCGGGCTAACCCCAAGGCTCATATCACGTTTTAAGCCAAAACAATGGATCTTAGCTTTCTCAAGTAGCGAGAAGGTCTGCAACAACTTAGCCTTTTCCTACGGAGTTTACCCATTCTGTATGGAAGAGGAATTTAACGAAAAGGACATAATAATGCTGGTGAAGGGATTAGGAATAGCCAAAGAAGATGATACGGTGCTGTTAACAGAAGGGAGACCAATAGGAAAGACTACGGGAACAAACACAATACGCATTTTTCAGATCCCTTAAACCTCCTCAAACCTTATCCCCTTTGCCTTCATGAATTTCTTTGCTTTTTCAATTTCCTCCTCGGAGTCCCCAAAAAGGATTATCCCAATGTATTTTCCAAATCCCTTTGGGGAGGAATGTATTTTTATGCTGAACTTATTCAACACCTCATTTAAGACAGGAGCGAGCTTTGATTCATCTGTTATCTCCACGAGAAGTTTTTTCTGGAGAAATATTCTTTTTCCAAGCCTGTGAAGCACTTCGTTTTCAAGCATTGCTTTCATTTCTTTTGGCATCCCTGGGAGAACAAAAATTTTTATATTCTCATAACTCAAAAAAGCACCTGGAGCGGCTCCAACAGAGTTGTTGAGAATCTCAGCCCCCTTTGGGAGGTATGCCATCTTCTTCCGCGCCTCATTAATTTTTGGGTCGTCTATAAGACCTCTCCTGTAGAGCTCCAAGTAAAATTCCTCAATTCTCCTGAGAGCGTCTTCCCTCAATTCCAACTCAAGGTTGAGAGCCTCAGCAACTGCAAGCATTGTAACGTCATCATGAGTTGGCCCAAGCCCACCGGCTATTATCAAGACATCCGGCTTTCTGGAAAGAGATTCTCTAATTACGCTTTTTATATCCTCAACGTCATCCCCAACGGTGGTTATCCTCTTCACCCAATAACCTCTTTCCGTGAGCTTTTGGGCTATAAAAGCGGAGTTGCTGTCAACTGTGTTGCCGGTTAAGAGTTCATCACCTATTGTTATTATCTCTGCAAACATCTTTACCACCATAACTCAATTGGACTCTCTGAAATTTAATCTTTCTCTTGCTCAAAGCCAACAAGTGTCGTAGAAACCCTTTAAAAGTCCACTCTCAAATCCTATCTACGATGATAGAGGTAGTGAGAGACAACTTTGTTAAGTCCTATCGTTTACGCCAAAGCCTTGAAGCCCTTGAACGGGTTAGAGGAGAGATTAATGAAGAGGCTTATGAAAGGTTAAAAGCCCTACTTCATTATAGGCTCTACGGAAAAGAGTTTGACCGAAGTAAGCTCAAAGAAAAAATTGCCTTGGCCTTTTCAATGGGGAGCGATAGTATGGCATCGCTTTTGATCCTACGGTGGGCTGGTTTTGATGTTATTCCGGTTATGGCAAAGTTGCCACAGATGAGGGATGTAATATTTCTAAGAGCCCAGAGTTATGGGACTGTTTTTGTTGAAGTTCCCGAATATATGGAAATTATAAACTCCCAAATACAAAAGAGAGCCCCTATATGTGGCAAGTGTCATTCGATGATAATGGAAGCAGTTAAGAACTACGCAAGAAGAAACGGAATAAAGATAGTGGCCTCGGGAGATCTGCTCAGCTTTGGAAGTATTTCAATTTACAGGGAAGGAGATTTGATAAAGCTGAACCTTCCCGCGTTTTTGGCCCTAGACAAGAGGGAAGCAATAAAAATAGTTGGCAGGAGATATGCATTAGGGTTTGGCTGCCCTCTATGGAAAAGTGCTACCAAAATTGCACCGATTTTAAAACGCTTTGGTGTCCAAAGGGTATTGAGAGAGCTCAGGGCAGGAGCAATAGACAAGGAGATAGCAAAAGCCCTCATTAAGGACATCTTGAAAAATTAGGGGAACCTTCAAAGGGTGGGAACATGAAGCAGGAGCGTTCTTTGCCCCAAGTTATTAGAGAGCGAACTACAAAAATCT
>CAYNRW010000050.1:0-5656 GCA_964399725.1 uncultured Thermococci archaeon | reverse complement strand
ATCTTCAAGGACATCCAGCACAAGTGGGTGACCCTTTAAAGCATCCACCTGCATTCCAAAATCTTAAAAGCTTTAGAGAGAAGGCATTCACATGCTCTACGTTGAGATACTCGGAAACCTTCCAGAAATGGCTCAAGGGGAAGTCAAGGCATTGTTGGAAATGGCCAGTCCAGAGTTTAAAATCATTGAGAGAGACTACCTCTTTCTTGCAATTAAAGGCAATGAAAGCGCTTTTCCATTTCTTAGTAGGCTCGGCCTTGCACATGAATACGGCAGGCTTTTGTTTTTCGCTGAAAGCTTGGAGGAACTCTACTCGAAAGCGGAAAATACTGAATGGGAGAAACACATTGAAGGAGCATTCAAAGTGGACAGGGAAACCATGGCAAACTGCTCTCATAAGGTAGAGGATATTGAAAGAAAGCTGGGAGCGTTAATATCAAAAAGAGGGTTCAAAGTAAACTTAAGCTCTCCCGATACACTGATTAGAGTTTACTGTGGAAAAAAACTCTGGGTCGGGGTTAGAGAAAGATTTTTCAAGGCAAAGCCTTTCAATGAGCGAAAAGCGGATCAAAGACCATTTTACAAGCCCATAGCATTGCCTCCTAGAGTTGCGAGGGCGATGGTAAATTTATCTAGGGCAAGAAGAGAGATACTCGATCCCTTTATGGGCACCGGTGGGATACTCATTGAAGCAGGGCTCATGGGATTAAGGGCCTATGGGGTGGATTTAAGGAAAGACATGGTTGAAGGCGCTAAAAGAAATTTGGAACACTATGGGGTTAAAGATTGCATTTTAAAGCAAGGAGACGCAACAAAACTTAAAGAGCTCTTTCCAGGTAAGACCTTTGAAGCAGTTGCAACAGATCCGCCATATGGAAGCTCTGCCACTTTAGGTGGGAGAAAAAGAGAAGAACTGTACAAAAAGGCCCTATCAAGCATTTATGACGTCCTTAGTGGTTATTTAAGCATAGCCTTTCCAGCTCAATTCAATGCAGAGAGAGTAGCTGAGAAGATTGGTTTCGAAGTCCTAGAAAAATACTACCAGAGGGTTCACTCCTCACTGGACAGGTACTTCTACGTTATGCGCACCTGAAAATGCCCAATCTCTCAAAAGTCTCTCATGTTTTTTATTTTTCTCTTTTTATAACATGGTTTTAAATTTCAACAAAAAAGTTATAAAATTTTATGGGGATGCAAAGCTTAGAGGTGAAAGCATGGAAGGATATGATATAAAGCCCGTAGAGAAGAACAAAAGAACTTTCACACTCTTGACTGTTCTTGCAATATGGTTCGGGGCAGGGATAAGCATCGCAGAATTTTGGGCTGGGGCACTGCTAACTCCAGCTCTCTCATTGGGCATGGCCATTTTTGTAATAATCATCGGACATATCTTGGGAAACGCGGTAATGGGTCTAATAGCCCTCGAAGGTGAGGAAACTGGACTGCCTACCATGGTACTCTCGAGAGCTCCATTAGGAATTAAAGGGTCTGCTCTACCCTCGATCCTAAACTACCTTCAGCTCATAGGGTGGACAGCTATCATGCTTATAGTAGGGGCGAACGCAATGAACGCAGTATCAAAAGCCTTCGGATTTGAAAGCTATGCCCTCTGGGTAATTCTTTTAGGCTTCATTGTTACAGGATGGACGTACATAGGACCAAAGAACTGGGAAAAACTTGAGAAAATAGCGGCTTTGCTCTTACTTGCATTAAGCCTGTGGCTCACCTATGTTACGCTCAAGAGATTTCCCCTGAGTGAGCTCCTCTCTAAGCCCGGAACTGGAGAAATAGGTATTATGCTGGCGTTGGATTTGGTAATAGCAATGCCACTTTCGTGGGCACCTCTGATAGCCGATTATTCAAGGTTTGCCAGGGACAAAAGTTCAGCATTCTGGGGAACCTATCTAGGCTATTTCATCTCCTCAAGTCTGTTCTACTTTGTTGGAGCACTAACAAATATGGCGATTGGAAAAGGAGACCCCATTGAAATCATAGCGGCTTACGGTGTGGGAATCCCAGCAATGCTGATAATTATTTTCTCCACAGTTACTACAACCTTCCTTGACGTCTACTCAGCGGCAATAACCTATAAGAACATCTCACCAAAGGTAGACGCAAAGAAGCAGGTGCTTTTAGTCGGTTTCCTAGGGACTCTGCTAGCTTTAGTTTTCCCAATGGAGCAGTATGAGAGCTTTCTGCTACTTATAGGAGGAGCTTTTGTGTCCTTAGCGGCAATAATGATAACCGACTACTTCCTTATAAGGAAAACCTACGTCTCGGAGGAACTACTCGATGAAAACGGCCCCTTTGCTGGATACAATCTAAAGGCAATAGCAATCTGGGGGATAGGCTTTGTATTCTATATGGGGCTCGCCATAGAGGGTCTTTTTGGAATTCACATCCCCCTGTTAAGTGAGCTCGGTTTTAAGCTTGGATCAAGCATACCAACGTTCCTTCTTGTAAGCATTCTTTACTACATATCCAGGAGGTGAAAGAATGGAATGGATTGGTAAAGATTTGGAAAAGCTCAGAGAAAAGAGGCCCTTGGTGCACAATATAACCAATTATGTTGTCATGAACACCACTGCGAACGCTCTTCTAGCTATAGGGGCATCTCCAGTGATGGCTCATGCAATAGAAGAGCTTGAAGAGATGATAACTCTGGCGGATGCTCTGGTAATAAACATCGGAACCCTTGATGAGCATAAGATATACTCCATGCTCAAAGCTGTCGAAGTCGCTAAGAGGCTCAAAAAGCCCGTAATTCTTGATCCAGTTGGTGCTGGAGCCACGAAGCTAAGAACAAAGACCTCTCTAATGTTATTGGAAGTAGGGGATATAAGTGTAGTCAGGGGCAACTTTGGAGAGATAGCAGCTCTCCTCGGTGAACAAGGAAAAACTAGAGGGGTGGAGTCTCTGATGTATGACAAGGAAGCTGCAAAAGACCTAGCAAAGGATGTGGCTAAAGAGTTTGGGATTGTAGCAGCTGTTACTGGAGCTATAGATTACGTAAGTGATGGGAAGAGAACTTATGCCATAGAAAATGGAACCTCAATGCTTGGGAAAGTAACGGGAACGGGATGCATGGCCACTGCAATAATAGGGGCGTTTTTAGCAGTTGAGGAACCCCTAAAGGCCACCATAGCTGGACTAACAGCTTTTGAGATTGCTGCAGAGAAGGCCTTTGAAGAATCACCTTATCCAGGAAGTTTTCATATGAAACTCTACGACTGGCTTTACAGAATTGATGGAGAGCTTATAAAAGAGAAGGCTAGGGTGAAGGAAGTTGAACCTTAGAAAAAAACTGAAGCTGTACGTTATCACCGATAGAAGGCTAAAGCCAGAGGTGGAAAGTGTCAGGGAAGCCTTAGAAGGTGGTGCAACTTCAATTCAGCTGAGAATAAAAAACGCTCCAACAAGGGAGATGATAGAGATTGGCAGGAAGATTAGAGAGTTAACAAAAGAATATGATGTCCTCTACTTTGTGGATGACCGATTAGATGTGGCTTTGGCAACAAACGCAGACGGAGTTCAGCTAGGCCCCGAGGATATGCCCATCTCACTTGCTAGAGAGATAGCACCAAATCTCATCATCGGAGCCTCCGTTTACAGTTTAGAGGAAGCATTAAAAGCAGAGAAAGAAGGAGCAGATTATTTGGGAGCGGGTTCTGTTTTTCCAACACCTACAAAGAGAGATGCCAAAGTTATTGGCTTAGAGGGTCTTAAGAGAATAGTAGACTCGGTAAAAATTCCCGTGGTGGCGATAGGTGGCATAAATCACGAAAACGTTAGGGAAGTTCTCAACACTGGTGTAGATGGAATCGCAATAATTTCTGCAATAATGGGGGCAGATGATGTAAAAATCGCTACAGAAGAAATGAGAAAAATTATAGAGGAGGTTATCGGGTGAAGGTCAAAACAACGACACAAAAACTCGCTTATGTTGGCATTTTTACGGCATTGGGGGTTATCCTCGGCACAATTTCATTTCCCGTTGGTCCGACAAAAGTTGCCCCATTTCAGCACTTCATAAACGTCATAACCGGAGTCTTGCTTGGTCCTTGGTGGGCTTCTTTGACGGCCCTTTTCATAGGAATTCTGAGAATGTCCCTAGGGGTAGGCACGATATTTTCAATTCCCGGCGGAATCCCGGGAGCTTTTACAGTTGGCTTGGTGTATAAAATATTAAAGAAGGACTGGGCGGCATTTAGCGAGCCTTTGGCAACTGTTTTCATAGGAGGAACGCTAAGTGCCTTATTATTTGGGCCCCTCATAAACGTCCATAAGGGTGTTGTGTGGTTTTGGATAGCCTTCGCTCCAAGCACCCTAGTCGGGACGACCCTTGGGTTTCTAACCCTCAAAGCTCTAAGAAGGATGGAGGTGATAGAGTGATTAGAAAAGCTTTGACAATTGCTGGAAGTGATAGTGGAGGTGGAGCAGGGATAGAGGCGGATTTAAAGACTTTCTCCGCTTTTGGTGTCCACGGCTTGGTTGCAATAACTTCCGTAACAGCTCAAAACACCCAAGAGGTTAGGGCTATCTACGATGTTAAGCCAGAGGTAGTTGCAAAGCAGATAGAGGCTGTTGTGGAAGACATTGGAGTGGATGCGGCAAAGACGGGTATGCTGAGCAATGCAGAGATCATCAAAGCCGTTGCAGAAACTGTAAAGAAATATGACTTCCCTCTTGTAGTCGACCCAGTTATGATAGCCAAAAGCGGAGCACCATTGTTAAGGGAAGATGCAATGGACGCTTTGATTGAGAAGATAATCCCTCTCGCAAAGGCAGTAACTCCCAACAGACCAGAGGCTGAGAAGCTGAGCGGAATAAAGATTGAAAGCCTTGAGGATGCAAAAAAAGCCGCAAAAATCATCGTAGAAGAGCTAGGAGCTGAGGGAGCAATAGTAAAAGGAGGGCACCTGGGATTAAGCGAAGCCGTGGATGTGCTTTATTTTAACGGCGAGTTCAAAGAATACCGTGCACCTTTTGTTGAAGGCTGCACTCATGGTACAGGATGCTCATTTTCTGCAGCGATAGCGGCGAATTTGGCGAAGGGAGAGGAACTTGAGGAGGCTGTTAGGATAGCAAAGGAGTTCATCACAATGGGAATTTACTATGGAGCGAAAATCGGGCATGGGCACTGCCCGGTTAACCAGAACGCCTGGATAGAAATTCCAGCTGAAAAGTGGAGAGTCTATGAATCTCTAAGCAAGGCCGTTAAAGAGCTTATAACTATCGAAAGCCTCCCCCAACACGTTCCAGAAGTTGGTATGAACTTTGTCTACGCGTTGCCCAAGCTTTACGCAAAAAGCAAGGATGATGTTGCAGGGGTTAAGGGGAGGATAGTAAAGTTTGGAAACACCGTAAAGCCAGTGGGGGGAATAGAATTCGGGGCTTCAGATCATCTGGCAAGGGCGATTTTAACATTCATGGAATTCTTTCCTGAAGTCAGGAGTGCATTAAATTTGAAATACAATGAGGAGCTTATCAAAAAAGCTTCCAGCTTAGGATTTAAAGTGTCTTTCTACGATAGAAGGGAAGAGCCAGAAGAAATAAAAGCCAAAGAGGGCGGCACTATCCCCTGGGGGATAAAAACCGCAATTGAAAGGATAAACGACAAACCCGACCTCATTTATCATCTTGGAGACTGGGGCAA
>CAYNRW010000049.1:0-9126 GCA_964399725.1 uncultured Thermococci archaeon | reverse complement strand
AAAGAATCCAGCATCTAAACAAGATTTCGACCCCTAGAATAATCAACGGAAAGCTTTATAGGGTTATTCTGCTGAAAAGAGCCACGATGCTTTGCTATAATTGTTAATTAGCCTTCTGTTCCTTTTCCAATTTTCGGAAAGAGTTATAACTTATGGTACCGATGAAAGGCCTGGCGGAGAGATTATTGTGAAGCCATTTAACAAAAACGTCCATTGAGTTTCTTAAGTTTGGATTTAATGAGGCCAAAGTTGATGTTAATAAGAGGAAATAAAAAAGCCGTAGAGCTTTTTGGATGGGGTACCTGGATGGCTTGTAATTTTTGGAGTGGAATACTTAAAATTAGGAACTTTGAGAAAGCCATCCAGAGAACATTTGAAATCGCAAGAGGTCTTGTGATTGGAGAACTAAAAGAGTTAAAGCAAAGAAGCCCTAGGTACGTCGAGATATTAAAGAGCATAACCCTTGGCTACACCAGGTGAAGCCTCATAAGGGATTATCTAGAAGTTAGGGGAGACAATATACCCGATCCTCGGTTGTACGGCGCTTATCAAGAATTTAAAAAAGATGAGCTGGATAGTTGAGGAAAATGAAACCTACAAAATAGCGGATCTTGTTGTGGCAACAATATTAAGGAGCTAAGTCCCTCAAGTTACGCCCTTATAAGCAACTTCCCCTGCTATAACGGCGAATGCCATTTTTAGCTCATTTAGGCTTAAAGAAGAGGAAATAGAGAGTTACAATTATTTTAACCTTTTTGCGTTGGTTCTTTTCTGGTGCTCAGACTTATTCTTTAAACTATAATTTGGCGATGCTTCTGACTCTCATTTGGATCATTTTCTCCTTTCCTCAAGCTTTGCGGCTATCCATGCCAGAAGAAGGATGAAAATAACTCCTCCTATAAATCCGCCTCCTGTAAAAATTATTTTTTGTTTTATAGGAAAGACTTCCATAGTGTTGTTGATAATCTGTGTGTATGTTTCTGTGATGGTCTGAGTTTCCGTTATAATTTTTGTAGAATTTGTTGTAGTGTTTTGTGGACTTTTAGTTGCAAATTCTTCATTCTCGGGAGTAGTTGGTGGTTTGGGACTGGAAATCTCTATGAAAGTGGAATTTTTGGCTATATAGTCTCTCTCTTTAAGACCTGCGAGAAGTTCGAACCTCCCTTCGTATGTAGGGATAATGTAAATTGAATACGTTTTATTCTCTTCGGGCTTTGTAGAGTCAGTTATTGATACCATTCTTCCGTAGAGGGTCACATTTTTTCCTATGACTCCAAAACGTTCTGGAATGAGGAGTGTAAGGGTAAATGGCCCCTTTGTATTTCCGTGATTTATCACCGTGATGTTCAAAGGCAGGGGTTCATTTATGGTGCCATTCTTACCTTCTAGGAGAATAACGTATTTTGGAGATGCTTTTTCAACGTTTATCCATCTTGTTTCGGACGAAAACGAGAGGTGGGCAAATCCGCTGCACGATAGTTGGTAGGGAGTGTTTCCGTGAACTTCAATTTTTCCAATTTCCAGTTTTCCAGAGCTTTTAGCATACATGTGGAGCTTAAATTTCAAGGTGTCACCCGGTTTGAGCTCTTGGATGTACTGAGGATACTCGTTCAATATTTCAAAGTCTGCGGAAATTTTGGGCACTATTTCGACATAATTTAGTTCTTGTTGTCCTACATTTTTTATTGTGACTGTAGCGTTGAACGGCTCAAACTGAAGTACGCTTTCTGGAGTGGTGAAAGTTACATTTACGAATGTGCTTTTTTCGGGTTTGGGAAGTTTCTCCTCATCCAAAAATGCGATCACTTTTGCAGTTTTCTTTGTGGTACTCTCCTTTATCTCGGTTATCCCGATTTCAATCCCGTCATAGGAAACAAGTGTTTTGAGGGTTCCCAGATGAATCCATTCTCCTTTTAAAGGCATCCCACAGGAGTTTTTAATAGACACGTAAGCCCCATCGGGAAATATTTTTTCAATGGCGATCAGATATGGCCCAATAAAAGTTGTTTTTCCTTCCTCAATGTCTTTCTCTAAATCTGGGTTTAAACTAGCGTGTATGTAAACACCTTTAATTTTTATTTTGACTTTTAAGTATATCGAGCCTATTAGATCTTTCGTCTCAATTAAAAGCCCTTTGGTTTCAAGAGACTCTCCAACCTCTACCCAATGTCTGTCTCCATTTACCTGTATTTCGACGAACTCTTTAAGCTCTCCATTTACTTCTGTAACGTTGCTATCTACAAACTTCACTTTCCATCCTTCTAAGGTTTTTTCGTATCCTTTTGTGAGGTAACCATCGAAAATAAGTGGCAACAACTCCATGCGGAAGCTCAATCTATCGAAGCTTTTTTCACCACCGTTGTAAGTGATTTCCTTTGTATTTTCACCGTTTACTAAGCGAATTTTAGCCTCTTTTTCGCTTACAGATAAGAGAGTTATTTGGTAGTCTCCCACTAAAAGGCTTTGGTTTTCTAAAAGGTAGGGGAAGGTGACATTTATCAGCACATAGCCTCCGTTCTCACTTAAAAAAGCTGAACTGAAATTTATTGAGTAGAAATCAGTTTTCAATGATCCTCCTTGTTGCAGAATGTAAGAATTTGGACCTATCTCTATCAAAAGAGCCCCATCACTTGGTGAGATATCTTTAATGTTTAAAGGATTCTCGGAGATTCCCATTAATGATGGAACAGGCGCCCATCCTTTTATACTGGAACTTGCACTCGCATAGGGCAACAACACGAGTATTAAGGAAACAAAGAGCCACTTTCTCATATCCCCACCCCCATGAGAGGTAATAAAAGGCTTGAAAAGCTCATCATTTTTCCCATTAGAAACTCCCCTAAATAGAGCCCTATTGCTGATATCCATATAAGGATCACAAAGTAGTATAGGGAAATTCCAATGTGTCCACCATCAGCAATCTTTATTGAAAGGGCAGATATCAAAGAATGCAGTAGAAGAATTGAAATCAGAATGTAATTGGTCAGCTGAAGTCCCTCCGGACTCGGGACAAAGAGAATGTCCTGAAGAATATCGCCTTGTACCTGGATGTTTGAGAAAAGCTGTGTCATGTAAACTGCCACCTGGAATGCAGCGGCTACCGAAAAGGCAAAGGCTCCTGTAACACCATATATAACGCCCTTAAAACTACCTACGCTTTGTTTCCTTTTTCGTCTTAGCCTTAGAATTCTTTCAAAGTTATTTGAAATCACCTTACCCACATAATCTGGGTCTGCACCAAGGTGAAGACTTTTTCTAAAAATGTCTGAGAAAATATCAATGAGCCAGCTTCCGGTTTCCGACACAAAGTACTTCCAGGATTTTGTGTCATCAATTTTTAGAGAGATTCTTTTGTTTAGATTCTTGATGTCTTTTGTTAGAGTTCCAAAATCGTGGGAGCTTAGGTATTTTAGTACCAAGGCCATAGAGGCACCACTGGCTGCAAGTGAAGAGCTCAAACTTCTCATGAACGCTGGGAAGTTCTCGTCTTTGATTAGAATATTCTCTTCTTCCTTTGCGAGTGTGTACCCTATGTAAGCTAAAGGTGTTAAAAATACTGCAATCATTATCTCTAGGGGAAGCTCGAATCTCCGCCTTATTACAAAGAAATAAATTGTCCCTATCGCAATTTCTGCTGCTATTGAGATCAACACACTTCTAAGGAGTTTTTGTTTTCTTTCTGTGTGCATCGCATTATGGGCCCAAATACTGTCTTCCGGCATTTTGTGTTTGATGAGTATTAGAACTCCTACTTCTACCACCATTACCAATATAAAAGTGAAAATTGTGAGAGTGACGAGATCCTGGCCCGTGATAATTGGCCCTATTATTATGAAAGTAACCATAAAGACAACAGATATTATAAGGGAACTGTAGATCTCCTTGAAGACATCCAAATCATATAGTGCTCCCTCATAAAACGTTTGATAGTCATCCATTACGGTTTTTTGTTCCTGCAACAAGTACTCTTTTAGTTCAACACCACTGTCCAAAGAATAAGCCAGCCTCTCAAGAAAATCGGAGAAGACCTTGCTTGGAGTTCTTTTTGAGAGAAACCTAAATGCCTCAGGCATCCCACGATTGAATTTTGCTATCAGATGATAAACCTTTTCCATCTCTTTTGATATTGGCTCTAGGACCTTTTCTTTGGATAAATTCAAAATAAGCTCATTTCTGCCTACTTCGCTTGTGGAAAGAACTGCGAAATATGTGACAAAATACGGGATTTTTGAATTTATCTTTACCCTTTTCCCGCTGGCAGTGGAGTAGGGGTGCAGGATTGCATAGAGCAGAGGAAGCACTGGGATAGCATAAAGAGCCATATTAATTACGTTTGAGAGGGTTACGAATCTTTGGAGAAGTGAAATCGAGACTAACAAAGCTATCGAAGCCGCTATGCTAGGGATGAAGACTTTACGTACATAATCTTTCATGCTCAAGTCAGCCTGTGTAAAGACTCCCACTTTTTTTGAGGGCATTTCTATCACCTAGAGTCTAAAACTTAAACCTTGGATGCCCTTTTCATAAAAGTTCTTTATTTCTCTGTAAACGTCCCAATATCCCGTAATCCCCAGCTCTGCCATCCTTTCAATTATTCTGGCCCTAAGGAATAGTTCATTGTATATCTCTTTTGGATCCTCATAACCAGCAACTTCAGCTATTTTTCTTTCCAAGATGTATGAATTGTTCATTCCTCTAAAAATGTGCTTATCACTTACAGAATCCCATTCAAAGACGCTCCTGGTGGCCACTCCTCCCAATTCTTCATAATAACCCTCAATCTCCACTACATTGAGAACCCTTCTTAAAAACCTCCCCTTTACATAAACGGCCTGCTGGAAAAGAGCGATGTTTAAATTGTCTATAAATGTCACTGGAACGTTTATTGGGCTTCCAGTAAAACGTTGTATCATCTTTTTTATGTCTCCGGCGTGAAAAGTGGCCATAACAGGGTGTCCTGTTTGCATGGCCTGAAACGCTATGGCACCTTCAGCACCTCTTATCTCACCTACAATAATGTAGTTAGGTCTAGATCTCAGGGCAGCTTTTAATAGGTCAAAAAGTGTAACTCTGCTTTCCTCAGGGCCTCTTTCTCTTGTTGTGAGCCTCTGCCATGTGGGATGAGGCACCACAACCTCAGGTGTGTCTTCAGCGGTGAATATCTTTGCTTGAGGCTTTATGAAGGGAATAATGGAGTTCAAGGTAGTGGTCTTTCCACTGGCCGTTTCTCCACAAACAAAAATACTCATTCCATACTCTAATGCGAGCCATAAATAAGCAGCTATCTCTGCAGAAAAAGTATTCCACTTTACAAGCTGGACAACGCTTAAAGGAGTTGCAGAGAATTTTCTTATAGTAGCAGAAGGTCCTTTAATGCTCACATCGGGACTGTAGATTATGTTAATTCTGGATCCATCGGGGAGGGTTCCATCAACTATTGGAGTTTTGTCACTAACAGGCCTACCTATCCTCTCACTTAAGGTTTTAAAGTAATCTGCAAGGGCAATGTTGCTTTCGAAGGTAATATTAGTGGGGAGGGCATCAAAGATTTTGTGTATCAGGGAAACATAATCCGCCCCAATTATGTGAATATCCTCTATGTAAGGATCTCTGAGTAGGACCTCCAACGGCCCAATCCCGATAATGTCTCTCTTTATAAGGTACCTGAATTTCTCAATTTCTTCTTGGGTTAATTGAACTTTGTTTCTTGATAAAAAACCCCCGTTTCCCTTAAGCTTCTTCAAAGCCTCTTCATAAAGCTGGTCGAGAAATACTTCAAACTCTTCTTTTCCTTCAGGGATCACTTTGGATGGAGCTAACTCCAGAATTTTATCTTTGATGATCTCATATTTTTCTTTTTCTTCAGCATTCTCTATTCTCGGCTCTATGACAATGTACCTTTTCTCGGTCTTGGGATCGCCGTATATATGGACAAATATTGGATCACCTACGGGGTAGAGAACATTAGGGTACTTTATATCTTTCATGCTTCTGTCCAGTTGCACATGGAACTCAGGCATTTTACCATATACTCTAACAAACTCCTTAACATATTTCCGAAGATGGGGATTTCTCTTCATTGCGCTCTCCAAGCTGTCGCTGATTTTCTGTGCCATTTCATACCACCGCAGCTATTTCTACGATAAACCCTGCTTTTGGCTCTACTCTAAATGGGATAATCTTCTGAAAAATGCCCATTGCATTATTGTATTTTATTATGGTGGCTGAGTTCTTCAGATCTCCGCCAAAAACCTTGACTTGCAACCTAATAACCATCGTAGAAACTTCTTCGATTACGGAAAGGGTCTCTGAGTCGATGCTGTTTGGGCTTACTGTCATGATTACTACTTTGTTCAGTGCGCTTAATTTTTTTAAATGCTCTATAAACTGCCTGAGCTCATTTTCACCAATTTTTGGAGGTAATATGGGGGGAAGGGAATCAATAACAACAACATCTTTTTCCCAAAGTCTCTCTTCGCTTAAAAATCGCGTGAGAAACCTTTCTCGCTTGGAAACAGCACTTAGCAGAGGATACAATGAAACGAAAAATAACTTTCTCTTTATTAAGTATGAGATCACGCTATATCCTAGAGATTCCATCTGATTTATAAACTCAGGAGTGGTGAGTTGAGTAGAAACGTAACTAACAGAGATGCCATTTTTAAGAAAGCCATAGGTAAGTCTTTGTGAGAATATAGACTTCCCGGTACCTCTATCTCCCTCAATCAATATTATGCTACCTGAAGGAATTCCTCCACCGAGTCTCCTATGAAGTTCGTCATTGGGTATCTGGATTTTTAACAGGGAGGTCATTTCCCTCACCCTACTTTGAATATAAACTCCCTTTGCTCACCGGTCTCAACAACCACGACAATTCGGTGGTAACCTGATGTAAGATTCGTGCTCACTCTAAGTTCTCCTACTTCATGAGGATAAAGTATGGAGGGAGTAAGGGTCAAATTTGAGGGTGGGATGAGGCTACCGTCAACGAAAACAACTACATTTTCAGTATCAAAGTGAATTTTCTCATATCCGATATTTTTTACATAAAACACATAGGCTCCATTGGAGGTGGGAATAATCTCGGGATCGTTTATGATTGCAAAGTCAAGTTTTAGGTTTTGGGCTATGAGGGCTCCTTTGTAACTAATACTGTCAGCTAGGTCTTGAGTAACGACATATAAACCTCCAGCTACTGTACCAGCCACTAGGAGTGAGACTATAAATAGTATTAACTCGGAAACGACTGAACTTGCCATAATACTCACCTATGTGCAATACCAAGCTGTTGCAGTTATAACTGGCTCTCCAATGGTTTGATTTTGATCCAACCATCTCCATTCCCACTCTATTTTTAGAGAGCACCCTGTTTCTGTTGCTATGGTTAGTGTGTGGGTGTCGCTATCCTTGATCTCTGTGGTTGATATTAAGATACTTTCACCGGGAAGGAGGTATTCTTTGTCTTCTACAATCAACGTTGAGTTATCTGGTTCCTTTAGCCTTCCATCTCGAATAAAGTTCCAATATTTAGGGGATAGGGTAGAGCCTTGGTTGGTAATATTGAAGGTTATTGTGTAAATCGTGAAGTTAGACCCAGGGTCGTCATAACTGGTGCTATTCAAGGCCAATCTAGATGTTTCTCTTTTTATTAGAGCGTTCTTATATGAATCGACCGAATCTGATATTGAATTGTAAGTATTTTCAAAGGATGTGTAAAGAGTCCCAAAGGCTATTATTGAAGCCATGAATATTATTGCAAAGCTTGCTGAGATGCTGAGCCCCATACCCTATCCCCTTAAACTCCATATACATACTCCAAGATTTTATTCATCATTTTTAGCTCCCTCTCAATTGAGTTGAGGACTTCTGGTGTTATTCTGGTACCTCTAAGCCTCTCAATAAATAGCAGTGAAATCAGATGATCTTGGATGGTAAGCTTGTCATCCGGTTTCCAGTTGGGCTCTCTTTGATGAGCTCGGGTACCGCTTGCATATTTAAGCATGATTTCCAGCACCTCTTCGGAGATCCAACCAATAGTATAGTAGAACTCAAGGATATTTTCTAGGTTGTTTATGCCCGCACGATCTATGAGGAACCCAAGCCATTTTAACGCTATCATTGTAGATACAGCATCGTTTGGTATCCTTTCTAACCTTGCTTTCATTTTTGGCGTGGATAACAGGACATCTCTAACATCTTTTGGAATTTGGAGTTCTTCAGTCATGACCTTATCCTCCCCTTCACTTTTTTCAATCTCCACTCCTATTTGGGGAGTTTCAACATCTAATTCGCCTCTATACTTCAAATGGTTAAGGTTACTTGGGTATTCTTTAGTTCCAGCCTCTGGAGCTTCTGAAAACTGTTCAGAGTCTTTCCTTTCCATTAGGTGTTTTCTTATCTCTTCGAGATATTTTCCGATTTCCTCAACCCGCTTGTCAAGCTTTTGAAGTCTCTCAGCTTGACTTGAATAGTTGTCAAGCACTTTTCTTACTATAACGTCGAGTTGGTCTGGCGTTAGTATGTCCATCTTTGTGACCAACTTATCTCGTAGGTCTTTGATCAGGATGCTGGGGACTTTTCCTTGAAGCGCCTGCAGTTTGCTGTCTATTTCATTTTCAGTTATCATATTTCTCCCTCCGAAATAGCCTCGTATATTATCCTGTCAAGATCAACTCCGTGATATGCAAGTAGCCTTAAATCTCCCTTTAATTGGGCGATTTCTTTTTTGATCTCATCCAGCTCCTTTTTCAGATCCTGTATTTCTTTGACTATGGGATTTTCGCTTTCGAGGTCCCTAAATGGATTTATTTGCTCCGAAACTACTTCATATAGCATCATGACGTCCTTTATGGTTTTGTCTAGCCTCTCTGTCTCTTCCCTGAGCTCCTGTAGCTGGGATTTCAGGGTGTCAATGTTCACCTTTATTCTCGGTAGGTCGTTCTCAATCTCATTTAGCCGGTTCATTATCATCGTTATACGCTCTTCTTCCTCTTTTTTCTGCTCCTCTGTGGTTTCTGAAGGTTCTTCGCTCAGTGCAAGCTCTAATTTGTCCTCTTTGTTAGCTTCCTCTTTTTGCTCCTCTGATTTTTTCTTGAACTTCTCTTTCAAATAGCTGAACGACATTGT
>CAYNRW010000048.1:0-9130 GCA_964399725.1 uncultured Thermococci archaeon | reverse complement strand
GGTAACGGATACCAATGTTATATGAAGGAAGAGAAGGTTCTAAGTTGTTGAAGTGCACAAAAACCTATAAACCTCAAGCTAAAAAATATAATGGTGCTGGGGATGGTGAGTTCACATTTCAAAAATCTCCTTCTTGACCTAGGTATTAGTAAGGAGCGTATTGAAATATTGGAAAATAAAGGAGGCATAGTGGAAGATGAGTTCGAAGGAATAAGGTACCTTAGATTTAAAGATTCTGCCGGGAGCTTAAGGAGGGGAACTGTGGTTTTTGACTCTCACAACATAATACTCGGCTTTCCACATATAAAACGGGTAGTTCATCTGGAAAACGGAATAAAAAAGGTATTCAAAAGAAAACCATTCTATGTGGAGGAAAAAGTTGACGGATATAACGTAAGAGTTGCCCAGATTGAGGGCAGAGTTTTTGCCTTTACTAGGGGCGGTTTTGTATGCCCTTTCACTACGGAACGAATTGAAGATTTTGTTAACATGGAATTCTTTAAAGATTATCCGAACTTGGTTCTTTGTGGAGAAATGGCGGGACCGGAAAGCCCATATCTCGTTGAAGGACCACCTTATGTAAAGGAGGACATAGAGTTCTTTCTTTTTGATATTCAAGAAAAGAAAACTGGGAAATCTCTTACTGTAGAGGAAAGACTCAAGATTGCGGAAGAATACGGAATTCCGAATGTTGAGGTGTTTGGGGTATATGACATATCAAAAATTGATGACCTCAGAGAGCTCGTAGAAAGGCTAAGTAGGGAAAAGAGAGAAGGAATAGTAATGAAAAGCCCTGATATGAAAAAAATTGTGAAGTATGTGACTCCTTATGCGAATGTTAATGACATCAAAATTGGCGCAAGAATATTTTTTGACCTTCCACATGGGTACTTTATGCAGAGGATAAAGCGTCTTGCTTTTTATCTGGCCGAAAGAAGAATAAGGGATGAGGAATTTGAAAAATATGCAAGTGCTTTGGGAAGGGCTCTTCTGGAGCCCTTCGTGGAAAGCATATGGGATGTTATTGCTGGAGAAGAAATAGCAGAGGTTTTTATGGTGAGAGTAAAGCACGTAGAAACAGCCTATAAAATGGTATCTCACTTTGAACGCCTAGGACTAAAGATCCACATAGAGGACATAGAGGAAATGCCTCAGGGATACTGGAGGATTACATTTAAGCGAGTTTACCCAGATGCCACAAGGGAAATTAGGGAGCTTTGGAGTGGACATCCTTTTGTCGATTAACCTAAAGTTTTTATATTTTGCCATTAAATCGAAAATAGAGGTGAAAAGATGGATTGGAAGCGAGGTGCATATCCGGAATTTAAAATTGAGGATGCTGTTGCCGTGCTTTTCTTACTGAAAACACCCAAAGGGCGAAAACAAATTTCTGAAGAGTTAAATCTCGGAGAGGGAACTGTTAGAACGCTTTTAAAGAAACTTTCTTCAGTTAGGTTGGTTGAATCCCAGCAAAAAGGACACTCCTTGAGCGAAAAAGGCGTCGAAGTCGTCAGAGAAATATCAAAACTGTTCTCGGAACCTTTGGAAGTAAGCCCTCTTGAGGATTTTGTGACATATGCACTTGTTGTGAAAAATCCCCCGGAGTTTAAGAGTATAGAGCTCAGAGACGAGGCAATTCGTTTTTTTGCAAGAGGTGCCATGATTCTAATAGTCCAAGAGAATGAAATAGTCTTTCCAGAGGATAGAAGGGCTCTAAAGGAAACTCTCCCTGAACTTTCCGAGGATCTTAAAAAGCTTCCTGTCGAAAATGGCGATCTTGTAATTGTTACATGGGCCAACACCAAAGCTGATGCCTTGAAAAGTTTAATCCATGTTGCGTTGACCTTAAAAGGAGAACTACTACCAGAAGAAATCAAAAAGCTTGTTGAATGAGGTGCTAATGATGAAGATAAAACACCCCCTCAGCAAAAAAGAAGTCAAGAAAATAGTAGAGGAGATGGCTAGGATATTTGGAGGAGAAGTTGCCGAAAAGTTAATATCAAAGAAGGATCAGGTTTTGGTGGGCGAATTTGACAAAACTACACAAATTTTGTTTATCAATGGAAAGCCCCGTTTTATACGGCGGGAAGGCCTTATATTTCCTCTTGTGATAACTTTGTACGAGCTCTCCGATAAGGAAGATTTGAGGAAATGGAAGCGCAGGGTTGTTGTAGATCAGGGAGCAGTGCCGTATATATTAAATGGTGCTGATGTGATGGCACCGGGTATAGTGGATGCAGATGAGGGGATAAAAGAGGGCGATTTTGTGTTTGTGGTAGAAGAAGAATATGGAAGGCCGTTGGCAATTGGGATTGCATTGATGGATGGAAAAACTATGAAAGAGAAAACGAGGGGAAAGGCTGTAAAAATAATACACCATGCAAAAGATAAAATTTGGGAGTTGACTGCAGTATGAGCGAAAAGAAAAAGATAAGAGTTGTTGTTGGAGGTGTTTTTGATATTCTCCATGTGGGGCATATCCACTTTCTGAAAAAGGCAAAAGAGCTGGGAGATGAGCTCATAGTAATAGTTGCTCACGATGAGACGGTAAAAGAAAGAAAAGGCAGGGAACCAATAAACTCTATGTACGAAAGGGCTGAGCTGTTAAAAGCACTTAAGATGGTGGATGAGGTTGTAATCGGGGAACCACACCACATAAGCTTTGAACTCGTTAAAAAGCTTAAACCAGATGTTATTGCCCTTGGACCTGATCAAAACTTTGATTTATGTGTCCTTAGGGAAGAACTCAGAAAACACGGTATTGAAGCGGAGGTTATTAGAATACCCTACGCATACAAAACAGATGTAGCCAAGACAAGCAAAATAATTCAAAAAATAGTAGAGACATTTTGCGAGTGATTTTAGCAAGTTTTGATTTTAACCCGTTGGTGATTATAAAGGGTAAAAGATTTAACTTAAGTCGTAATCTACGGCTCCCTTTACAATTCTCTCAATTTCGGGGTTGATAATTACGTTGGCCTTTTTCTTTCCTGAAACCTCATCGAATAGGCTTTCAATTTCTGAATCTTTGTTTATCCTTCTGTTTATTGGGTTTGAGATTATCACGTTGTCTCCCGTTGTTAATGCGTTAACATCGCTGCTGAGGATGTGGGGAGATCTTACTCCAGTCATTATCACCATTGCCCTAACAACTTTCCCAAGCTCTTTGTCTATTCTTGCTCCCCATTTTATCTCCGACTTTGCTCCAAGCTTTTCATACACAATCTGCATGGCATCGTTTATCTCTCCGAGGCTGACATCTGGACCAACGGTAAAGTGCACCAGAGCAGCTTCCCCACTTCCAAACTCCACTTCAAGCATTTTGTTGCTTAAGGCATTGTTTACAGCATCAACGGCTCTTTTGTTTGAGTCACTTTCTCCTATCCCAATTAATGCGGCGCCACCGTTTTTCATGACGCTGTAAACATCTGCAAAGTCTATATTTACCATTGAGGGAAGCATTATCGTTTCTGTTATGCCCTTAACCATTCTCGCTATTATTTCATCGGCAAATCTAAAAGCTGCACTAATTGGAAGCTTGGGCACTAATTCAAGAAGCTTGTCGTTTTCTATTATTACAACCGTGTCTGAATACTTCAGAAGGGCTTGTATACCAGCTTTTGCTTTTTCAATTCTCTTTGTTCCCTCATTTTTGAAAGGATAAGTGACAACACTCACAACAAGAGGTTCTTGAATTCTTCCAGAGTTTCTTGCCTCCTCCTTTATTATCCTAGCAACAACAGGTGCTGCTCCCGTCCCGGTTCCGTTACCCATACCAGCGGTTATGAACACGAGATCGACATCCCTAACAGCATCTGCTATCTCATCCCTACTAGCTTCTGCAGCCAAATACCCAATTCTTGGATTCCCACCTGAGCCCTTTCCGTGAGTAATATTCTTTCCGAGGAGGATTCTTTTATGGGCCTTGGTTCTTGAAAGATGCTGTGCATCGGTATTCATAGCTATTAATTCTGCTCCCTCAACCCCTAGTTCATACAGTCTTGTTATTGTATTATTTCCAGAACCTCCAACACCTATGATCGCTATCTTAATGAAGGATCTAGAAGTTTCCAGATCGCTGAGAGCTTCTTGTGTTTTGTTACCGTTGTTATCTATATCTAAATCAATACCAGCTTGCTCTAACAGTTTAAACACCATCTCAATTCCCCCCAATATTCTTATTCAACCACGTACTCTGGGAGTTCTTTCCCTTCTGCCTCTGTTGTGTACAACTCCTTCTTTATGAGCTCCCTGATAGCCTCTCGAATTGCTTCACTTCTGTTAGGATATACTCCTCTTTTGACTAAGACATCAAGAGCGTTTATGAGTCCCTGTGGCAACTGAACACTAATGATCCTCATCTTTGCCATTCTGTCCACCACTACGTGAGTGCATCTAACGTATATCTAGTTTTAATTAGTTAAATACTTTTTGCCTCTGCTTTAATATTAATATATTATTAATCTCAAAAATTTTTAAGAAACTTGAAGGATAATTAAAATATTTTTATTGAGTACCTGCTTCTGTATAAGCAAAATTTTTAATAAACAACAAAGCAATAAGCTTGGGGAATAAAATGAAGGTATTAAACTACGGCACAATTAAGATCGCAATTGCAAAGATCATACTCGAAGATACCTCAAATATTTTTGAAATCCTTCCAAATAATGTCCAGATATTAAACATAAAATGTTGGGAACAAGCAGTCTTTTCTACGATATTGGCTCTAAAATCATTTGAAAGGAAGACAAATAAAGCAAAAACAATCAAGGGTGAGATACTTCTTAGGGCAAGCGGGGCACTTCAGATCAAAGATGCTATTGAAGATGTCGGAGCAAAAAAGGGTGAAAACTTCATATTGGCATTTGGGGAAGAGGCAGAAAAAGACCTCCAAGAGGTGCTCTCGAAGATACCTGCGGAAGAAATTTCATTCGAAAACTGTGAAAAAGAAGAGGTGAAGGAACTCTTTGAAAAGGCTGCTTTAATTGATGTCCTCTGATGTCGGCTTAATCACATATCTTTTGTTAAAATTTCGAAGAATTTTTATGATTTGTGCTCAATTTTGAAACTTTTCTCTCGATAGATTTATTAAGAATTTGGCTTCACTCATAAATGCTCTTGGAGGGATTAATCATGCGTTATAAAAAGCATAAATATTTCGTCGCAAGTCGTATAAACCTTATTCGGAGATCAAAGATTAGAGAACTCTTTGAAAGAGCATCAAAGATGAAGAATGTCATTTCCCTCGGAATAGGAGAACCAGACTTTGATACCCCCCAGAATATAAAGGAAGCTGCAAAAAGAGCTCTTGACGAGGGATGGACCCATTACACACCAAATGCAGGAATTCCGGAGCTTAGAGAGGCTGTTTCAGATTACTACAAAGCTCACTATAACCTAGAAGTTCCGGCAGAAAGAGTAATCATAACGGCTGGAGCTTATGAAGCAACTTATTTAGCCTTTGAAACCCTGCTGGAAAATGGCGACGAGGTAATAATTCCAGATCCAGCTTTTGTATGTTATGTTGAAGATGCAAAAGTTGCAGAAGCAAAGCCTATTAGGTTGCCTTTACGGGAGGAAAACGACTTTCAGCCAGATCCTGATGAACTCCTTGACCTTATAACCAAAAGAACGAGAATGATCGTAGTTAACTATCCAAACAATCCCACCGGGGCTACATTGGATGAAGAAGTGGCAAAGGCTATTGCGGATATTGCCCAAGACTATAACATTTACATTCTCAGCGATGAACCATATGAACACTTTCTCTACGATGGGGCAAAACACGTGCCGATGATAAAATACGCTCCAGAGAATACAATCTTGGCAAACAGTTTTTCAAAAACTTTTGCAATGACTGGATGGCGCTTAGGGTTTGCAGTGGCTCCAGAGGAGATAATAAGGAATATGATAAAGCTTCATGCTTATGTCATTGGAAACGTTGCCTCCTTTGTCCAAGTTGCTGGAGTTGCGGCCCTCAGAGAAGAGGCAAGCTGGAAAGCTGTGGAAGAGATGCGCAGGGAATATGCAGAGAGGAGAAGTCTGGTCTTGGAACACTTAAGAGAAATTCCCTATATAAAGGCGTTTGAGCCCAAGGGAGCATTCTACATCTTTGCCAATATAAAGGGCACTGGAATGAAAAGCGAAGAATTTGCAGAATGGCTATTGGAGAAAGCAAGGGTAGTTGTTATTCCAGGAACGGCCTTTGGGCCCAATGGGGAAGGATACATCAGAATAAGCTATGCAACAAAAAGAGAAAAGCTCGTAGAGGCTATGGAGAGAATGAAAAAAGCCCTTGAGGAGCTTTGATTTTTATATTCCTTTTTGAGGTGATAATGTGAAGGAAGTCCTTTATGTCTTTGTTGCAATCTTCCTTGCAGAATTAGGAGACAAGACTCAGTTGGCTACAATGGCCTTTGCTTCTAAGTACGGATGGATCAAGGCATTTTTAGGAGCAATTTCTGGTTTAGCGTTGGTTAATCTGATTGGGGCCTTTTTAGGAGACAAAATAGGCGACGCCTTGCCTCTCGAAATTATTCACAAGGCGGCTGGTATTTTGTTCATTATCTTCGGAGTGCTGATGTTCCTTGGAAAGCTGTGAGGTGGTAAATATGAAACGGTGGAAATCTGTAATATTGGATACAGTGGTCATGACCGCAGGATTTGGAACTCTGAGCATGATGAGCGTTGCAAAGCCAGACATAATCTCTCACTTTGGAATAAGTGCTGAGGCCTATGACATTCAGCATGTAGCATATGTATTTGGTCTTTTTATAGCGTTCTTGCTTGGACATACGAGACTTTATGAAGGGAGTTTTAAGAGAAGTGTTGCTATAGCTCTCAGCTTTGCCGCAATTCCCCAAGCTTTAATACCTTACGTCGGGAACTGGTATCTGGTTGTCTTTCTTAGGTTTATCCAAGGTTTCGTTGTGAGCTTAGTTCCCCTGTTCAGCACACAAATAGCCAATTACTTTGTGGCAGAACGACCGTTTGCTAAAGGTGTTATCCTCTCAGGTATATTCTGGGGAGGCGTTTTTGGCTCAATGAGTGCCAAATATCTAGTAAGTGCCTTTGGGTGGAAGATGGCCTTCTTAATAACAGTTCTTATAATGTACGTCGTTCTTTTGATATGGTGGCTCTTTACAGAGGACTTTGAGATAATTCACAAGAAAGAAGGCGGAGAAAAAGTAAACATATGGAAGATGAAATTTACCTGGGTGCTTGGATTTACTTTCTTCCCCGCGTTGTGGGTTATCTTCACAATAATTGGTTTTTCATCCTCCTTAGGATACGAAGCCGGGTGGAGCAAAAACCAAGTGGCTACTTTAAGCACGAATCTCAACATATCAAAAGCCCTTTGGTCAATAGTTATGGGATTTGTTGGCTTTCAGCTTTCCAAGAAAAACCCAACTCCAAGAGGTCTCTTTAAGGCCATCGTTCAGGTTATGATACTCTCCTATGCAGTGGCGTTTGTTGGATTAAGTGTTTATTCCAAGGCAATGCTTGGGGGGAATTACTCGCTAGCATTAGCCTCAGTGTGGCTGATTGGTGCTCTCCAAGGCACTGGGCCAGCGTTCTGGACTTCTGCACCCGCAACTTATCCAAAAAGCATTTATCCTAGGGCTTCCTTTGCCTTGGGATTGATATCCAACTCTGCAAATGCAATTGCTCCTTCTATAACAGAAGCCCTAGCAAGACACAGCGAAGCATTGGCACTTGCAGAGCTTGCATTTATGCCAATATTAGGAATATTAACTCTAATAGCAGTGTCGAGAATGAAGTTGCCGGTAGAGGAGCTTGGGGATGAAGCCTAAGCCTGTTATTTTCTCTTTTTTAATGGGAGCATATCTTTGCAAGACAGGGTGTTGAGTCTTAATGAAAGATCAACTGCAGTAGGTTTTATAATTGCTTTAATCCACCTTGATTTTATTGAGAATTCTGCTAAGCAAAGAGTTTGTTATTCAAATAGGGACATGCATAACGCTTATGGACCTTATTTTTGGTATACTGTGGGTGCTAGTATGTTTTGAACCCACATCTGCCAGCCTGACGTTTTTAGTTGCAATAACAAAGGTAAGCCCAGAAGGTTGCGGGGTGTTAAACTCGAGAAGGAGATTTATGTTCCTTACACTGTTATCGGAGATTTTATGAAGGTTAGAAAAACATTTAGGAGGTTTGGATGTTTAATTGCAAGGGACTTCGAAATTCTTGAGGATCTCCCTTGAGACAAAATCCCAAATGTCCACATTTCTCAAAATGTGGAGGCTGTTCTTGGCAGCATATAAAGCAAACCTTAAGATGGCAATTTTCGAAGAAATGGTCAGAACCAAGGCCCTCAATAAAATGTTCTCCCAAATTTTCAAGCCTCACCCTGAAGAGTGGGGAGGTCAGTACGGAAGTGTCTGAGCTTAAATTTTTACAATCTCCGCTTTTCCATTCTTTTTAAGCCACTCCAAAAGCATTTGTGCTATTTCAAACTTTTTCTTCTTGCTTTCCCATATTGAGGCGTGTTCCTTCAGATATGGCTTGCTCCACTTTCCGACGATTTCTCCAAAGTCAAAGCCAATTAGAAATATTTTCTTTGCTCCAAGCTCCTCTGCCAGGAAAACGGCTCTATCTCCATCGGTAAAACCACCAAAATTGTAAACAATGTCCATAGGCTCTGTTTGACACGTCCCTAGGACGTTCTTGAGCTCTGGGACATAGGCTTCGAGTTTATCCATGTTGTCTCCATGGGCATGAACAATAACGTAAGCCCCAAGATCATTTGCCCTCTTTATATCTTCAAAACGTCCATCTAAATCTGTGACGATGATATCAGGCATAATTCCATGTTCTAGCAGAGCTGAGGTCGCACCATCGGAGGCTATTAAAGTTCCACTAAATTTTCTTTTGCTAAGGCCTTCCTCCAAGCTTGGTCCAGCTCCAAAAACATAAACTCTTTCTTTAATTCTCTCTTTAATACTCTCAGCCAAAATGTAGTTTTCATTCTCTAACAAGAGCTTTCTCAATAAAAGTGCAGCTTCTCTGTCTTTCTCCATATCATATCCCATTTTATTGAGAATTTGGAGGTAAAATGGTTCCCATTGCTGCCAGTTCATGTTGTTATCTACAACATTTCGCTTTATAG
>CAYNRW010000047.1:0-9139 GCA_964399725.1 uncultured Thermococci archaeon | reverse complement strand
GAGCGCGTTGAGCGCTGTGTCATCCACTACGCCATGCCCGATGGAAGAATTGTGCCCTTCTGTACCTTTAATGTAATCCCAGAGCTCTATAGGGATAAAGTTCAAGCCCAGTTCAGCTATACTTGGGAGGAATGGAAAGCCCTCCATCCAGACTGGGAGTACCAGAAAGACAAATACGTGAGAACTAAGGAGTTCATTGAAAAAATGAAGGGAAGTGAGATTTATAGGAAGACTTACATTGACATAAAGAACTACTTTGGGTGAGGGCAATGGAGAGAATAGACTTTAAATTCAACAAAGTAACTCCTGACGAAGCTAGAGAGATGCAGTACAAACTTTCACTTGATTTAGCAGTCTATAGGGTCTTCATCAATGGATATTCCAAGACCGGGTACGTGGTATTTGACGAGACAAAACTGTCAAAAGATAAGCTCTTGGAGATGCTTAAACCTTTCGAACCAGAAGTTATCAGCGAAAGAGAGCTAACTCCAGAGGAGCTCATCGAAAGCAGTTTGAGCTGGAAGAATAGAATAGCTGCGTGATTTTGCCCTTTTAAAATTTAAAAAATCAAAAAAGCTAAAGGAGTTTTATTTTTATTTTTCCTGCAATGTCCGCTTTTTCCAGCTTAAACGAGACTATGCCGCTGAATGAAGACAAATCAATAACGTTTCTCCCGCTTTTAATCCCAATAGACTCCTCGTAAGCCTTCTCAACTGGGAGAGAAAGGTCGTATTCGTATATTGTTAATTTATTATCTCTGCTTGAATTTATTATCAGCTCTGCCTCTTTATATCCATCAAGGGGTATTCCTCCAAAGGCCTTCGCTCCAAAGAGTTCACTCACCTTTGCCAAGGAGGCAGTGTTAAGGGAGATGCTAAGAGCGGGAGGCTTTTTCTGGATCACGTCTTCGTCAAGAACCACTATATCTCTGTTACCGGTGTCAAAAGGTGTCGCTTCCAGGGCCCCAGTGTTGGGTGTGGTGTTTGTTCCAAGAAGTATCTTTCCGAAGGCTTTTTCTATGCTCGTTATTCGTGCTCCAAAAACACCAACTATCTTGACCATTGGAGGAGCTATATAGAGAAGCAAGGAGGGAGAGTTTATAGTATTTGTAAATTCTGCTATTAATTTGGACTCCTCATCCATTGGTCTATATACTGCATCGTGGTGGGCATTGTAGGCTATCAATATCCCTCCGCCTATTGGAAGGGCATTTGTTCTCAAAGGTCCGTGAAAGTTTGGAAAATCCATTAATCTAAGAAATGCCATCTCCTCACCATTGAAGGGATTGCCAACGAACATTCCTCCCCTTACAAAGGTGAAGACCCTGTTATATGCACTCTCCATGTCACCCAAAACTGGCCTTATGGGAGGATTCCCGTCCACAGAAGAACCAACTGGAAAGACTTCCCATTTTCTAGTAATTAGGTCGAATGCGTGGAATTCCCTTACTCCCCAGTCAAAGTTCTTCCCAACTCCAAAAAATACGGTATCATGAAGGAGCGTTCCTTTAAGGCTGGGATTCTCATTAAGGGGCTTTGCTTCTCCGGTTTTTCTGTCAAGCTCATATATGCCGAGGTTGGCATGTCCGTCCTCCCTTGCTATAAGGAGCTTATCTTCGTAGGGATCATATATTATATCGCTTACCTCTCCTGCCCACTTCGTCTCGTGATGAATCGAGTCTTTCCATAGAAGCCTTATCTCATCGTTTTCTGTGTTATACTCGTGAATGTGAGAGTACTTGTTGACAAAGCTTATTGTTGACTTCTCATTCTTCCCTTCATAAACCGCTGGGGCATGCACCCATCCGCCAAAGTAAATAAGCTCGTCAACTGTCTCAACTGCATTGTAAGTATCTCCACCTGAAGTTGGTTTTTCACCAACGAGGTCAAATTCATATACCCTCTTTGAATCATCTCGTATAAAGTGGGCCTGAGCCTCAAATGCCAACGTGAAATATAAAACACCGTTGTGATATCTCAAGCCAAATATTCCGCCGCTTCCCCATTCAGGACCATAACGAGGTGGAAACCTGCTTAAGTGTTTCAGGATTTTCACGCGTATCACCGTTAAAAGTTCTCATGAGGATTTAAAACATTGTGCAGGCTGGGAGAAAATTTGTGATTATTTCTCGTCATTTTTTCAAAAAATTCATCAAAAAGCTTAAATTTTGTGCATTTTCTGTAGATATGGTGAACAAAATGATACCAAGAACAATGAGTACTCAGCATCCTGACAATGTCTTTATTCCCTTTTTTGCTCACGAGAGTTCCTTAGGAGGAGAAGATGAAGTAGTTGAGGCATTTTACGCTTTCAGCGTTCTTGGCGTAGAGGAGCAAATGTGGGATTTTGAAGGAAAAGAAGTAGATGAGTTTGTTGTAAAAAAGCTACTTGAAAAATATGGGAGCTTTTTCAAGAAAAGAAAACTTGGTAGGGATCTTAGGATAACCCCCCGCGTTCCAAACCCAAGTGTAGAAAAAGCGGAAGCGAAGCTTTTGCTTGAAACCCTTGAGAGCATCCCCAGATCGGCTGACTATGCAAAGCTCTTTTATGGAGAAGAGATCGCTCCAATTTTTGAAGTTATTCTGCCAATGACAACCTCCTCGGAGGAAATCGAGAGAGTGTATGAACTTTACAAGAGATACATTATTGGGAAGCAGTACAAAAGGGTGTACGATGTCAAAATCTATGAATGGATTGGAAAATTCTATCCGGAGGAGATAAACGTCATTCCGCTATTTGAGACAAAAGAGGCCATCATGAATTCTCATGAAATTCTGGAAGAATATCTAACCGGAAAAAACTTTGAGTACCAAAGGGTGTTTTTAGCCAGAAGTGATCCTGCAATGAACTATGGTCTCATAAGTGCTGTGATATACGATAAGTACGCCTTATTTAAGCTTCAAGAACTTGAAGAAGAACTTAGTGTCCCCATATATCCTATAATAGGTGTTGGCGGACCTCCTTTCAGAGGACATTTCACACCCAAGAATGTTGATGCGATAATAAAAGAATACCCCAGCGTCCAGACTTTTACTGTCCAGAGCTCGTTTAAATATGATAATGATCCCAAAGAAGTCATTAGAGCTATTGAAAAGGTAAAAGACACAAAAAGGAAAGAAGCACCAGCCATTGACGAGAAAATATTTGGGATACTTGAGAAATATGAGAAAGAATACACCAAAGAGCTTAAACTTCTCGCCCCGTATATTCGGAAAGTCGCAAGGTTTGTTCCTTCAAGGAGAAAAAGAAAGCTTCACATAGGCCTTTTTGGATATTCAAGGGAGGTTAATGGGGAAGCCCTCCCAAGGGCAATAAAGTTCACGGCATCCCTATATTCTCTCGGGATACCTCCAGAAATTCTCGGGTTAAGGGCACTAAGCGAAAAAGAACTGGAAGCAATAAGCGAATACTACAAAGGGCTTTATAATGACATCTCCTTTGCGTTAAGGTTCTTTAATCCAAAAGCAGCCTCTCATTTCAAGTTTTTGGATGATATAGTCAAGCTGCAAAAAGAAATGGGTGTAGAAAAGGATAAGAGACATATGGAGATAACCACCCAGATACTTTATGGAAAAATCGAAGAAACCCTTGTAGTGGAAGCGGCTGGTATTAGGGGATTTCTTGGATAAACATCGTGTTTTTCTTTGTCCTTTACTTTCCTCGTCTTCATTGGAATGCTTTTTGGAGAGTAGCTCTCTAACATACCGGACATAAGAGTGAAGTATAAGCCGGACTAGCGAAAACAACTCTTGCAAAAACTTTACCGGTACAAACAACTGTTCATTCCAGTGGAAATACCTAATCGACTTCTTGGTTTCACCTATGTCAATTCTTCATAGAGCACTACACTGATTAGGGCTTTTCGTATAAAAGTTTAACGTTCAAATTATTATCTTAATAGAGTATAGGTTTTTAAATATCCCATCTTTTTCATTTGTGGGGATGAAAAATGACCGTGAAGGTGAGATTTGACAGGGAAGTGAGAGACTATGCCAAAAGCGAGGGTGTTAAAAAGTCAACGTTAAAGCTCACTGAAACCGCTCTCGCAGAGGCTATTGAAGAATTTCATAGAAGAATGATAGTTTTAGCGGGAGATACCATGAAAAAAGCAACTTTAGCCGGGGTTCTTTGTGGAGCGAGTGCTAAGATAATCTCATCCATTCTTGAGGAGTTTATGAAAAAAAAGCTCAGAGATGAGAGTGAAAACAAAGTTGAGGTTCTCTATGCCACAGATGCCCTTGGCCAAGAAACCTTTGGAAGAAAGAGGTATGAGGAATTCAGGAAGCACTTCGATGTTTTGGCAGGAGAGAATGTAAACGTTACCGCCGTCACTTTTAAGCACACTCGAGATATTCTTGGAAGGACTTACGACCTTCTTGTTCTTGATCTCAGCTACGATTTCTCCCCTAATGACCTTGGTAGGATAATAGAAACGGTGAGGGGAGGAGGGCTAATATTTATTCTCGCCAACCCATTTCAAAAATGGAAAAACATGTGGACTGGCTTCCACAAGAGCCTTGTTACTCCCCCATATACGATAGACGACGTGAAAAAGAGATTTAACAGGAGATTGATCAGGAAGTTTGAAGAGCACGATGGAATTTACCTCATAAATGCCGAAAGTCAAAAAATCATCAAAGGGCCAGAGAATGAGAAAACTCAAGCAAAACTTCCCGAAAGAGAAAAGATTAAGATTCCAAGCGAGATAAGGTTTCCAAGAGAGCTCTATGAGCTTTGCCTTACAAACGGCCAGGTTGAGGTTCTTAAAGCCCTCGAGGAGCTAATAGAAAAGGATGGGATGGTAGTTCTAACTGCTGACAGAGGAAGAGGAAAGAGCGTTAGCGTCGGTATAGGGTCAATTGGCCTAGCTGTAAGGGCAAAGAAAAAGCGCGTAAGAATCGTTGTTACAGCTCCGGAGCTTGAAAACGTGCAGAGTCTCTTCCGCTTTGCAAAGAAGAGTCTTCAAAAGCTCGGTTACAAGCCAAAAGTTATAGAGGAAAACGGCCTCATAAAGGAAATATACGCCAAAGGGATAGGGCTGAGATATTACCCCCCAACTCAGGGGTATAAAATGAATGCAGACGTTTATGTAATTGACGAAGCTGCTGGGATCCATGTTCCGATACTCCATAAATACCTCACCAAGCCTAAAGTAATTTACTCCTCTACAATCCACGGATATGAGGGAGCTGGAAGGGGATTCTCAGTTAAATTCCTAAAAAAGGCAAAGGAAAGAAGAGAGTTCGAGGAGATACATCTATCAGTGCCGATTAGATACGAGAGCAACGATCCCATTGAGAGGTGGCTCTTTGATGTCCTCCTATTGGACGCGGAGCCTGTAGAACTTACCGAAGAGGACTACGAGCTTATTAGAAGGAAAGAAGTTTACTTCGAAAAGCCCGACCTTGATGAGTGGTTTGAGAACGACAGGGAAGATTTGAGGCATTTTGTTGGTATTTACGTCCTTGCTCACTACAGAAACAGGCCAAGTGACGTGGCTCTTTTGGCAGATGCCCCACATCATGAAGCGAGGGTTTTGAGGCTTAAAAATGGGAAGATAGTCTGCGCTGTGCAGATAGCCAAGGAGGGTGGAATCCCAAAGAAGGACATAGACAGAATGGCAAAAGGTTACAAGCCCAGAGGGAACATAATCCCCGACATGATGGTCAAGCATCACTATGCAAAGGAATTTGCAAGGTTAAAGGGCTACAGAGTCGTCAGAATAGCCACCCATCCAGATGCTATGGATATGGGTCTCGGAAGCAAGGCGCTCGAGTTATTGATCCAAGAGGCCGATAGAGAAGGATTTGATTGGGTAGGAAGCGGATTTGGAGCGAGTGAAGAGCTCATAAGGTTCTGGATAAGAAACGGATTTGCGGTAGTCCATCTAAGCCCATCAAGAAATCCCGTAAGCGGAGAATATACGGCAATAGTGATAAAGCCAATAAGCAAAAAGGCCCAAGAAATCGTCAAGAAGGCCAACAATGAATTCAGAATCAGGCTTACGGAGTGGCTTGGAGATACACATAGGGACTTAGAACCAGAAATAGCAAGATGGCTGTTCGAGACACCATTTGGAGAAAGCGTTGATTATCCAATAAATCTTACAGACGTACAGAAAAAGAGGCTTGAAATGTTTGTTGGCAAGGTTTTAACCTATGACACAGTTCTTGATGCCGTAAAACCAGTGGTAAAGCTATATTTCCTCGATGGCTGGATGAAGCCATATCTTGACGAGAGGCAGATATATCTGCTCATCTACCGTGTTCTTCAAGCACACACATGGGAAGAGACCGCTAAATTCATTGATAGAAGCCCAATGTTCACAATGATAGAAGTGAGGGACATAATAAGAGGTCTTTGGTACTACTACAAGCACATAATTAGGTGATCTTCGGATTTTTGTTATTCTTCTTTAATAATATTCGCTTTGAGATAATTTGAGAGCTTAAAAATTAAAAAAGGCATCTAAAGGCTCAGCCTCGTCGATCCCGGGCATCAATCTCCCCAAAGGCCAATCTACATCATCGCCTGAAAAGATTTCATCTTAAAGAACGTTCAGATACTTATGCACCTGAAAACTCAAACCAACGTTTTCTCTCCCCATAACTTTTGCAGCAATATTATAAAGCCTCATAAGCTGAGTCTGAGAAATATCAATCGGCTCCTTAGGCTGTATGGCGAGAGGGGCTAAGTCCTTTAACAGCTCAGCATACCACTTCATGTTTTCCTCTTTTGTATCTTTTGTAACCACAAGTTTTGCATATGTTTTTACCCCGGCTTTCTTGAGAATTCTAATGCTCTCTACTTCCCTAAGCACCAATTCCCTCCAATTTTCAGTTGCCCTGGCGGTTTCGTCTTTTATGTCAACGCTTGCATAATCAACCAATGGAACAACCTCCTCAATGAGCTCCGGAATACCTCCGTGAGTTTCAAGAAAATTGGCAAAGCCAAGTTCTTTCATTCTCTCCATAAGTGCTTTAAGTGATTTAACTTGGAGAGTTGGCTCCCCTCCGGTGTAGCTTATTGAGTGTATATCACCAGTATCGAGCTTTAAGATAACATTAACAACCTCATCAAGTTTTGCTGGGTTGGATTTGTACTTAAATCTCCCCGTGAAGGGCTCTACTTCGTAACGCCACTTCTTAACGCTCGGGGCAGAAATAAACGCCCTGGAATCACACCATATGCACCTTAGATCACAGCCGGCAAATCTAACAAAAATCTGCCTTCTGCCAAATGCACTGCCCTCTACGCTTCCCCCTTCTCCCTGCCAGCTGTTAAAGATCTCCGCCAGAATCATGAAACCACCTAAAGCTCTACCCCTTTCACCTTATCGCTCACATAGCCCTCAAGGATTTCTATTTTCACGCTCCGCTCTTCACCGGTCAGGTCAGCCATGAGTTCCACGCCTTTAGCGTAGTCCCAGAGCCTCCTCTTTGCCTCCTCATCAATTGCCTCGCACATGATGGTAATTTCTCTCGGGTCTTCTCTGCTCGCTATCTCTATAACCCTCATGGCATCGCTAACGGTAAAGAGGCCTTTTTTCTTAAAGAGCATTTTTTCATCACCTACACATACTTCATCAAAAGGGAAACAGCCTCCTCTAAAATGTGCCTATCTTCGGCATCCACAACCTTCTCCAGATAGTAAAGCCCTTTTATGTTAAGAATTATGTAAGCCTCATCTCTATCCAAGCCAAGGTCGTAAGCCTCGTAGTAGACCCTTTCCTCTCCCAAAGCTTCGTTAAGCATTTCAACAAAATAATTTATTTCGTCCGTCGTTAAGTCCTCCCATTTGCTCTCCATCTCATCAAAGTACCTCTCAAGGGTCCTTAGAGTTTCCAAATCTACCTTAAGTGTTCCCTCTACGTAAGGGAACTCACCAACCCTGAATATCTTTACACCCTCATCGTCTCTTATGCCCACATAATCCCAAAGGAGAACTCCCTCTATGACGTTGACCCCATATCTGCTTGCAAGGTAAGTAAACCTTCCCATAACCTCTTCCATGTCCTCCAAAAACTCCTCTTCATTGGTGAATCTAATCACTTTACTTACTGTTCCAGCCATATTTTACACCTTGAAGATTCATCACTCCCTAAGGGTTATAAGCCTTTAGGGTTAATATCAATTGCCCGAGGAGTACTGGGTTGCGATGACCTCGGGACCCCCAGGGGGGCGACATCTTTAATGCCCCCCTACTAAAGTTTTTAAAACTTTGGTTACATTAATAACTGGTGGTTATTTATGGTTATCATTCCCAAGCCTATTGATCCAAGAGAGATAAAGAAGCTTAGGAAGGAGCTCGGTATAACACAAGAGGAGCTTGCCAAAAAAGCGGGGGTTACGCAGGCTTATATAGCAAAACTTGAAAGCGGCAAAGTTGATCCCAGATTATCTACTTTCAATCGAATTCTCCAAGCTTTAGCGGAGTGTAAGAAGGTTCGATTTAGGGCAAAGGAAATAATGTCTTCTCCAATAATAGGGGTCAAACCCTATGAAACGGTTGAAAACGTTGTTAGACTTATGAGCAAACACAACATTTCTCAAGTTCCAGTGATAGCTGGCAACAAAGTAGTTGGCTCTGTAACAGAAAAAACACTCGTTAGAAAGAGTTTTGAGTACGAGGATCTGCTTTCAAAGAAGGTTATGGAGATTATGGATGAACCTTTCCCAATAATAAACGAAGAAGAGAGCATTGAAGTCGTAAAATTCCTTCTTGAGGAGCATCCAGCGGTTATAGTACAAAATAAGGAGGGCAAGCCCATTGGAATAATAACTCGCTCAGATCTGTTCAAAATAAAGTAAAAAAACTAAGGAGACAACGGCACAAATGTGTATTCACATAAAAGGCTATTGGTTGTAGCATTGTAGACTTCCACGGTGTAGTGAACAACATACGCATTTTCTGGGAATGGATATCCCAAGTCGGAAGCTTTGAATGCACCTTTTTCTTCATACTTTTCGGTCTCCTCTAATATCATTATCTTAGCATATTCTTCAACTCTATATTTAGCCTTTGGAACGATGTTTGGATCTCCCCAATAGACGAGTGAGTCCTCATCATATCCAAAGAACCCTTTGTTGATATTATTTGTATACCACGTAAAATGAATCGCCATCCAAGCTCCTTCTGG
>CAYNRW010000046.1:0-10286 GCA_964399725.1 uncultured Thermococci archaeon | reverse complement strand
TTGAGGAGATCTATAAGGAGCTCAAGAAGGTAAAGGAACCTATAAGTGGAGAGGACATAGTTAGTTTGGGAATTGTAAGTCTGATCAGAAAAGAGGACAATAAGGTAATAATTTTCCTTGGATTGGCGAGAAGGACACCGAGACATCCATTTGAGATGGCCGTTAATTGGACAATTCACGCCAGAATAGTTAAAGATATAGTAAAGGTTTTAGAAGGAAAAGCTAACTTTGAGATAATCGATGACATGACGTTTCAAAGGTATTATCCAATAGAGGAGGTTTAATCATGAAGATCACACCAGAATTGTTACTCTTGATAATGATCCTAGGTGCTATCGCTACTTTGCAGTTTTACAAAGGAAGGAAGCTTAATCTAACTATAATGGACTACTATCTGAGAACGATAGAGAAAGTTGTAAAGCCCAAGGACAGGGACTATGTGTGGATAGGGGGATATGTTGGATTTAGGGCATTTTATAAGGTGAACGAAGGGAACATTGACAAGTTCGAATACACGTTAACCCTCTTACCAAGGCAGAGCATCCTCTATTTTCCTATCTCAAAGCTGATAAACAGGCATGACAAAATATACTTTGTTGTGAGGCCTTATACAACAGTCAGGCGTGAGGCGCATCTAATACAAAAAGGCTATTATCGCTTTAGGCCAAAGATCGAAGATGAGGAGCTCTTGCAGAGGGAAATAATAGAGGCAAATGGCAAGCAATACGAAGCTCTCTTTGAAAAGAGGCGCGACATTGAAATGCTAAAGGAATTTCTCCAGGGATTTTCAAAAATCGAAAACGTCAAGCATATATCACTAACTCCAAAGACAAACGTGCTCTATATCTTTATGAAACCAGAGATAGAAACAATAGAGCAAGATGTAAGGCACATAGTACGTTTTGTCAATGAAAGCATAAAAGAGAATCCCTTTGAGAGGTAGGGAAAAATATAATAAGTCCCTCTTTTAAATTTCCCCTCATGATAGAGAGACTTTCTAGCCTTGGATACTCAAAACAGTTTGCAGAGAGATATTTTGAGTTGTGGGGTGAGAGGGCTTTAAAGATAGCTGAAGCCATGGAAAAACCCCTACCAAGATGTTTTAGAGTTAATACCCTCCGTGTTGAGATTTCTAAGCTTACTAAAATTCTGAACAAAAAGGGTTTTCAATTTAAACGCGTCCCTTGGGCAAAGGAAGGCTTCTACCTAACAAGGGAACCTTTTTCCATAACTTCTACTCCAGAGTACCTCGGTGGTTTGCTGTATATCCAAGAAGCATCGTCAATGTATCCTCCTATTGCACTAGATCCAAAGCCGGGGGAAATTGTAGCAGATATGGCAGCAGCTCCTGGAGGAAAAACTTCTCATCTTGCCCAGCTTATGGAGAATAAAGGGATTATATATGCATTCGATGTCGGGGAGGAGAGGCTCAAAGAAGCGAGGTTGAACCTCTCTCGACTTGGAGTCACGAACACAATTCTCTTTCACAAAAGCTCTCTTCATATGGGGGAATTGGGGATTAAGTTCGATAAAATCCTCATCGATGCTCCCTGTACAGGCTCTGGAACTATCCACAAAAATCCAGAAAGAAAGGCAAACAGAACACTGGAAGATGTAAAGTTCTGTCAAAACCTGCAGATGCAGATGGTAAAAGTCGCTTTAGAAAACCTCAAAGAAGGGGGAATATTGGTTTATTCAACCTGCTCCTTAGAGCCGGAGGAGAACGAGTTTGTTGTTCAATGGATTTTGGATAACTTTGATGTAGAACTTCTCCCCCTTAGATACGGCGAACCCGCTCTAACGACGCCTTTCGGAATTGAGCTTAGTGATGAGCTTAGCAAGGCGAGGAGATTTTATCCGGATAGACACAACACAAGCGGCTTTTTCGTTGCGAAAATACGACGAAAATTTTAAAGATTTAGCATTGAAACTTTGGAAGACTGCTCAGGGCTTCTTTTGAGGATTTGCTTCGCTTAAGAGCTTAGCCTCGATCTTATGCAATCTTTTCTTCGTGTCCTCACTCAGCAGACTTTCCAGCTCTTCTCTCGCTGCTTTTGCAAGTTCGAATTTGGAAGAATAATCTTTGGCCACTTCCACCCATGGAATTTTCTTCTTTTCAACAAACACATCTATGTCCGCAAATCTTTGATAATCCCTGTACTCTAGTCCTTTGAGGAGGAATTTTATTCTGAAAGGGTCTTCCCACGTTATTAGCTTTATTTTGTAGACCTTAATCCTCATAAATGGTCTTGGATAATCCCAATCCCACCCCTCACTTACAACGTATCCAAGGTCGAGATCCTCAAGCACAAGAAGCACTCTTTCTATATTCTCTTCGTACCTCTTTTCGGTGTCATAGATCCTTATGGTGAGCTCTTTCCATCCTTCAGGAAGCAGTTTAAAGAGTATAATGGGTAAGTCAGTCCTAAGGGTTCTGTAAACATCTATGAAATTTTTTCTAATCAAAAACGCTTCTTTTATATCCCTTATACTCAGGGGTTTGCTTAATTTCCTGTCTGTCACCAAAAGAAGAGTGTCTCGCTCTTCACCTTCGTTAATCCCTCTAGCAAAGCTTGTCTCCACTCCTCCATAGCGTTGGGGGATTATTTCGGATGTTTTTTCAGCCTCTTTTGGAATTCTTAAGAGGATTATCTGAGGTCCAAGATTCGCTCTGTCAAAAGGACCTTTTGCATTTAAAAGCTCCTTTAAAACACTGTCGCTCCGCATTCGGACCAAAAAAGCACCTCTCTTTAAATTCAACACGGTTTTCCATTCTTCTGCAGGAGTTACAAATATTATGGTGTCAAGTTCCCAGCTTTGATTCCATGCCTCATCAACTGAGAGCTCTTTTATACCAAAAAGATTTTTCAAAAAGTTTTCGCCATTTTCAACGTCTGATGTTCTTAAAAAGAGCATTGAAGGACCAAAACGCATTAATCTCATCATAATCCCCTCATAAGTTTGTATCCCCTTTCGAAATTTGTTCCATCAGGATATTTGACCTTAATAACTTTTTTACTTCCCAAAAGAATGAAGTTTACATTTAAAACCCCGTTCAGTCCCCGTCGGAGGGTTCTGAAGTTGTGCCCATAGAGAATAAAATCAACGTCTTTTGGAGGGTTTAGTTGATTGGGGTCGTGCGCTAAGGCCAGCTTTACATTATTTATCTCAATTATCTCTCCAGGCTTTATTATTCGGGCTTTTCTGACTAGTTTTTTGAGTACATCTTCATTATCTTCGTTTCCTGGAACGATGTACACCTCAGCTCCAGAGTTTTCAAGAATATCCAACAGCTCTTTTACCCTCTCCGCGTATCGTTCTTTTAATTCAGGTTTTCTTTCAAGTTTTATGTTGTCCACGAGGTCTCCGGTATGGATGATATAATCTGGCCTGCTTTTTTCTATTAAGTTCAGGATGAAGGGATATGTATTGTCTGGAGTGTCACTTATGTGCATTATCCTAGCTTCCCCGCTTTCTAGCAATTCCTTTGGGAGTCCTCTTCTTCTTAAAAAGCTCGGTAAGTTTAGTTTCATCACAATAATTCCAGAACAACATTTTATATATGTATTGGTTCTAACTCTTGAAGAGGTGAAAGATATGAGAGTCTTGGTATTGGGAGCTGGCAACGTTGGAAAGGCAATAGCATATGATCTGAGCAAGGACTTTGAGGTGTGGGCAGGAGATATAGATTTAAATCAATTGGAAGAAGTGAAAGGTTATGCGCATCCAGTAAAGATAGATGCTTCAGACTTTACTTCCTTGGTAGAGAAAATAAAAGGCTTTGATCTTATCGTAGGTGCACTCCCAGGGAGGTTTGGATTCAAAACTCTAAAAGCCGCTATAGAAGCTGGGGTGGACATTGTAGATGTTTCCTTTATGCCCGAAAATCCATTATCACTTAGAGAAGATGCTGTAAAAGCGAACATAACGGCTATAGTTGATGCGGGCTTTGCTCCTGGACTTAGCAATATTTTCCTTGGGAGGATATATCAGGAGATGACCCCTCTCGAAGAGGGAATAATCCGTGTAGGTGGGCTTCCGAAGATCCCAAAGCCACCTCTTTACTACAAAATCACCTGGTCGCCATATGACCTGATCGAAGAATATACAAGAAAGGCAAGAATCGTGAGAAATGGGGAAGTTAGGGAGGTAGATCCACTGGAAAGAATTTGGAAAGTAAGGATCAGAGATTTCGAATTTGAAGAGTTCATAAGCGACGGGCTGAGAACTCTCATTGAGACAATAAACGCAAACCGACTTGAAGAAAGAACCCTTAGGTGGCCGGGACATCTGGAAAAAATGAAAGTTCTGAAGGAACTGGGATTCTTTGAAAAAGAAAATGTTGAGTTTACGCTTAAGGTCATCTCTCCGCTGATGAACTATGAGAGCGAGGACTTCTCAATAATGGAGGTCTACGGCAGAGGGCTCAAGAATGGAAAAGAAGTGGAGATTAGATACTTCTTGTATGATGAAGCAAAGGATGGCTTTACTTCTATGGCAAGAGTAACTGGATTTACAGCTGCTATAGTTTCTAGAATTGTTCTGAAAGGGGAATGTGCTTACGGAGTAATTCCTCCAGAGATCTTGGGAATGAGAGCGGATACATATTCAAAGATAATGAAAGAAGTGAAGAATAGAGGTATCCACGTGGAGGTAGTGGAAAATGCTTCATCTGATAATAGCTGATAGCGAGCTCGAGCTCGTTCCAGAAAAAATAAGAGATCATCCTTCAGTTGTCAATTATGCAAAAAAGAGAGGAAAGAAGCCCGATGAAGTGCTTCTCGATTCCACCTACCATCATTCAGCCCTTAAGTTATTGGAAGATGGAGAAAGGAGGGGCAGGCCGGATATAATTCATCTGTGTCTTATAAACGCCCTTGAAAGCATATTAAACAAAGAAGGAAAGCTTAGGGTCTATGTACATACAAGAAATGACGAGATTATTTACATTAAACCTGAAACTAGGCTTCCTCGAAACTACAATCGCTTTGTAGGACTAATGGAAAGTCTATTCAAAAAGAAAGCTGTCCCTAAAGATCTTGAACTTCTGAAGATGAGAGAAGGAACACTTTCCGAACTCCTTGAAGAGATAGATCCAGATGGAGTTTTCATAATGCATGAAAATGGAAATCTAGCAACTCCGAAAGAGTTCGGAGAAAGATTGGTTGGCCATGCCTCCCCAGCCGTTATTATTGGTGGCTTTCCCCATGGGGACTTTTTGAGCGTGGTGGAAGGAGAGAAGATTAGCATTTACAAAGAGCCTTTGATGGCGTGGAGTGTTGTCAATGAAGTCTTGGTAAACTATGAGGGAAGTTTACTCTGGTAGAATCTTCTTCAAAAATTTTTTAAATGCTTAAAATAAACCACATCAAGAACGTTTGTAGGAGGGAAGGAAAATGGGAGATAAGACCAGAGTTCAGGTTAGTAAGCTCAAACCCGGAAGATACATCCTTATTGATGACGAACCATGCAGAATAGCCAATATTACGGTTTCATCCCCGGGAAAGCATGGTTCAGCAAAGGCAAGAATTGAGGCCGTTGGAATATTTGACGGTAAGGTCAGAAGTATTGTGAAGCCAACAAGCGCTGAAGTTGACGTTCCCATTATCGATAAGAGGACAGGCCAGATCATAGCCCTTACACCAGACACAGTCCAGCTCATGGATATGGAGACCTATGAACTCTATGATGTTCCAGTAGAAACGGGCGTTGATGATGAAATCAAGGACAAACTCAAAGAAGGCATTAACGTAGAGTATTGGGAAACACTCGGCAGAATAAAGATAATGAAGCTCAAGGGAGAAAGCGAGTGACCCTCTTCTTAAATTTTTTATAAGACTTCCGGAGCTTGCAACTACTTTGCTTGTAGTTTTGTCCCGGTACTTATGAATATGGATCCCATGAGGCGTTTCATAGCTACCCTTATGATTTCACTTCTCGAAGAAACTTAAATAAAAATTCTGTGGAGAGGCTAACCATAAACAAGCTTCTTTGTCTTAGAATCGAAGATGTACATCCTGTCTTCCTTTGGTTTCCAGTAAATTTCGGTGGCATTGCTCCCTATTTCTTCTGGAAGCTGGACAACTATTTCTAGGCTTCCATAAGTTATGTGTCCGTAACTTTCTACTCCAAGCTTTTCTATTCCTAGTATTTTGCCTCTTACAAAGCCTGTTTCCTCTTTTTTGGTAATCTGAACATGTTGGGGTCTAAAGCCCAATATCACTTTTCCTTCTACGTCGATGTCTTCTGGGAGTTCCAGAGAAAACTCTCCAGCATCAAAAATAACTTTGCTGTCTTTTTTGAGGATTTCCCCTTCAATTAGGTTCATTGGAGGGCTTCCAACGAATGTGGCAACGAACGTGTTTGCTGGTTTGTAGAAAATTTCATCCGGAGTACCAACTTGTTGAAGAACTCCCTTGTTCATAACCGCTATCCTATCAGCCATCGTCATGGCTTCAACTTGGTCGTGAGTGACATAGATTGTTGTTATTTTAAGGTCATAGCTTAGAAGTTTCTTAAGTTCAAAACGCATTTGAGTTCTTATTTTTGCATCTAAATTGCTCAGTGGTTCATCGAGCAGAAACACTTCTGGTTCCCTTACAAGTGCCCTAGCCAATGCTACTCTTTGCTGCTGACCCCCGCTTAATTCGCTGGGCTTTCTGTTCAACAGCTCACCTATGCCCAAAAATTCTGCAACTTCTTTTACTTTTTTGATCCTTTCTTGTTTTGGAACTCTCGCCATTTTCAGCGGGAACTCTATGTTTCCAAAGACAGTCATATGGGGGTATAAGGCATAACTCTGAAATACCATCGCGGTATTCCTTTTAGTTGGATCTATTTCATTGACCAGCTGTTCCCCAATCCATATCTCTCCTTCCGTGGGCGTCTCTAAGCCGGCAATCATTCTCAATGTAGTTGATTTTCCACATCCACTCGGCCCAAGCAGGACCATAAATTCTCCGTCTTTAATCTCTAGATTGAGTTTGTTAACGGCTATCACATTACCGAATTTTTTTGTAACGTTTTTTAGCAGAACTCTCGCCATTAGCCTTTCCCCCCTGTAACAACTATACCCCTAATCAAATATTTGTTCAATATGAGGAAGAGTATTATCGTTGGTGCGGATGCCACTAAAGAACCCGCAATTATTGGGGTGTATTCCGTCCACATACTTCTTTGGAAAGCAAAGCTAAGTCCTACCGGAAGCGTGAAGTTCTCTGGGGATCTTAAGAATATAAGAGGCCCAATGAAGGCATTCCAAGAGCCCAGAAATTGATACACTGCCACCGCACCTAAAGCTGGCTTTGCTAGCGGAAGGGCAATATAGAAGAACGCCTTTATTGGTCCACAGCCATCCAAGCGAGCGGCCTCAAATATCTCATTTGAGAGGGACATAAAATACTGTCTCATGAGGAAGATGCTGGAGACGTTGGTTATTCCAAGCAGAGCGAGTCCAAAGATGTTGTCTATTAGGCCGAGTTTGTAGATTATGATGTAGTTTGGAACGAGGGTTACAAACATTGGTATCATGAGAAGCGAAAGTAATGCTGAAAATATTACATCCCTTCCTGGGAACCTTAGCCTAGCAAATGCATATCCAGCCATGCTTGTGAACATTACATTTCCTGCAACGATTAATCCAGCGTAAAGTGCGGTGTTCCTAATCCAGCGCGGGAACAGCTCCAGTCTAAATAGCTTTTGATAATTCTCGAGAGTAAAAGGATTGGGAATCCACTCTGGAGGGTACTTTGAAGCCTGTGCCCATGTCATAAACGATGCAACAAGTGACCTTATGAATGGCATTAGGTAAACAAGCGCAAACGTTAGAAGCACAGCGTACGTTATAAGAATCCAAATGCGCCTTATTAGCCTTTCTTTTTCCTTGGGTGTCATCTCATAGCCCTCCCGTACTTTTTCTGAAATAGGTATGTAGTCGTAAAGATTATCGCAAATAAGAACCAGCTTTTTGCAGCGGCTACTCCCGGTCTAATCCTGGTGAAAGCCTCGTTATAGATATCTAACGCCACCGTGTATCCAGCTCCTCCAGGACCTCCATTGGCTCCAGCCATTACCCATGCTAAATCAAACATTTGAAGTGCACCTATCAGCCCCATAACTACCACATAGACTATCATTGGTCTTAGCATCGGGATTGTTATAAAAAAGAACCTCCTTATTGGTCCTGCCCCATCGAGCATTGCTGCCTCGTAGATCTCTTTTGGAATGGCCTGCATTGCCGCTAGGAAGGACACCATAAAGTGTCCGCTTGTTCCCCATATTGCCACCATGGCTATTGCCAAAAGCAGATACTCTCTACTATTTATCCAATCTATTGGCTGAAAGCCAGGAACTACATGAGCAAGAGCAAAGTTAATAAAACCATTTTTCATAAACAGCCAAATGAAAATCAATGCCACTATAACGGATGAAGTCGTTGCGGGGAGGAAATAAGATACCTTAAAAAATTGTTGTCCTTTAATCTTCTGATTTGCAAAAGCCGCCAAAACTATTGCGAGAAACGTTTGGACTGGAACAACTATACCTGTGTAGATGAGAATGTTCTTCAATCCAGTATAAAACGGGGAGAGCAAATACGGAGCTCCGTGAAGACCTCTTATTAAATCTTTTATCACTATTTCAAAGTTCTTTAAACCCACAAACTGCATCTCTCCGATGTAGTCCCACTTAAAGAAGCTTAGGTACAGGGCAAACATCATGGCAAAATATCCAAAAACGAGGTTGAGAATAACCGCGATTGAAATGAGTGATAATCCCGCAACAATCTCCTTATTTCTAGCTTTCTCATAAAAAGAAGAAAAAGAAGAAAGCATCTCACTCACCTCAGCTGCTTAGCTCTTCTTGCACGACCTGCTTCATAACATCAATAGCCTCGTCTATTGTCATCTCTCCTCTCATTGCTGCCGCCATTGCGTCGCTGAATTTGCTTTCCAAGGGACCAGACTTTGGACCCCATAGGAATACAATCATGTCGTCGTACTTGAAGGAAAGGGTTTTTTTGTGCTGTGGCCACATGTCCGGGTCGTTTTCAAAGCCTTTCATGCTTGGAAGTGTGTGACCGGCTTTTACTACCAGCTCCTTCTGACCTTCTGGTCCCAATAGGAATTCCACAAACTTCCAAGCTTCTTGTGGGTGTTCGCTCTTGGCATTTATTCCAAGAATGACAGTATAGGCCATGGTTACCCTTCCATTCTTACCTGCTGGAACAGGAGCAATGTCCCAGTCTTCACCGTACTTAAAGTCTGGGAACTGATCGGCTAAGAAGGGTATCATCCAGTTTCCGCTTATTACCATTGCAACCTCTTGGTGTCCAAATGCGTCTCCAAGCCATCCAGCGCCAACATCGCCGGGTTGTACAACGTATGGAGTTAATCCTTGTTGTTCTCTCTCAATTTTTCCTTTCTTGTAGAGGTTTATGTACCAGGCAAGGGTTTCTTTAACGACTGGGTTATCAAACCACGAAGCATCTTCTGGTTTTTCAAACCATGGTTTTGGAGCTCCGTTACTTACAGCTACGGGTACATATCTGTTGAATCCTCCCAAATAAATTGCTAATCCCGGTTTTCCGGTCTTGTCGGCAATTATTTTTGCATACTCTTCAAGTTCTTCCCAGGTTTCAGGTGGTTTTGTTAATCCAGCTTGTTCAAAGAGTTTCTTGTTGTAGAAGAGTGCCAGCATACTCCAGTCTTTTGGAAGGCCATAAAGTTTACCATTCTTCTTGAATGGCTCTAAGAGGAATGGATAGAATTTGTCAATAAAGCTTTGGTCTGCGAGATCGGATATTGGATACAACGCTCCTTTGTCGATAAATATTGGTGCCCATGAACTGTCTACATAGAATACATCTGGCGCAACACCCGCTCCAAATGAAGCAAGAATGTTCTCGTGAAACATCTGGGTAATCACTTCATATTTGACTCCGATAGTTGGATTCTTTTGCTCAAATTCATTGATCATTCTTTCATAGTTCTTCATTTCAGTTTCTCCAGCACTCCAGCCTGCAAATCTAATGAAAACTTTTTCTTGAATCTGTGTTTCAACTTTGGTCTCCGTCTTAATCTGGGTCTCTGTTTTTGTTTCTACAGTTGGTGTCTGGGTTTGACCTCCTATACACCCTGAGGCTACTACTGCAAAAAGCAAAGCAAAAATCAAAAGACCTCCAAAGAGGACTTTTTTCATTCTTTTCCCCTCCTTCATTAGTGTCTGAATAATGGGGTCTGTCAATATTTATACTACAATGATATTATATAAACCTTACTGATGTAGTA
>CAYNRW010000045.1:0-10696 GCA_964399725.1 uncultured Thermococci archaeon | reverse complement strand
CCCTTGGTGAGGTTACAGATGTCCTAAGGGAAGTATGGGGCGAATACAGGGCACCACTCATCTTCTGATCTTTTTTCTTTTCCAAGCCTTGCCCTTCAGAATGAGGGGAGGAGCTCAGTCTGGAAGTGACTATGGTTTTATGTTCAGATGGCAGGTGAAACATTTTCTTTGTTCTTAATGTTCTTAAATTTTTGAACTCTGTCATAACTTATAACTTTTAAGTTCTCAGTTTTAACTGGAGCTAAAATGCTCTTGAAATTTCCAAACTTTAAGGGCTTCGAGAATAGTTAGTTATGGTGGGCCCGCGGGGATTTGAACCCCGGACCTTCGCCGTGTGAGGGCGACGTCATAACCAGTCTAGACCACGGGCCCCCTGATAGTCACACATATCTCTTCGGGTTTTGTTTATAAATTTTTCTTAGCCCCAGCTATCGTGAGTGAATATTGCGATCCTCTCCTTTGTAGCATATCTTTAAATACCTCCCAAGTTAGCTATTCTCGGTGAGAACATGTTAAACACGATGGTCTTGATAAGAACGGACAGCTTCGACAAAGCAATGATAGCATTGGCAGATCTCGTAAGATACGGAGGAATGGAGATAAGAGGCAAACCCAGAATAATTCCTCCTGCTCTTTCTGACTGGGCATTTGAAAAAATTGTAGGGGAAAAGCCCAAGAAAAAATATCGGGCTCATGTTATAGCACAGATCGATTTACCCCCTGCAAAGGCAATAGGGAGATTGAGAGAAATTCATCCACCTGCCCACATAATAATCATTCCTCCAGAATCAAACGTCCATAAGGAGCTTCTAAAAATGTGGGGAAGTTTTGAAGTGCTGAAAGGATTTTATCCTCCCAAGAAATCCGGAAAGGGAGAGGAAAGTGGGGAGTGACTACTTCTTTTTCTTCTTCTTGATTCTTATGTTTGCGATATCTCCTAAAGTCGGTTCGTAATCCTTGGGAATTGTTACTCTTTCCTGCATGCTCTCCTCTACTCTTTCAATGAGGGTTATCTTAAAGTATCTTTCGAGCTTTTTTGCTTCCTCTATAGTGGGCATATATTCTCCATGGGCTATCCTCCTAAGAAGGTTAGTCGAAAGCCCCACTTTATGAGAAAGCTCTTCGTAGCTTAAACCGCTCTTTTGAATTGCTTCCCTGACCCTCTCCGCATAATCTTCAACAATATCCTCTGTGTAAAGTGGCCTCTGCCTCCTTGGAACCGGTTTTGGCTTTGGTCTTGGCCTATAAGCCCTCCTCGGCTCTCTTCCCGTGGGCATTGGACTCCAGGTCCCAGGCTTTTTCTTGCCGTATTTTTGGTAGCATTTATTGCAAACCAAGAGCTCTGCGCCCTCTATTTTTATTGTGTGTCCATTTCCTCTAATCTCTGCCCCACAGATCTCACAAATTCTCGGTTTGGCTTTTGCCATTAAAATCACCTTCAGAGCTCTCTACTCTGAGTTGAGGATTAGATTTTATAAACCCATCTGATGACCTAACATCGATGGGCGTGGGAGATGAAATTAAAATAGAGAAGCTAAAGAAAATGGATCAAGAAATCCTCGAGACTCTTGTTGGAATCTACATGAGGGGTTATGAAGATCTGCGAGAATACGGCGGAGAGGGAGAAAGGTACGCAAAGAGATACCTTCGCTGGTGCTGGAGCAAAGCCAGCGATGGATTTTTTGTGGCAAAAGATGGAGACAGAATAGTCGGTTTCATCGTATGCGACAACGACTGGCACAGCAGATATGAAAATAGAGTAGTCGGGGCCATACACGAGTTCGTAGTTGACAAAGGTTATCAAGGAAAAAGCGTTGGCAAGAAACTTATGGAAAAGTGCCTGGAATACTTGAGCAAATACAACGATAGAATAGAGCTCTGGGTTGGAGAGAAAAACGCCAAGGCAATCGAATTCTACAAAAAACTTGGATTTAAAATAGCCGGGAAGAGCGGCATATGGATAAGAATGGTAAAGGATCTAAAAAAGGAAAAATAATTCACTTTATCGGAGGCCTGAATTTGTAGCCGTAGAGAATTATTCCGTCTTCTTCGAACTCTCTCACCTTTCTTGTGACCATTTCCACTTCCATTCCAAAATCTATCTCTTCTGGATCAACGTCTGTGAGCTGAGCCAAAACTACTGGTCCCTCTTCAAGCTCAACTAGAGCTATGGGATATGGCTTATAGTACTCATAACCGCTCGGTGGATTTCTTACTATAGTCCAGCTCACTACTTTACCTTTCCCACTGAACGGGAAGTCCTCGATCTCTTGGCTTCCACATTTAGGACAGACAGGCCTCTTTGGGAAGTGAACGTGACCGCAGCTCTTGCATTTACCCCCGATGAGGCGGTACTTTTCCTTAAAGTGCCTCCAATACCTTGAGACTTGCATCGCCCTTCCCATCTTCAAACCCTCCTCAATATGGTTACAGTTATGTTTGAACCTGTTCCACCGATGTTTTGGGTCAGTCCAATCTCTGCATCGGGTACTTGATTTGGAGCCTCTCCCCTAAGCTGCCACACTGCTTCAACAGTTTGGTAAACTCCAGTTGCCCCTACTGGATGCCCTCTCGCTTTTAATCCACCTAACGTTTGAATTGGATAGTCTCCATCTATGGCTATCTGCCCCTCTTTTGCGAGCATTGCACCTTTTCCTCTCTCTGCAGCACCTATTGACTCCAAACTTAGGGCGGCCATCACCGTAAAGGCATCATGAACCTCAAAGAAGTCTATGTCATTGACGCTAATTCCTGCCATCTTGTATGCTCTCTCTGCGGCCACTTTTGCGGCCTTTAAAATCAAGAGATCTTCTCTGTTTGCAAGATTTATTGTATCTATTGCCCTCCCCATTCCCGCAACTTCGACCATCTTCGCCGTGTCCACAAATTCCTTGGCTTTTTCTTCAGTGGTTATTATTACCGCAGCAGCTCCATCGGCTATTGGGGAAGCATCAAAGAGCTTTAGCGGATCAGCTACATAGGGGCTCTTCATAACGGTTTCAACTGTTATCGGCTTTTTGAACATCGCATAAGGATTTTTGGCACCGTTTGCATGGGCGTTAACTGCAAAGAGCGCCAAATCCTCTTCGGTGTAGCCGTATTCCTTCATGTAAAGCCTCATGGCGAGGGCGTTTAAAGCAACAAAGCTTACTCCATGGAAGAGCTCCCACTCTGCATCCGCCGCATAAGCAAGGTATCTTGTAGCGTCACTTGGCCATGCATCGGTCATCTTCTCGACACCTACAACAGCAACGACATCTTCAAGACCGCTCATAACTGCTTTTACTCCCTCTTGAACGGCAGCTCCTCCGGAAGCACATGCAGCTTCAACTTTAACCGCTGGAATAGTTCCAAGACCAGCCCAGTCCGCTATTAATGCACCAAGGTTTTCCTGCTCAACAAATGAACCTGAGGCCATGTTTCCAACATAAAGAGAGTCCACCTTATCAACGCCTGCATCCTCCATAGCATTGAGCAGTGCTTCAACCGCTAAGTCTCTAAGGGCAAGCCTCCAGTGTTCTCCAACCGGAGTTAGCCCCACACCAATAATTACTGGCTTCCTCATTTTAACCACCTCACAAGATGTACTTACCTCTGTGCTTTGCATAGAGGGCATAATCGATGTACTTCTTTCTGTTTACGTAATCCATGGTCTTTGGTGCTAAGTCCCTCTTTTCCTCAATTGCATCCTGCACAACCAAGCTAAAGGCGTCACTTCCGGCTCCACTTCCAAAGCTTACCCAAAGAATTCTATCTCCCGGCTTTGCTATGTCTAAAACCGCTGAAATGCCCACGAGGGTTGCACCGCTGTATGTGTTTCCTATTATTCCACTCAACAATCCTGGGAGGACTTTCTCCTTGGGGATTCCCAATATCTTTGCGACAGTTAACGGGAACTTAACGTTTGGCTGGTGGAAAACGGCGTAGTCAAAGTCACTTGGTGAATATCCTAATTCCTCCATCAATCCCTTTGCGGCGCTTATTATTTGGTGGAAATAAGCGGGCTCTCCAGTAAACCTATTTCCATGCCTTGGATAATGCTCGTGTTGCCTTCTCCAGAAATCTGGAGTATCGGTTACATAGGAATAGCTCCCTTCAAAATAAGCAACAGTTTCCGAGCTCTTCTCTCCAATAATATAAGCGGCTCCTCCGGCTGATGCGGTAAATTCTAAGTGATCTCCAGGCCTTCCTTGGGAGGTATCGGCACCAATTGCCATGGCATACTTCGCCATTTCACTTCCCACAAATCCAATTGCGGCCTGAAGAGCTTCGGTTCCGGCTTTACATGCAAATTCAAAATCGGCCGCATCTAAATCGGGGGTTGCTCCAATTGCCTCTGCAATCACAGTTGCGGAAGGCTTAACAGCATAGGGTTTAGATTCGGTTCCAAACCACAATGCCCTAATTTCTCTCGGATCTATTTGAGCTCTTTTGAGGGCGTTTCTTGCTGCTTCAATTCCTATAGTTATAGCATCTTCATCTAAATTGTTTACGGACTTCTCCTGTATGGGAAAACTGTTTACCCCCCATACTCTTCCAATTTCCTCGTTTTTAATTCTGTACATAGGCACATAGGCACCATAACCAACAATTCCGACATCCTTTATTGGCTTTAGCAGTCTTTTCATTGGGCATCACCTTTTTAAGGGATTAGCTTAAATATGTTCTCTCGAAGGTTAAGGATGTACATTATAAAAGTCTTTCGGTAAATGTGTAACGTTTTTTCGACAATTGGCGATAAGATCATGTCACGGAGTAGATTTAAAAGCTCAACTCTTTTATACTTCTTCAACAAAGAATGAAAAAGGTGATGCTCATGAAAGCATACATAAGCGAAAATGTGCAGGGGATCTATGCCTTTGATGAAGAAGGCAAACTCATAGGAAAAAGAATTTTCACGGAGAGGCCAGAGGCTGTGCTGGACAAGCTCCTGAAGGGAGAAGTTATAGAGGATCTTGCTACTCTCCTAGAAGAATTGAAAGATAAGGGATACTCAAGTTTTGTGTTTGAACACCCAGAGCTGAGCAGAAATGTAAGGGAACTTGGCTTTGAAGCTGAATTTGACTTCCCCAACTTGGCCGGAGAAAGAGTTAGGGAAAACCCGGAGGAGTTTTTGGGAAAAGAATGGTTCGAGAGATACTTCACAGTGGGAGTGGCTTTAACTAGACTCAGAATACAGGAGCAGAGCGGTGCAAGGGATAAGATGATAATTCAAGCAATAGAAGCTCTGGATGATATTGATAAGGTCATAAACCTCCTCGTTTCTAGGCTCAGGGAATGGTATTCACTCCACTTCCCAGAGCTCGACGAACTTTTGCCCAAACATCCACAGTATGTGAGCTTTGTTAAGAGCATTGGACACAGAGAGAACATTACAAAAGAGAAGTTGGAATCTCTCGGATTGAGAGAAAACAAGATAACAAAAATCCTCGAAGCAAAGGAGAAAACAATGGGGGCATGGATGGATGAAAAGGACATTAGAGTTATCCAGAACCTGGCAAAGGAGATTGATGACCTTTATAAGCTGAGAAGCGAAATCGAGGACTACATTGATAGAGCAATGGATGACGTTGCTCCAAACTTAAAAGGCTTGGTAGGAGCAAAGCTCGCCGCCAGGCTGATTAGCCTCGCTGGAGGGCTAAAAGAGTTGGCAATGATGCCGGCATCAACAATTCAAGTTCTCGGTGCAGAGAAAGCCCTTTTCAGACACTTAAGGAGTGGTGCAAAGCCACCAAAGCACGGTGTTATCTACCAGTATCCAGCTATCAACAAGTCTCCATGGTGGCAAAGGGGCAAAATTGCGAGAGCTTTGGCTGGAAAACTTGCAATAGCTGCGAGAGTTGACTACTTCTCAGGTGAATACATAGCAGAGGAGCTTAAGAAGGAGATTGAAGCAAGAATTAAAGAAATTAAAGAGAAGTATCCAAACCCGCCAAAGCGCAAAGAAAAGCCCAAGAAGGAGAAGAAGAGGTTTAAAAAGAAAGAAAAGAGGAAGAGGTTCAAAGGCAAGAAGAAAAAGAAAGAAAAAGAGAAAAGCAGGAGGAGGTGATGTGAATGAACGTTAAAAAGTACAAATTCCCTGGCGTTTACATCGTCATCGAAGATGACGGCAGCGAGAGAATAGCGACCAAAAACCTCGTTCCAGGGCAGAAGGTTTATGGCGAGAGGGTTATCAAGTGGGAAGGAGAAGAGTACAGGATATGGAATCCAAATAGGTCAAAACTTGCTGCTGCTATTCTTAACGGGCTTAAAAACTTTCCAATAAAGCCCGGAACCAATGTGCTCTACCTTGGAATAGCAAGCGGTACGACCGCTTCTCACGTGAGCGATATCATAGGGTGGGAAGGGAAAATCTTCGGCATTGAGTTCTCACCAAGAGTCCTCAGAGAGCTCGTTCCACTTGTGGAAGAAAGGAGAAACATCGTACCCATTTTAGGCGATGCAACAAAGCCCGAAGAATATAGAGCACTGGTTACGAAAGTAGATGTGATCTTTGAGGATGTTGCCCAGCCAACGCAGGCCAAAATACTCATAGATAATGCTAAGGTTTATCTCAAGAGCGGTGGCTATGGTATGATTGCCATTAAGAGCAGGAGCATAGACGTTACAAAAGAACCGGAGGAAGTTTTCAGAGAAGTTGAGAAAGAATTAAGCGAATACTTCGAAGTTGTTGAGAGAATTTCCTTAGAACCCTACGAGAAGGATCACGCATTGATAGTAGTCAGAAAGCCTTGAGCTTTTTCTCTTTTTAAGTTAAAAAAGGTTTTAGCTGGATCATCCGCGGAAGTTTCAGCATTTTTACAGACTTAGAGCGCTGATTGAGTTGTTTTTTAGAGTTTTTCAAGTCCAAGTTCTGCAGAAACTTAACTCCAACCTCCATGAAAGAAAAAGTTTATAACGTGATGATGCACCTATAGAGGCTTGAGGTGTTTTCAAATGCTCCCAGAAAGTTTTTTATGGGGAGTCTCTCAATGTGGATTCCAATTTGAAATGGGGGACGAATTAAGGAAGAACATTGATACACGGACTGACTGGTGGCACTGGGTCAGAGACCCTTGGAATATCAAAAATAAAATTGTAAGCGGAGATTTACCAGAGAACGGAATAAACAACTACGAGCTGTATGAAAAAGATCATGAAATAGCCAAGGGTTTAGGACTGAATGCCTACCGCTTGGGAATCGAATGGAGTAGGATCTTTCCATGCCCAACTACTCACATTCAGGTAGACTACTCTAAAGACGGATATGGTCTGATAAAGGAGGTTAAGGTAACCAAGGATACAATAGACGCCTTAGATGAGATTGCAAACCATAAAGAGGTGGAATATTACCGCAAAGTTATTCTAAGCCTAAGGGAAAAGGGATTCAAGGTTATACTGAATTTGCACCACTTCACGAATCCAATTTGGATACATGACCCAATAACGGTTAGAGAAAGCGGCTTAAAGAAGGGACCAATGGGATGGGCAAGCGAAGGCACGATTATTGAGTTCGTAAAGTTTGCAGCATATATAGCCCATAAATTCGGCGACCTTGTTGATATGTGGAGCACATTTAACGAACCAATGATAGTTGTTGATCGCGGTTATTTAGCCCACAACTCGGGCTTTCCACCGGGGATATTTAACCCAGAGCTTGCCAAAAAAGTCGCGACCAACCTAATTGTGGCTCATTCAAGAGCTTACGACGTCATTAAAAAATTCGACAAAGTTAAAGCATATAAAGACTCAAAAGAAAGTGCTTCCGTTGGCATAATAAACAACATAATACCATTTTATCCACGCAATCCTAACGACTCAAAAGACGTGAAAGCTACCGAGAGGTACGATGCATTTTACAACAGGATGTTTTTAGAGGCTATCAACAATGGAAAACTGGACACCCAAATGGATGGTGAAAGCTACGTTGAAGTCAAGCACTTAAAGAAGAACGACTGGCTGGGCGTGAACTACTACACAAGGGATCTTGTAAAGTATAAAGAGCCAAAAGAGGACTCTCCAGTAATCTTCGAGAAAGTTGAGGGATATGGACGCCTTTCAAAGCCAAACTCCATTTCAAAGGACGGACTCCCAACGAGCGACTTTGGCTGGGAAGTTTATCCAAGTGGCCTTTATGATGCCATCTTTATAAATATGGAGTACAACAAACCAATTTACATAACCGAAAATGGAATTGCAGATGCAAAAGATGTCCTGAGACCATACTACATTGTTTCCCACATAGCAGAAGTTGAGAGAGCAATTGAAAATGGTGCAAAAGTTTATGGATATCTGCACTGGGCACTGATGGACAACTATGAATGGGCAAGCGGCTTTAGAATGCGCTTTGGGCTCTATGAAGTAGATTTGAAGACTAAGGAGAGGAGACCCAGAAGGAGAAGCGTGCAGGTTTTCAAAGAAATAACCCAAAACAATGGCGTTACTGAAAAACTTAGGAAAGAGTTTTTGGAGAATTGAGCTCGTGTATACCTTCTTTTTATAAACTTCTTTTACAACTATCCTCATATGGGAAATTTAGACATTTATATGTCGAAAAAGCTTATTAAGTGGTAGAAAACCCAGCATATGAGATAAGCCTTTAGGAGGGTGCCATATGGAAGAATTTGTCTTAAGAAATGTCGATGATGTAGCCGCATGGAAGGAATATATAGACAGCCTATACAACAGAGTGAATTATGAAGCAGACAAAATTATAGAGGAAAAAATAAAGAAGTGCAAGAACCCCTTTGAAAGGAAGAAAAGCGGTGAAGGGATAGCGACTTTAAAGGCATACATAATACCTTCTGACGTATCACTGTGCTCTCCAGAGGGTATTGTCATTCCAATCTCTGTAGTAAGCAATCCAAGCATGAAGATTGAAGGGGAGAATGCAGTATTTTATTTACGCGTTGCATCCGTAGGGTCGTACTTTGGAAGAACCTTCATAGCCAGAGCTAAGGTTCCATTGAATAATCTAAGGGGGAGAATTCACGTAAATGCCGAGATATTTGCTCCCAGCGTCATGCCTTATGAATGTGTGGAAGATGCAAGAGTAGACCCAGAATTCCAAAACGAAGTCTATCACGTAAGGGGATTATACAGATCAGCCCACTCGGTTTTGAAGCGCTTAACGAAATATGGAACAATAGTGCTCACCTTCCGCGGTCATGAGAAGGAAGGGAAACTGGAAAGCGTTGAAGCTGTTCACTTTGATGATGGGAAGAATCTCTTCTTGTTAAGAGATTATAGAGACACATTCCCACTCAATAAGGACTACATGATCATAAGACCATTTGTTAAAGAGAAAGAGATGGGAGGAGTGTTCATAGGTCCAAGAGAGGGTGCTAAAGTAATGTTCAATGAAATGGAACCAGTTCCGGAGTTAATACCGAACTGGAAGGATGAAGCTAAAACTGGCGGGAATATCGCGTTCAAGCTTTCTGCTAATGAGTACGTTCTCCTATACCATGTCGTTGATTCTCACGGAGTTTACTACACATATGCAACCCTATTTAATGACAATGGAGAACTATTAGCCCACAGCACAGTTCCAATATTGGCTCCTTCCGTAAAGGAATATTACGGACGTCGTCCATCCACAATATTCGTATGTGGTGCGGCGCTTTATAAAGATAATGTGATTATATCCGCTGGAAGAGATGATGAGATAACTGTAATATACGAGATCGAGGTTAACAAGTTGTTCGAACACATGAAGTACTTAAAGGGGTGATCCTATGGATCCGGAGTTAATAGGGTTGTACAAAAAGCTGTTTGAAAAAAAACTTCAAAAAAAGCTAATCTTGGATGAAAAGGACGGCGTCGTTTTCAATCCCGGAGTTTACCGCTCCGAGGATGGAAAGTACTACTTGTATGCGAGGACTTCAACCCATCACGTTAATTACACCTCTTGGATACGTTTATACGAATCAGATGATGGCATTAACTTCAAGAAAACCAGAGAATTCTTCATGTATCCACCATACACGATCCAAGAGTACATTTATGGGTTTGAAGATGACAGGTGCTCGAAAATTGGGGAATGGTGGGTTCATACTCATTCAACGTTGCTTGCAAACGATACAGAATCGCCCTCAAGAAAGAACTACAGCGATTACATCGGAGTTTCTCTCGGAAAGAGACCAGATGAAGCCCTGTTCGTTGGAATAGTCGACATTCCCGATGATAAAAACTCAGCCTTAATTGGAGATGCACCTTGGCTAATTCACAGACCATTAAAGTGGAGCCTCCCCCCATGTATATGGTATGGGGACTTTAACAAAGGATTCACACAAGCAACCTCCCTCTACCCCAAAGCAAAAGCCGGAGAACTACCCTATGAAAGCCTTATAAGAATAAAGCCTCCGGAAAACAACAGAATTCTGCTTGCACCTCTTGAGGAATGGGGAGTGTTCAAGATTGGGCTGGGAGCGCAGCCGGTTTATATTGGAAACTCCCGGTATCTCTTTACCATCCACGTAAGGAGCATTCCATATCAATACTGGATTACCGCTGGGATTTTGAGAGCAGACAAAGAGTTAAAACTTGAAAAGCTCTTACCCTTCCCCATATGCATTCCGGACACTCCATGGGAGATAATAGGGGATGTTCCAAAAGTATGCTTCATATGCGGTGCTACACTTGCCGATGGAACGTTCGAAGGATGGTATGGAGCTGCAGACACAAGGATAATGAAGTTTGAGATTGACCTTGACTA
>CAYNRW010000044.1:0-10732 GCA_964399725.1 uncultured Thermococci archaeon | reverse complement strand
TGCCTTTCTTTTGTTCAATGCAATAAGTGATATGAACTCAAAAACGAGATGTGCTGCTAAGAGTGCGGTGATGAACCCAGGGTCATATTGGGGATAAACTTCTACCAAGTCAAAACCTACAAAATTCAGGCCTTTTAGACCTTTTCGCACCAGTTCCAACGTCTCTCTGCTACTTGGCCCACCAACCTCTGGTGTGCCGGTTCCAGGAGCATATGCAGGATCAACAAAGTCAATGTCAAACGTCACGAAAACTTTAGCCTCGCCTACGCGCTCTTGAATCATCTGCGCTACCTTATCAATTCCGAGTTTAAACATTTCCTCAGCAGTTACTACCTCAAACCCAAGTCTTCTTGCTTTGTCTATCTCATCTTTTGAATATGTTGAGCCTCTTATTCCAATTTGAATGGAGTGCTCAACGAGAAGTAAGCCTTCCTCTACAGCTCTTATGAATGGCGTCCCGTGATTATATTTATGTCCATAATAATCTGGATCAGTGTCAGTGTGAGAGTCGAATTGTACTAGAGCCACTGGGCCATGCTTCTTTGCTATTGCCCTGAGCTCCGCCAGAGTTATTGAATGATCTCCCCCTAAGGCTATTGGAATTACTCCTTTATCGATTATTGAGAAATATTCTTTTTCGATTGCTTCATAGGAATGCTCTATGAAGCCAGGAATGACCTTTATGTCTCCATAATCGATTCCCGAGCAATATTCAAAGGGACTAATATCCAAGGCGGGATTATGGGTTCTTAATATAAGGGATTGGCTCCTGATTGCTTCTGGTCCAAATCTGGCTCCGATTCGATATGATGCTCCAGTATCAAAAGGTATTCCAACAATTGCAAAATCTATACCCGCAGGTATCTCCTTCATGTATGGCAAGCGCCAAAAAGTTCTAACATCAGCAAATCTCGGGATTTTTAAAGGATCACGAGGCTCATACCTTCCCATTTTTACCACCTCTGAAACTTTGTGCCCTTCTCTCCTTTGTCCTCAGTATTTTTATCATTTTTCAATTTGTCCAAGGAAAACTTTGAAAATTGTTAAAATACTTTAAGGAAAAATTAAAGTAACCTAACGCAAAATAAAGGAGGGAAAGAAAAATGGCAGGTAGAGTGGCCAAAAGTAGTTTGGAATTAATTGGAGATACTCCTATTGTAAGGCTTTCTAAGATAGATAAAGACTATCCGTTTGAAATTTGGGCGAAATGTGAATTTATGAACCCTACCGGTAGTGTAAAAGATAGAATGGCGTATTACATGATAAAAGAGGCCGAGAAACAGGGGAAACTAAAACCTGGGATGACCATAGTAATAGCCACAACTGGGAACACAGGAATAGCCTTTGCTGCATGGGGAGCTTATTTTGGTTATGACGTATTAATAGTCATGCCTGAAGAAATGAGCTATGAAAGGAAGCTCCTAGATATGCTCTTTGGTGCTAAATTAATTTACACTCCCGGAGGAGAAAGTGACGCTATGGGTGCATTAGAATATGCAAAGAAGCTTGAGAAAGAGAATCCCGAGAAATATGTGGCATTAGATCAGTGGAATGACGAAGCAAACTTCAAGGCTCATTATGAAACCACGGGAAAAGAAATAATAGAACAACTGGGAGTAGAGAATATTAAAGGTTTCGTGGCTGGAGTAGGCTCGGGTGGAACGTTAGTAGGTGTTGCAAAGAGGCTGAAAGAAGCTAACCCAAAAATAATAACTGCAGGAATGGAGCCAGCAGAGTGCCCAACTGCAGAAGGCTGGTTTAAGACAGGCAAAGTTGGGGCTTGGGGAAGGCATGAGGTAGAGGGAATTGGAGATGGATTTGTTCCAAGCCTAGTTGAGAAGTATCGCCAGTATATTGATGACTGGATTACCGTGAGCAGTGATGAAGCAATTGAGATGGCAAGGAAGATAGCCAGGAAAGAAGCTCTCGGAGTAGGCATCTCCTCAGGAGCTAATGTGACAGCGGCAATAAAACTAGCAGAAAAACATGGTTTTAAAGAGGGAGATAAGGTTGTCACGATCCTTCCAGATTATGCTGCGAGATACTTCAGCACCAGACTATTCCTGAAGAGAAGGCTAACAACAGAAGAGCACAAGAAAATGCTGGAACTGGCAAGAGAAGACTGAGCTTTTTTATTATTTTTCTTTTGATATATCTAACGCTCTAACTTTCTAACACCTTCTCTTGTTCCTACTAGGACAATATCTGCTATATCTGCAAAGATACCGTTTTCGACAACTCCTGGAATGTTATTTAGCTCAATTTCCATATCAAGCGGGTCTTCGATTCTTTCAAATTTTGCATCCAGGATAAAGTTTCCGTTATCAGTTATCACAGGTCCATCTTTTTTAACACCCATTCTAAGCTCGGCTGTAGCATTGAAAACTTCAAGCTCTTCTTTTATTGCTCTCCAAGCGGCAGGGATTACCTCTATAGGAACGGGCATTTTCTGGCCAAGGTACTCCACAAGTTTGCTTTCGTCTACAAGCACTATAAATGCCCCAGCCCTATACTCGATGATCTTCTCCATTGTTAATGCGGCACCTCTGCCCTTAATGAGATTTAGGTGAGGATCAACTTCATCCGCACCATCGATTGCGAGATCAATTGCATCAACCTCATCAAGGCTCACAACCGGAACTCCACTCTCAAGGGCTAAAAGGCGTGATTGGTGTGAGGTAGGAATGCCATAAACATCTTCAAGTTCTCCTGTCATCAACTTTTTTCCCAGCATTTGAATGAAGTAAGCAGTTGTTGAGCCAGTGCCTAATCCAATTATCATGTCATCGTCAATGTAGTTTAAAGCTTCCTTGGCGACCATTCTTTTTAATTCCTCCATCTATCATCCCTTCGTTATGTTATAAAGGAGAGATTGGTTTGAATAAAACTTTGGCTCGGGCTGCAAAATGAGATTATAGCTAAAGATTGTGAAGTACAGCCAGAACAGGAAAAACCCCCAGAATCCTTTTTTGAGTAGAACCTTTTCATCCCTCAGCTCATCTGGAAGGTCTTTAACGAGAGCGATAACTACTTTTGGGGAGACCAGATAAATCAATAAGCCTGCCACGTAACCCATTTGAGCTTGAGTTGATAGTACTCCACTCACTATCCCCGCTATTGCCCCAATTGCGTAAAATATGAGCGACATCTTGTTTTCAGCATTCACCCTCTATCACCTAAAACTTAGTTTAGGGATTCATTTAAAATACTTTCCATTATCCCTCGAAGTTCTCGAGCAATCGCTCCCCTTTTTCAGTAAGCTTATAATAAACCCTTCTTCCTCTTTTGTATGCCTCCTCTATCAACCCGAGAGCCTCAAGTTCCTTTATATGCTGATAAACCGCTTGATATTTCATTGGCTTTTCGAGATTTTCCCAGATCTCATAACCATACATGGGCTTTTCTCTTAAGAGCTTTAGTATTTCGAGCTTTGTTCCACCAATTGAAAAGCGCTCTCTTTCTTCCACATAGTAGCTTTTTAATCCCGAGCCCGTGACCACCAAAGTCACTCTGTCTCCCTTCTCAAAATATCCATTTTTGTGGAGTTTTACCAAAGCTGGAATAACGACAGCTGAAGAATACTCAGCAAAGACGCCTTCCTTGGCGAGAGTTCTCTCTCCAAAATCGAGCTCATCTTCACTCACAACAACGGCAGTCCCACCGCTTTCCCTAACGGCTCTTATTGCAAGTTCTTTATTTACCGGATCCTTAACGTACAGCCCCAATGCTTTGGTGAACTCTCTTTTGCCTTCTATTCCTAATATTTCAGATGCTATTGGAGAGCAGTTTTCAGTTTGCACCGCAATTAGCTTGGGAAGCTCTTCAATAGCTCCAATTTCCAAAAGCTCTCTAAATCCTTTGTAAATGCTGTAGATATTGCTTCCACTCCCAGTTGGGACAATAACATGGGTCGGATTTATTTCTTCCCAGAGCTCAAACGCAAGGGTTTTCTGTCCTTCAAGCCCAATTGCATTGTTTTCAGGGGTTATGTCATAGAGGCCGTTTAGCCGGGAGAGCTCTCTTGCATATTCTATGCACTCATCCACACTCTCGCCATAGCGAATTATCTTAGCCCCAAAGGCTATCATCTGAATAAGCTTTCCTTTATCAACTTTTTTAGGAACAACAACAAAGGCTTCTTTATTGGCTCTAGCAGCATAAGCGGCCAAAGATGCCGCTGCGTTACCATCACTGGCAACTATAAAACCATTATCTGCATAGGGTAAACCGTAAGAAACCCCCACTGTAGCAAGCCGATCCCTAAATGAGCCTGTTGGGTTCCTTGTTTCATCTTTAATAAAAACACTTACTCCAAGCTCTTCGCCGATTTTTGCTTTAACTAAAGGCGTTCCACCTTCCTTTAAGGAAATTATTTTAGGCACATCAGGGAGGAGTTCCTTGTACCTCCATACACCTTTTTCTCTATTCTTCCACTTTCTAACATCCACTCTGGAATAATCGTATGACACTTCAAGGAAAGCCCCACATGAACATCGGGATGGAATGGCATGCCTATACTCCCTTCCACATTTGGGACACTTTATCATTATCACCCACCAAAAAGAATTAAAGATTACTTTAGCCTGATGGCATCGAGATTATTGGGAGCCCTCGTGGAGAGGCCAAACTTCTTGTGGATGCTAGAAGCAAGGTCAAGGCATTTCTGAGGTTCTCCGTGAGCCGTTATTACTCTTTCCGGTCTCGGCTTTACCCTTGCAACATAGCTCATTAGCTCCCTTCTATCAGCGTGACCTGAAAATCCATCTATCGTGTGGATTTCCATGTTTACTTGAATAACCTCTGTTTTTCCGCCTTCACCTATCGTGGGTATCTCCCTTAAGCCTCTTTGAACCTGCCTGCCCAGAGTCCCCTCTGCCTGGTAGCTTACGAATATTAGCGAATTCCTTGGATCTGGGGCAAGGTGCTTAAAGTACTCCACACTTGGTCCGCCTACTAACATACCGGAGGAGGCTATAATTATTGCAGGCTCTTCACTTTCTATTATATCTTTCCTCTCATTTGCATTTGCGACCGGTTTGAATATCTCATTTAAGAACGGATTATAACCTTCATGGAATATTTGGTTTCTCAAGTTTCTGCTCAAGTACTCAGGATATGCTGTATGAATTGCCGTTGCTTCCCATATCATACCATCTAGGTATATTGGAACATCCAAGCCCCCTACTCTTGCATAATCTTCAAGGACTATCATTATTTCTTGAGCTCTTCCAACGGCCATTGCAGGGATAAGAACTTTCCCCTTACGCTTGATTGTATGGAGGATAACCTCAATAAGCCGCTTTTCAGCTTCTTCTCTTGGCATTTGATAGTCTCTACTCCCTCCATAGGTTGACTCCATTATCAGAGTCTCAAGTCTTGGGAACTTTGCATTTGCTGGTTCAAAGAGTCTTGTTGGAATGAACTTGAAGTCTCCAGTGACTGCTATGTTGTGGAGGCCGTTTCCAACGTGAAGATGAACTATTGAAGATCCGAGAATGTGGCCTGCGTTATGAAGGGTAAGTCTCAAATCTGGTGAGATATCTCTAACCTCTCCGTAGTCAAGGGTTATTGTGTGCTTGACAACTTCTTTTATGTCCCTCATTCTATAAAGCGGATCAATACCGTTGCTCTGTTGTATTTCAATGAAATCCTTTTGAAGGAGAACCATTAAATCCCTAGTAGGCGGAGTTGCGTAAATAGGTCCATCAAATAGGTTGTATCTGAAGAGATAAGGTAGCAAACCAGAGTGGTCAAGGTGTGCGTGGGTAATTATTATTGCATCCAAAAGTCCTTCTTTAAGGACATAGGTAAACTCCGGAGCATCAAAGTGCGGGAATCCCTTCTTAGGGTCGTTTAATGCCGCAACGTTTACACCAAAGTCAACCAGTACGAAACTCTCATTTGTTTGGAGTAGAAGGGCACTTCTTCCAACTTCCCTAAATCCTCCAAGTCCCGTTATTCTTATCCAATCACTCTTAAGCTCCGGCTTCCTATAGATGTTTCTTCCAATCTGCCTTAAGAATTTTCTTCTGTCCTTGCTCTCAGACTGCAGAATACCTCTAATGGAATAGATGGTCTGGGATTGCAGAGGAGGAGTTCTAACAACTTTCGGCGCCCAGTAAACTTTTTGGGTTATCTCTCTAAGTGTTTCTCCGTTTTTTCCGATTACAAGTCCTGGCTTTTTAGCTTCGATTATTACCTCACCTACAGAAGGATCAAAACTTATATTCGTTATTTCTGCTTCTGGCGGGACTATTTGCTTAATCAAATCCTCGGCTTTTTCAGGAGGGAGAAGAACATCTGGATCAGGCCTCACACTAATTCTCTTTTTAAGAACCTTTGCAAGGTTTTTTATGAGATCTCCATCCTGCATCACAACTTCGGGATTTTTCACATAAATAACAAGTTCCGGTCCTTCAAATTCAACTTCAGTTATCTTGGCCTCTCTAGGCACCATCTGGTTAATAATCTCTCTAATTTCTTTTAGAACTTCATCAACGTTTGTTTCTCTTTTTATCACACCGACCACCTCTAGAATCAAGGCTTCTTAATTATTTTCTCGACTTCTTCTTTAGAAAGCTCGCTATAGCCCTCTTTTGTAATAACAACGACCATTATACCATCTCCGGTAAAAACATCCCTTTTTATTGCGGTATTTATAGCCTTTATGGCCAATTTAACGCCTTTTTTAACATTCATCTTTTCGTCGTATTCATTATCCAAAACAGAGTAAGCAAACTCCATACCAGAACCTGCAGAAACATATCTATCTTCAGTTATTCCCCCACTCATATCAATCGAATAAAGACTTGGCTCTTCATCGTAACCTCCTACTAAAAACCAGCCAAAATAGGGGAAATACCTTCTCCCACTTAAGATGTTGGAAGTTAATGTTGCCAGAGCCTTTGTGCTCATCTCCTTCCCCACTCTTGCCTTGTAAAGCTTTGCCTCTGCCCTTAAAAGTCTTACAAGCCCCAGTATATCGCCTACACTCCCAGCTCCTGCTAGAGCTAGATGGTCATCTATTTGGAATATTTTGCTGACTCTTTTGGATATAACCATGTTGCCAAGTGAAGCCCTCATGTCTGCAGCTAATACTATCCCATCCTTACAAACAATGCCTACTGTTGTTGTCCCTTTAATTTTGTCCAAAGCCAACACCCCTTCAGGATATTCGTTTTGCCTGAGAATAGAAACAAATGTTACAAGGAGGGTTTGACTGAGGGAGTATTTAAAGTTTTCGCAAAGCGATATGAATTGTCCATTCTTAGATGGGCAGTTAAGAGAAAAAGCTTTTATTTCATGAAATGTTTTACAATAGTGTAACCATAGGAGGTATGATAAAATGGGTGTCGAGAAAGTTCCAAAATACAACATACCGGTGAAGAAAGTTGAATACGTTTTTATTGAGCTTGAAAAGATGAAGCCTCATGAACAGCTCGTTCAAAAAGAGCTTGAAGCATTTATTGAAAGTGTAACGGGCTCCGGTGTTTTCTGGAAGCCGATGCTTTTGGCAAAAGTTCCCGGTGAGGATATGTACCTCATCGTTGACGGTCACCACAGATGGGCGGGCTTAGAGAAGCTTGGGGCAAAGAAGGCACCCTCTGTAATTCTCGACTATTTCAGCGATGATGTTAAAGTTTACACTTGGTATCCAGCTTTTAAAGGAGAACTAAACAAGGTCCTAGAAAGACTAAAGGCAGAGGGTTTGGAAGTAGTTGAGGACGAAAAGGCTGAAGAAAAAGCCGAAAGAGGAGAGATAGCCTTTGCCCTCATTGGCAAAGAGAAAAGCTTTGCCATCCCAGGGGCACTTGAAGAACAAAAGAAGGTCAGCAAAGTGCTTGATGAAATGAGCGTTGAAGGCGAGATAGAGCTGATATACTATGGGCTCAAGGAAGATGCAAGAGAAGATATGGACAAGGGCGAAATCGACTATGTCTTCATCAGAAAAGCTCCAAGCAAGGAAGAAGTCATGGAGCTTGTAAAGAGAGGAGAGGTATATTCTCCAAAGACAACCAGACACGTTCTACCATTTATTCCCGACAAAATCGACGTGAAGCTTGAAGATCTGTTCTAATGCCCTCTCGTTTTTCTTTTTCGCTATATATAGGGCTTTTTAGGCAATGCTTATATAGATCCATGCGTATTACAAAAGGGTGCATTTGTGTTAGAAGTGATCTCCCTGCTTTAAAGGGCGAGAGTTGAAAAAGAAAAAAGTTAAGGCAATTGCCATCTCCCTTTTCCAAAACTTTTTATTCGTTCTCCCCCTAATATTTCCCAGTCAATGATGAGGGATCAACCGACTGAAAGATGATGAAGTCTAGCCTATCTGAGATGCATCTGGGGGATAAGAATGCCAAGGGCATTGATATTTGACGTTGATGAAACCCTCGTTTATTATGAGAACTACAACGATAGAGAATGGTTTGAAAAGTGGGGGAAGAAGGAAATAGAAAAACTCAACGTTAGCGTGGACTTTGAAACTTACAAAAAGATGGTCAAAGGCGAACTACCACGAAGCTGGGTTGAAACGTTGGGAGTTAATCACGTGGAATTTTGGAAAGCTATAGATAAGGCAAACCTCGAATACAGAAAATGGGCGGCAAAGCAGGGGCTAATAAAGGCTTTTCCTGATGTTGATGTTTTAAGGGACTTAAAAAGCATGGGGCTAAAAATGGCTGCCGTTAGCAATGCTTCTCAGGAGTGTACTGAGTTCGTGCTGAGGCTGTTTGATCTAAAAAGATATTTCGACGTCATCTTTGGGAAAGATTACAGGTATCTTGATGGTGCTAAACCAAATCCATATCTCATAAACAAAGCCCTCAATGCCCTTGGAGTATCTCCAAAAGAGGCCCTTGTGGTGGGAGATTCCCTATCGGATATAATAGCCGCACACAGAGCCGGAGTTAAGGCAGTGCAAGTTATGAGGTTTGGCAGAATAGAAGGTGCAGATTATTATATAAGAGACTTGAGGGAACTTCTTCAGTTGATGCGTTCATTGAGAGATAAGGATTTATAAAGGGTTGTCCTAATTTATAATGCCCCCGTGCGAGGACCCGCCCAATTAATGAGGGTGGGGGCGATGCGGGGGCAACAGCTCGGCCATAGCGAGGTCCCCACGGAAGGGCCTTCCGCGTTACGGAGCACAATGACCGTGGGAAACCCTGGCCGAGTACACTATTCTGGCCCGCCTGGGTTAAGCCGCTTGAGAGTGCCTTATGGCTTCAATGAGGGCGGTCGTTACGGGCGGGCCACATTTTAGAATATTGTCAAGGGCTTTGAGATCGAAACTAGTTCTTCCACGGCTAATGAGAGTTCTTCAGGAGTTTTGGGATAATAAGTGCCCACCTCGTAGTTTCTTTTAAGGCTTGTAATAAGCAGGTTTGCTGAGGACTCTATACTTGAACCCGCATAGTTCGAAGTAATCTTAGAATGCAAATTTTGATAATAGCGGGCATCGATTTCCAGAGGAGCTCTTTTCAACAGTTTTTTCACAAAGGTTCTGTTCTTTTTTGTGTTCCTTACAACAAGTGTTATTTTAGAAAGATTGCTGTTGATGGATTGTATTGTGGTTATCAATCTCTCAAGAGTTCCGTTTATCCATGGTGATACTATTACAGGCTCTTTAGCATCGTAAAGGACATCTGCTATTCCAGCGTATATGGTATAATCCCCTGGCATTGTGCGAATTATTTCTGGAGCACCCTCAGGGGTAGAGCACATTATAAACTCCTTTCCAGCCTTTGTAAGTCTTAACCTCCCAGACCGTTTTTCAGCTAGTCCCAATTCTAAGGACAAAGGTACAAAGAGCGAATTTACTACAAATCCATTGTAAGGCTTAGCTATATTCCCCTTCTTAATGACACCCAGTTGTGAAAGTATAGAAGTCCAGTACTTCATTTCTCCCCCGAGATCTAAAACTATATCTTGGGTACTTACCGAACCAGCGTCATCAATATATCTCAAGAAAACAATTAGAGAGTACCACCTTTTGAAAATTCTTGCGAGTGCTTCTTTGTAATCTTCTTCATTGCCATTTTCCAGGGAAGATACGATCCTTCTACCATAGGTACTTACTTGATAATTCTTTCCACCACTTTTGACTAGAATTCCCAAATGCCACAGTAATTTGGTGAAATAGTAACCCTCCTTCCCAGTTTTGGCAAAAGGATTTTTGCTGGTTGCTTTTAAGAAGAACCCTATTTCGTTAGGAGTTACTATTTGCTTTGCATTGATGAATCTAAGGAGTCTTAAAAACGTCTCACTGTCGAACCAAGCAACCCCGTAACTAGAGAAATAAATTTTTGAAGCATAAAACAGCTTGCCTATAATAGGCACCACCAAGATAGCTTGGGGATTTAGAATAGAAATTCTTTTTGGTGGGCCCGCGGGGATTCGAACCCCGGACCTCCACCTTGTCAGGGTGGCGTCATAACCAGTCTAGACCACGGGCCCGCCCGAAAAGTTGTGGTGGACCGGCCGGGATTTGAACCCGGGGCCTCCGCCTTGCCAAGGCGGCGCTCATCCCAGACTGAGCTACCGGCCCACTTCTCCAAGCCAGATACGTATCCTAGAAATGAGTTTAAAAACTTTACGCTAAAGCAACTGGTATTGTCAGGATAACTTTGGCGTCACCTTCTGAAGTCATTCAATTATATCACCAGGGAAGCATTAAACCGAGAATGAACTCCAACAAAATTATACTAGAAGGCAAACAGAAAAACAAACCTGT
>CAYNRW010000043.1:0-10934 GCA_964399725.1 uncultured Thermococci archaeon | reverse complement strand
AACTTCCACTTCTTGCTAATTTTTGTTACCTGTTTAACAACTTCCCTTTCCTCTTTGCCTTTCTCCAGAAGCTTCTCGAGAAAAGAAATCAAATCATCATAAGTGCTCTTCTCAACAGGAAACGGCACCCTATCCTTCCCACCGACGGCGTAGGAGAACTTGAAAGGATCAGGTGGATGGGTAACTGGATCTTTCCATGATGGATGAACGTCATAAATAAGCTCAAGAACGAGAGAGAGTGCCCTCAAGGTGCTTGGCCCTAAACCTTTGATGAGCAGAAATTCATCATAGCTACTTACCCCAAGCTCTCTTGCTAATTCTAGGGCTCTTTTGTTGAGCTCGATTTTTCCAAGGCTCTCATATCTTTTCAGTACAGGTAAAAGCTCTCTCTTCTCATAGGGCCTGTAGAATGGTATGTATCCTTTTGAGAGAGCCTCTATGCTTTTAACATCTCTTTCAATTTTTGTAGGGCTTTCGGAAATTATGTCGAGCAGGGTTTTTTGATATTCTTTGCTCTCTCTGGCGATAGTGTTCAAAGCATATTCGGCTTTGACTCCACTGATGCCCTTGTGCGGCTCTAAAGTAAAGGACTCAACTTTTTCGGAGAACCAATGGAAGCGCCTAGCGAGTTTTACTTGGGGATTCATACCCTGCTGTACAACTGTCCATCTCCCCTCCCGATCAATGAAAAAGACATGGTGATAGAGCTGGTAGCCGGTTTGTAGGGCAACGGTATCAACTTTGGCAACTAATCTTGAGGTTTTTATGTATTTCTCTGCCTCCAGATCATAGAGTTTGCTTATCTGGACTAATTCCTCCGGTGTTTTTCTGCTCTTTGCTCCTTTGCCTCCAGCTGCTCTTATCCCAAGATCTTCTTTTGAGAGGACCTCTTTTACGATACCAGCCGTTACCGTGGTGCTTCCTGAAGAATCCCAATCCATACCAATCAAGTTGTTAAGGGCTTGGAACCAAACTGGATCTGCAAGTCTTTCAAGAACGCCCTGAGTGCCATATTCGTCCACGAGAAGCTTTATAACAAGCTCAGCTAACCGCTTCATTCTCAATGCCAACCATCTTGGTACATGTCCACCATGAAGGGGAAGTTCTGCAATTCCTCTTCTCATCATAAGTACTTAGAACTTCTTTCATTAAAAGTTTTTGAGATAATTTAATAAATCCCAAATACGAAAAGACCTCCCATGAGGGAGAAACCAAGGACTTTACCTCCAACGCTTCGCGACAAGCACCGCTACATAGCCTTCCAAGTAATTGGGGAGAGACCTTTCAAAAAGGATGAAATAAAGAAAGCGTTATGGAGTGCTTCCCTTAGAACTCTGGGCGAGCTCGGTACAGCAAGGGCAAAACCATGGTTTATAAAATTTGATGAGAAAACTCAGACTGGAATTGTGAGGTGCGATAGGAAATGTGTAGAAGAAGTTCGCTTTGTTCTGACTATGATTACTGAGATAAACGGTTCAAAGGTTATAATAAGAACACTTGGAGTGTCTGGGACTATAAGGAGGCTTAAGCTAAAATTCTTGAGGGAATTTGGGTGGAAATAAATTTAGAGAAAAATTTTAATTATTGGCTGATAACTTACACATCGGAGGGTATATAAAGGGAATTAAGGAATTCCTAATATAACCTAATTACGATAACTTTAGAGGTGATGAAAAATGGCATTTGTGCCACCGCAGGCTGGATATGATAGGGCAATAACGGTTTTCAGCCCTGATGGAAGACTTTTCCAAGTCCAATATGCAAGAGAGGCCGTTAAGAGAGGAGCAACTGCCGTGGGAGTAAAGTGCAAAGATGGAGTCGTTTTGGCTGTAGAGAAGAGGGTGACAAGTAAACTCATAGAACCAGAAAGCTATGAAAAGATCTTCCAGATCGATGAGCACATAGCCGCGGCTTCAAGTGGAATAATAGCCGATGCGAGAGTCCTTGTGGATAGGGCTCGTTTAGAGGCTCAAATTTATCGCCTAACCTATGGAGAACCCGTTCCGCTCACCGTTTTAGTGAAGAAGATTTGTGATCTGAAGCAGATGCACACGCAATATGGTGGAGTTAGGCCTTTTGGTGCCGCCCTTTTAATGGCGGGCGTAAATGAAAAGCCTGAACTTTTTGAAACGGATCCAAGTGGTGCATACTTTGAGTGGAAAGCGGTTGCAATAGGAAGTGGAAGAAACACAGCAATGGCAATCTTCGAAGAGAGGTACAAAGATGACATGACGCTTGAAGATGCTATAAAGCTTGCTGTGCTTGCCCTTGCAAAGACAATGGAGGAGCCATCTCCAGAGAGTATAGAAGTTGCAGTGATTACAGTAAAGGAGAAGAAGTTCAAGAAGATCAGCAAGGAAGAAGTTGCCAAGTGTCTTGAGGAAGCATTAAAGGAGGCAGAGGCTGAAGAGGTTCCGGAGAAGGAAGAAGACTACAGTGAGCTAGACAGCAACTATTGAGGTGATTAACATGCCCATAAGCGTCGATAAGGCAGTGATTGCTCGATTAAAGACCCATGGGGAGGTTTTTGAGATACTAGTGGATCCATACCTAGCCAGGGACTTCAAAGAGGGCAGAGAAGTTCCGATTGAGGAAATCCTTGCTACCCCTTATATCTTTAAAGATGCCCACAAGGGGGACAAGGCGAGTGAACACGAAATGGAGAAGATTTTTGGGACAAGCGACCCCTACGAAGTGGCAAAGATAATTCTTAAGAAGGGAGAAGTACAGCTTACCGCACAGCAGAGAAGAGAAATGTTAGAGGAGAAGAAAAAGCAGATAGCAATGATAATCCACAGGCATGCTGTAGATCCAAGAACTGGGTATCCACATCCATCAGAGAGAATTCTAAAGGCAATGGAAGAAGTTGGAATCAGGGTTGATATATTTAAAGATGCAGAGGCTCAGGTGCCAGATGTAATAAAAGCTTTAAGGAGAGTTCTACCTCTTAAAATCGAAAGAAAGGTTATAGCAGTAAAGATTCCTTCGGAATACACTGGAAAAGCTTATGGAGAAGTTAGAAAGTTTGGAGCCATAAAGAGGGAAGAATGGGCAAGCGACGGCTCCTGGATGTTTTTAATAGAAATCCCAGGTGGGATTGAGGAGGAATTTTATGAAAGATTAAACGCCCTCACAAAGGGCACCGCAATAACTAAACTTATAGAGAGGAAGGGACTATGAAGAAGATTTTTGTAAAAAATAGAGAATTAGTGGTTCCGGGGACGCTTTTGGCTCAGGGACCGTTCAAAAATGGAAGAGGAACTTTTAAAGAAGGAAACAGAATTTATTCAACAGTAATTGGATTGGTCAGGATTTCAAATGACACAGTATCAGTAGTTCCGTTGGAAGGCCCGTACATCCCAGAGGTAGGGGATAACGTAATAGGGAAAGTAGTTGATGTAAAATTCTCAAACTGGGTAGTTGACATAGGTGCTCCCTATCAAGCTACACTGAGGGTTCAAGATGCTGTTGAAGGGAAGATAGATATCCTAAAAACCGATTTGAGAAAGATATTTGATATAGGGGACATAATCTATGCAAAAGTAAAGGCCTTCAATGAGATCAACCAGATAGATCTGATAACAAAGGGAATGCCCTTCAATGGGGGGCCTCTAAAAGGAGGACAGCTGGTAAAGATAACACCTTCTAAAGTGCCCCGTCTTATAGGGAAAGGAGGCTCAATGATAAACATGATCAAACACCTTACAAACACAAGGATAATTGTAGGGCAGAATGGATGGGTATGGGTTAGTGGAAGGAATGAGGAATTAGAAAAGCTGGCCATAGAGGCTATTCTAAAAGTGGACAGAGAAAGCCATACTCAAGGATTAACTGACAGAGTTAGGGAGATGGTGGTTAAGAGGTTGCATGAACTTAAAGAACAGGGGATTATTGAAGAACTTCCCCAAACTGGAGAGGGTGAAGAGAAATGATGGAAAAGCCTGAGGGACTCAAGCTTATTGATGAGAATGGCAAAAGGCTTGATGGAAGAAAGAAATACGAGCTGAGATCAATTAAAATGGAAGTTGGAGTTTTAAAAAGTGCGGATGGTTCTGCATATGTAGAATGGGGTAAGAATAAAATTTTAGCAGCAGTTTATGGACCTAGGGAGATTCATCCAAAGCACCTTCAAAAACCTGACAGGGCAATTTTGAGAGTTAGATACAATATGGCACCCTTTAGTGTTGAGGAAAGGAAAAAACCTGGCCCAGATAGGAGGAGTGTTGAGATAAGCAAAGTTATTAGAGGAGCCCTTGAACCGGCTGTTATTCTTGAGCTCTTTCCAAGAACTTCCATAGATGTATTCATAGAGGTGCTCCAAGCCGATGCAGGCACAAGGGTGGCTGGAATCACCGCTGCCTCTCTTGCTTTGGCAGATGCTGGGATTCCCATGAGAGACCTTGTTGCAGCGTGTGCCGCTGGAAAGATAGATGGAGAAATCGTCCTTGACCTAAACAAAGAGGAGGACAACTATGGAGAAGCCGATGTTCCAGTGGCTATAATGCCAATCAAGAACGATATAACATTGCTTCAGATGGATGGATACCTAACCAAAGAGGAATTCCTCGAAGCGGTAAGACTGGCAATAAAAGGAGCTAAGGCAGTGTATCAAAAACAGAGAGAAGCGTTGAAGGAGAAGTATCTCAAGATAGCGGAAGAGGTAGGTGAGTAAAATGGAAATAATGGCTTCAATAATGAAGGATCACATCCTCAATCTTTTGAAGGAAGGTAAAAGAATCGATGGGAGAGGAGCAGAAGATCTAAGACCTCTAACCATAGAGACGAATGTAATAGAGAAAGCTGAGGGGTCTGCACTTGTGAAACTCGGCAATACTCAGGTTCTTGTAGGAATAAAAGTTGATTTTGGAGAGCCGTTTCCAGATTTGCCAGAAATGGGTGTCATGACAACTAATGTCGAATTCGTACCTTTGGCATCTCCAACCTTTGAACCAGGTCCGCCAGATGAAAGGGCAATAGAACTTGCAAGAGTTGTGGATAGGGGAATAAGGGAAAGCCAAGCTATTGACTTAGAAAAGCTTGTAATAGTTCCCGGAAAGCTTGTAAGGGTGGTTTTCATAGACGTGCATGTTCTTGACCACGACGGAAATCTTTTAGATGCCTCTGGAATCGGTGCAATTGCGGCATTGTTAAGCACAAAAATACCAAAAGTTGAATACGATGAAGAAGCAGGCGAAGTAAAGCTTCTGGATGAATATGAGCCATTGCCTGTGACAAAAGTTCCAATTCCAGTTAGTTTTGCCAAAATAGGCAACAGTTTGATAGTAGATCCAAACTTTGAAGAAGAGCAGGTAATGGATGGCAAACTGACAATAACAACCGATGAAAACGGATATATCTCAGCGGTGCAGAAAAGTGAAGGGGGAAGCTTCAAGCTTGAGGAAGTAGCTTACGCCGTTGACGTTGCATACAAAAAGGCAGAAGAAATAAGAAAAGTAGTTCTTGAGAGTATTAAGAAAGAGTAGTCTCTTCTGTTTTCTCCTTTTTAGACTCATTAGCAAAAGTTTATAAAGGGAGTGGCTTCACTATTTGCTGGCTTAACTCGAAGGAAAAGGCTTTTAAATGACTTCCTAAAATTCATCTCAGTCATAATCATTAGGGGTGATGATCATGCCAAGAACAAAGAAAGTTGGATCTGCTGGAAGATTTGGTCCAAGATATGGTCTTAAGATCAGAAGAAGAGTTGCTGTAGTAGAAGAAAAGATGAGACAGAAGCATACCTGCCCAGTATGTGGAAGAAAAGCCGTTAAGAGGATAAGCACAGGAATATGGCAGTGCCAAAAGTGCGGGGCAACCTTTGCTGGAGGGGCGTATCTCCCTGCAACTCCGGCCGGAAGGATCGCTAAAAGGGGTATAGTTGCTAAATAAACCCCTAAAACATTTTTTGGTGGTTGTTATGGTGGAAGCCTTGTATAAATGTGCAAAATGTGGAAAAGAGTTTAAAATGGATCTTGCTATTGCGAGAGAAATCCGCTGTCCATACTGCGGAGCAAAGATAATCTATAAGCCTAGGCCCAGGGTTGCCAGAAGGATTAAGGCAATTTGAGCTCTGTCTCTTCTCTATTGAAAAGCTTTATAACCCCCTTCTGTTAAATCCCCAAGTGATCAGAGATGATACTGATAACAACATCCCATAGACCCACAAGAAGGACAAGAAGCTTTGGACATGACCTAGAGAGGGTTTTCCCTAATTCAACTTATCTAACTAGGGGAAAAAAGACAATTCAAGACCTTCTTATGGAAGCCTATGATAGAGGTTACGAGAGACTCCTTATAATCAATGTTTGGAAAGGTAATCCGCTTAAGATGACGTTCATAAAGGTTTCTCCGGAGGACTGGGGCTACATGGGTTATCTTTACCTTCATGGAATTAAACTGCAGAGAGAAATAGGGTTTAGAAACATCCCCCCAATTAGGGAGGAAATGCCCTTTATAGTTACAACTGCCAAGAGGGTTGGACTTGATCACATTGTTTTTGGTCAGGTTTTTGCTGAACTTACCAACGGAAAATTTGTTCCAAGAGGAGAAAAAAGCTTGCAATACATAGCTGATAAGCATAATACCGATGTCTTGGGAGTTATTGAGCGTCATCCGAGAGGAATGGCCATAAACTTCTATCGCTTTGATATTTCACGGGAAAAACCTGTGGGACCTTTGATAAGTGTCAAAATATGGATAATGGAAGACGGAAGAAGATGGGACTATAAGGAAAAGCTCGGCATCAAAAGGGATGAGAGATGATAAAAGGGGTTATTGAGATTGAGTTCCCTAATGATGAGATAGCAAAAATTGTTTATGAAAGTGTTCTTTTTGAGCATAAAACAGTCCCTTACCGAAGAAGCAAGATGGACTTTTCTCTAAGAGAAAACAAAGTTGTAATGGAGTTTCTCGCAAAGGACAACTCCGCTTTAAGGGGAACCTTAAACTCTTATCTTCGATGGATTAAAGTTGCACTTGATGTAGTCGAGCTTTAGTTAACTATTTAAAGCTTCTCTGAGAGTATAGCCTCGGACTAAAAGGAGGTGTTGTCATGCAGAACATTCCACCTCAGGTGCAGGCTTTATTGGGACAGCTTGAGAGTTATCAGCAGCAACTTCAGCTTGTAGTCCAACAGAAGCAGAAAATCCAAGTGGAGCTTAACGATGCCAAAAAGGCCCTTGAGGAGATTGAAAAAGTTAAGGAAGAAACCCCCATATACAAGACAGTTGGTACTCTGATAGTCAGAGCAACAAAGGCAAAAGCATTGGAAGAGCTTAAAGAGAAAGTCGAAACCCTGGAGGTTCGCCTAAGGGCATTGGAGAGACAGGAACAAAAGCTTAATGAAAAAATTAAAGAGCTTACGCAACAGATACAGAGCTCTCTGAGAGGAGCAGCCGGGTGAGTTCTCTTTTTAAAATTTTATGAGGGGTGCAAATGAAGAAAGTATTCCATATAGGGCTTCCAGAACTCAGCGAGGAGGAGTTAATAGCCCTCGGGGAGCTAGCCCAGGAGGAGATTATAGACTACGTCTTTGAGCATTTAACCAGAAGTGAAGTGAAAGACATAGAAGTGACTACAAGGATAAACCGTGAAGATACTCTGGATTTGGAGATAGAAGTCTATCTTGAAGTGCCGATATTCGTAAAGGTGGATGTGGAGAAGTTAATCGATGAGGCACTTGAAAAAGCCTATGAAAAAGTTGAAAAAAGGTTGAGGAAAATTGCGGGGCAAAATAAAGCTCAAGAACTTCCTGAATGAAGCAAGGAAAAGTAATTATTCTTTTTTGTTGCTGTGTCACCATAATGCAGATCCAGACTCTCTGGGTAGTGCTATTGCTTTTTCGAGATATCTCACCAGTATAGGTTTAAAGAATCGAATAGGCGTTGCTCAAAGCGTTTCATCTTATGCAAAACGCCTCCTTCACTTTGCCCAGGTGGAGAAGAATCCATATATTTTGGAAGACGTTGTTGTAATTTTTGATACCTCTTCTCTTGAACAGCTGGAGCCCGTTAAAGTTCCTGAGGACAAGTATATCATCGTTATCGACCATCACATCGAAAAGGAGAGTCCAATAAGAGCCGACATAAAGATCGTTGACTCCTCAAGAACTTCCACTGCAGAAATTGTGTGGGAACTTTTGGAGTACTTTGATTTTTATGATGAAGTTTCTGCCAGGGTTCTTTTAGCAGGAATACTTACAGATACTGCTAATTTTAGATATGCGAACTCAAAAACATTCAAAACAGTGTCTAAAATTTTGAAAAAGTTCGATATTCAGATGGGGGAAATATACAATTTGGTTGTTCCGGTTACCGATGAAAACATAGACCAGGCAAAGAGAATGGCCATATTAAAAGCGTGCCAGAGGATGGAAATCAAAAAAGTCGGCAATTATATAATAGCCCTTTCAAAGGTTTCCGCCTATGAGTCCTTAGCTTGCAAGGTTTTCCTTCAGCTTGGAGCCGATATTGCGATTGTTGGAAGCGATAAGAAGGGGGTCAGGATTTCCGCAAGGGCAAAAGAAAGCTTGGTTAAGAAGGGTCTTCACTTGGGCAGGCTTATGGAGAAAGTTGGTCCTATTATAGATGGCTCTGGCGGAGGACATTCAGGAGCGGCGGGTGCGAATGGAAAAAGAAATCTTGAGGAAGCCGTTAAGTTTTTAGTGAAAGAAATCGAAATGTTTCTAAAGAAGTTGGGGTGATTTAATGTCCAGATGCCCCATATGTGGGAGAACCATTAAATGGGAAGACTTAATAGAACAGATGCTCATCCTCGATAATTTTCGGGAGTTGCTTAAAGATAAAAGCGCATTCCTATCGGCCTTAGAAGGCTTTACATTCAAATGTCCTGAGTGCGGCGAGGAATTTTATGGGAGGAATCTTAATCTCAGAGAGGCTGAAAAAGTTTTTGATCTTATAAATGAATTTAACGGTTCAATTGACTACAGCAACAATAGGGTCAGACTTAAGCTCACTAATCTTCTGGCTTTGGATTTAATGCTTGAAGAATGGGATAAGAGGGTTAAAGGTGCTCGGTGATATTTATGATGGAAGATATTTCTGACCTTCTGCAAAAAGGGGACTTTTCAAGTGCACTGGAACTTGCTCTTCGAATTGAAGATCCCTTCTCAAGGCTCGAAGCCCTCTCTTACATTTATCAATATGTGGAGGGGAGTGAGTACAGGGAGGTAGTACTGGGGAGAATGCTCGAAATAATTGACTCCTTCGAGGAGCTTCTGGAGAAGGCAAGGGCATTGGCGTTAATTGGATACACTCTTACTATCACTGGTGACAAAAAAGGCGAATACTTCTTCAAAAAGGCCCACCAAGTTGTTAGGGCCATTGACTACTCCCTATGGAAAGCTGAGGGCTATGGCTACCTTGCGTACTATATGGCGTTTGCAGGGAAGCTTGGCGATGCCTTTTATTACTACAATATAGCATATGAGACAGCTCAAAACTCTTCCGAACCCTATTCAAAAGTTCTATCATTTCTATACCGCTTAGCCCAGCAGATTCTGGAAAGCGCTGAAAAGATACACTCCTTTGAAGCTAAGGAATTCTATGAACTTGCTGCAGAGATTTATGAAGATATAAAGCGGCATTTGAGTGCCCAAGAACTAAAAAAGAAGGCATCATTAATAGAGATGGCACTTGAAAAAGGTAGCAAGCTCGTTTCTGAGTTTCTTGAGAGAAGGGATGTTGACAATGCGGTGTTTGTGATCAAATATCTGCCAGATGAAGAAAAAGTCTTGGCGCTCTTGGAGATAGCGTACTGGCTCTTTCTCCACGACAAAAGAGGTCTGGCAAAGGGCATTGTTGAAGACGCATTTAGAATGGCCGCAGAGAGAAAAATAAAGCCGAATGATGAAAAGCTGAAGGAAATTGCACTGAAATTCCTGAAAATAGGGCAAATCGAAGAGGCTTTAACTGTAGGAGCGATAATTTCGGATGAGAGAATAGCATCTAGAGTTTTTGAAAAGATTGCTTTAACTTATGCAAAAAGAGGTGAGAAGCTCAAGGCAATTACGGTTGCCGAGGCGATTTCGGACGAAAATATTAAGAGAGATGTTTTAAAAGCGATTGAAGGTGGGGAAGATGTGGGACACGAGTAAGGACTACAGGCTACTGGTAGCTGAGAAAGCAGCTGAGCTGTTCTTGAAAACCATTGAAGGCGCTAAATTCAAAGGCAAGTGGGACAAAAAGAAGGCAATAAAGTTGGCAAAAGAAATGATCCCAGAGCTTCAGGCGTTGCGCTACTCATATTTAGAGCCCCAAGAGTTAATTGAGACACCTCAGATGAAGGAGCTGAAGGAAAAAGCCTTGGGAATAATCGAAGCACTAGGAGGTGAGGATTGGTACGTCAAGTTTCTTGAACTGGCTGATAAAAGTGAAAGGGAAAAGGTTGAGGAAAGTATTGCGAAGGTTCGCTTTTTCTTGAACACAATTCTTAACCTTGATAAGAGGCTGGCCTTAGGTAAGATAAACGATCCTGTCATTGCTGTGGACATAAAAGTGGGGGAGGTTATGAGCGCTGGCAAACATCCAAATGCGGATAAGCTCCTCGTATGCAACGTTAACATAGGTGATAGGGCCATTACAGTGGTCACAAACGATTTAAGTGTGAAGGAAGGCCATAGGGTTGCGGTAGCCCTTTTGCCTCCGGCAAACTTTAGAGGAATAACGAGCGAGGGGATGTTCCTGGGAGCGGAAGAAGGTGTTTTAAAGGACGTGAAAGGTGAAATCGGAGGTCTTCCAAAAGGAATCCCACTGGAAGCTCTAAAAGAAACAAGAAACTTGGTTGAGTCCTTTTTGAAGAATTGAGTTTTATATCGGTTTATTAGTTTTGCTTTTTGAAGTTTTGAAAAGGGCTCGTTGATCACAATTAAAGAGGCGGAGGAGAATGACGGGGCAGATACCGAAGAGATTCTTTCATCG
>CAYNRW010000042.1:0-10992 GCA_964399725.1 uncultured Thermococci archaeon | reverse complement strand
CCCGTCCCAGGCGGCCCATAAAGCAAAACACCCTTAGGCGGCTCAATTCCTAATCTCTCAAAAAGTTCTGGATGCTTTAATGGAAGTTCTACCATTTCACGAATCTTTTGAACGGCATCTTTAAGACCACCGATGTCTTCGTAAGTAACCTCAGGTACTTTCTCCTCTTTCACTTCCACTGCCTGCGGAAGAACCTCTATCTCGGTGTTGTAGGTTATCTGAACGACTCCCTTTGGAGTAGTGTTCACAACAATGAACTTAAGCTCACCGAATCCTAAAGGAAGGCTTTCAAAGAACCCTCTAAACAGCTCATCAAATGGAGAACCTGTATAAAATTCTGTTTCTCTGCCACTTGCCACTATTAAGTCTCCTTTAACAACTGGCCTCCCGAGGAGATTTCTTTTAACTAACTCTCCCGGAATCTGGAGATAGACCCCTTTTTGTGCCGGCGCCAAAACGACTCTTTTAGCCTCTTGAACTTCCGCTTTCCTCACGGCGATGTAATCCCCTATGCTAACTCCCGCGTTTCTCCTAATATAGCCGTCCATTCTTATTATATCAAGTCCTCTGTCATCGGGATGAGCATTTTCAACTATCGCTGCAGTTTTACGCTCTCCTTCCAGTTCCACTATATCTCCCGGCTCAACGCCGAGCTGCTTTTGATATTTTTTATCAAACCTAACTATTCCTCTACCAACATCTCGCTTTAATGCCTCAGCAACCCTCAATTTTATTTCCTCTTTAGTCTCCTCTTTCCCAAAAATCATTTTTTATCACCTTTTTTCTTTTTATGAATTTCAATAGCCTCTTCTAGAGTTAAGTTACCCTTGGCAACCTCCCTTGCAAGCTTTGATGAAATTGTTATTTTACCATTGCTCAGCTCTCGACTGCGGGTTTTTATGTATTCGATCTCACCCTTTGTAGGCTCGCCGGCATGGATAAGCTCCCCTAATTTAACCTCTCTCCCGTCTCTTAAGGCTATATTTATCGAGGCAACTATGTCTTGTACATGGGAAACGTCTATCCCTCCAACCTTCGGAGTTGTACCCCTTTCATTCACGAGGATAATAGGAAATCCCTCGCCAAGTACTGCAGCCAGGCTTTTAAGCATTAATACTCTATGTCTCTTTGCCCCATGCCCTATCTTAATCTTTGCCTTTGGGTACTTCTCCAAAAGCTCCAAGATTGTACCAACATCTTTAGGGCTCTTAAGGTGATAAACCTCGATTACCCGATTGTCTGCAACAACGGCCACCCCGGGTCTCTCCCCGGGGTCTATGGCAATGTATACATTCTTAAACCTTTTTCTCCCCTCAAGCCTCGCCAGCAGTTCATCTATGAAGTTTTCATTTATAACCGCTATCTTTACTGGAAAATTAATTTTATCATACTCCTCTACACTCGTTAGAACAACTTCGACATCAAAGGGAATTCTATCGGTAAGCCTGAGGCTGTAAAAAGGGATCTTATATTCATGCAGGATCTTTGTTGCAAGATAGTAAACCCTTGCATTCTCAGTAACAACCGCAACCCTCATGATTAATACATCACAGGAGAATATTAAAAACATTAGGGAAAACACAGAAAAGGAGGAAACCACCCGAATTTAAAAACCAAGGGATAAAAACCGAGGAAATTTTTTGATAAAGTTTATAAACCTTAGTTGCGGAGATAAAACTGCCCCCAGAAGGGGGTGGAGGTGATAGAGGTGCAACCTCCAAAGAAAAAAAAGATCGAAGAGTATGAAGAGGAAGAAGAGCTCTTTGAAGAGGAAGAATGGGACGAAGATTGGGACGAGGACTGGGATGAAGAGGAATGGGGAGAGGAAGAGTGGGAAGAAGATTTTGAAGAAGAGTGGGATGAGGATTGGGACGAGGAAGAAGAGTGGTGAACTTCATAATCTCCCAACAATTTTATTAATTCTTTTCTCCTTCTTTATCTGGGTGATAAAATGGCATTTTTGAAAGTTGTTCCTCTTGAAGAAGCACTAAACGTCATTAACTCCCTACCGCTCGAGCCGAAAATTGAAGATGTGACCTTGGAGGAGGCCCTTGGGAGGGTTCTTGCAGAGAATATAAGCTCCCCTATAGATGTACCTCCATTTGATAGAGCCACGGTAGATGGATATGCAGTGAGAAGCCAAGATACGTGGAATGCAAGCGAGAGCAACCCGGCAGTTCTTAAAGTAATTGGGGAAGTTCACGCCGGAGAGAAGCCCCAAATCGAACTTGGGAAAGGGGAAGCGGTTTACATCTCAACTGGAGCAGTCCTACCAAAAGGCGCAGATGCCGTGATAGAGTTTGAGATAGTGGAGAGAAAGGGAGACGAGATAGTAATCTCCAAACCCATGTATCCTCAAGCCGGTGTAATGAAAGCGGGAACCGATATTCCTAAAGGAAAACTCCTTCTAAAGAAAGGAACAAAACTGGGGTTTAAGGAAACCGCCCTTCTCTCTGCCGTAGGAATAAACAAGGTAAAAGTCTTTGCAAAGCCTAAAGTGGCAGTAATCAGCACGGGAAATGAGGTTATTTTGCCCGGAGAAGAGCTTAAATGTGGAAAAATTTACGATATCAACGGAAGGGCTGTGAGTGATGCCGTTAGAGAACTTGGAGGCGAGGCTTATTTCCTTGGAATAGCTCGAGATAACGAGGAAAGCCTGAAAGAGAAAATACTCGAGGGGCTTAGATACGATATAGTAATCCTATCCGGCGGAGCAAGCGGAGGAACAAGAGACCTAACGGCCTCAATAATAGAGGAGCTCGGTGAGATAAAGGTGCATGGAATAGCCATACAGCCGGGCAAGCCAACAATAATTGGGGTTATAAAGGGGAAACCAATTTTTGGGCTTCCTGGATATCCAACCTCGTGTCTAACAAACTTTACCCTTCTTGTTGCACCACTAATTAGAAAGCTCCTGGGAGGGGAGTTCAAAGCCGACAGAACCAAAAAAAGGTTAGCCCATAAAGTGTTTTCCGTGAAGGGGAGGAGGCAGTTTTTACCGGTTAAACTGGAAGGAGAATTCGCCAAACCAATTTTAAAAGGAAGTGGAGCAGTTACAAGCTTTATAGAAGCGGACGGATTTGCAGAGGTTCCAGAAAATGTCGAGATACTGGAGGAAGGAGAAGAAGTGGATGTTATCTTGTTCCGCTTTTAAATTTCCAAATAACTTTTAAATAAACCCCCCGTTATTTAGGGTAGGTGAAAGGAATGCTTGATATAAAGCTCATCCGTGAAAATCCAGATTTGGTAAAGAGCGACCTAATAAAGCGTAGGGAGTTAGAGAAGCTCAAATGGATAGACGAAATTCTTGAACTTGATAAGAAGTGGAGAGATAACCTAAAGAGAATTAACCTCCTCAGGAGAGAACGAAACAGGCTTGCCGTGGAGATAGGTAAAAGGAAAAAAGAAGGAGAACCTGTAGATGAACTTTTAGCAAGGAGCAACGAGATAGCAAAGCAAATTGAAGAAATCGAGAGGAAAAACAAAGAAATCAGAGAAAAAATTGACTATTACCTCTGGCGTCTCCCTAATATAACCCACGAGAGCGTCCCCATAGGAAAAGACGATACAGAAAACGTTCCAATAAAATTCTGGGGCAAGGCAAGAGTCTGGAAAGGTCACTTAGAGAACTTTCTGGAGCAGAGTCAAGGAAAGATGGAGTACGAGGTAATCGAATGGAAGCCTCAGCTTCATGCTGACCTTTTACCCAAACTTGGAGGAGCAGACTTTGAGAGAGCCGCCAAGGTTAGCGGTTCAAGGTTCTTCTACCTCTTAAACGAAATCGTCATCCTTGATCTGGCATTGATAAGGTTTGCTCTCGACAAGCTCATTGAAAAAGGTTTCATTCCAGTAATACCCCCATATATGGTCAGAAGGTATGTCGAAGAGGGAGTCACAAGCTTTGATGACTTCGAGAATGTTATCTATAAAGTGGAAGGAGAAGACCTTTATTTAATACCCACCTCAGAGCATCCACTTGCTGGCCTTCATGCAAATGAGATCCTTGATGGAAAAGACCTGCCTCTCCTCTACGCTGGGGTTAGCCCATGTTTCAGGAAAGAAGCAGGAACCGCTGGAAAAGACACTAAGGGAATATTCAGGGTGCACCAGTTCCATAAGGTCGAACAGTTCGTGTACTCAAGGCCAGAGGAAAGCTGGGAATGGCATGAAAAGCTCCTCCAAAATGCAGAAGAAATCTTCCAAGCCCTTGAAATCCCATACAGAGTTGTCAACATATGTACCGGCGATTTGGGTTATGTTGCAGCAAAGAAGTATGATATTGAAGCATGGATGAGCGCGCAAGGAAAGTTTAGAGAAGTTGTAAGCTGTTCAAACTGTACAGAATGGCAGGCAAGAAGGCTAAACATAAGATTTAGGGATAAACCCAACGAAAAGCCGCGCTTCGTTCACACTCTGAATTCTACAGCGATAGCAACATCAAGAGCAATAGTTGCGATAGTAGAAAACTTCCAAGAGGAAGACGGAACGGTTAAGATACCAAAAGTTCTCTGGCCGTATACAGGCTTTAAAGAGATAGTGCCGGTAGAAAAGAAAGAGAAGTGCTGCAAAGGTTAGTCTTCGCTTGGTTTTCCCTTAATAGTCTTTCTGCCTTTTTGTATTAATTTTCCTTCCGCCTCTTTCTTCTTTCTCCGCTCTTTCTTTTCCCTCAAATATGGATATCTCATTATGTGCCCACATTCTAGGCATTTTATAACAACATGAGGCATTCTTTTCTGTCTTAGTCTGACTCTGGCATTAACACCGGGAACAAGAAAGGAATGACATTTCTTGCAATATCTCCTCTTCCATTTTCTTGGCATTCTAACTTTGGCTTTTTGTTGGACTGCTAAGGCTATCTCAACATAACGATTCGCCAGCTCTCTATCATAGGGAAAAACCCTCTCAGCCAAACTAAAAAGAATATCTATCCTCTCGAGAGCAATCCTTTTCTTTTCTCTCTGTTCTCTGCGTTTTATGAACTTTTTTGACATTTTCCCACCTACTCCGGCTTTATCATCTTCAGCCTACCTATAAACGGCTCGTAGAGATATCCGTCGGCAATGAGGCGTTCTATAATCTCTTCTGCATATGACGGCTTAAATCCATACTCCACTAGAGCATTGTAAAACTCCTCTCTATTAACGGATCCATCCGTAGAAACAGCCTCCAAGTCCATAAAAACTCTCAAAGCCATTACTAAGCGTTTGTTTCTAAAGTCCCGTTCAATATATTTCTCATAAATCTCCAGCGCCTTCAACATTTCTCTTTCAGAGATTTCGTTTATCCACATGTCCACTATCTCCTGGTTCATATTTATAACGTCGCTTATGATTCTGTTGTTTATTTCACCTTCAAATCTTGCTATTGATCCTAAGAGACGGAGGCTTAAGAGATATCTCATGTTGGTTTCGAATATCATCCCCTTAAGCCTCAAGGCATCGAATTTCTCCCCATACTCTCTGGCATTTCTAAAAATCCATCTTTCAAATCTTTCTCTAAACTTTTCCACAGTCTTATCAGAAGGGCTGAGAGAGGGTATTTTTTCTTTTTTCAAAAAAATGGTGGCCAGAAGATTAGGAACAAGCTGCTCCAGCTCCCGGTTTCTCTCCCATCCTATGCGCTCATTTACAATGAAGGGTGTTTCGGAAGTGTAAGCTAAAGGATCCTCTGGAGAAATCCGCTTATACATCTTTGGAGTCAAAAAGACTGCCTGCTTTTTCTCAAAATAATCCCTAGCCCACTCCGCAACTGGAATCTCTTTTCTAAGGAGACTTTTGTTCGAGGGCGAGTAGTACCTCCCTCCTCTAAGGAAGAAAGGAAAGTCAAGATCAAGATTTTCATCTATAAAGGATTTTGATTTTCCCTTTTTTAAAATCAGCTCCTCTGGGAAAAGGTTAATCAGATACTTTGAAGCCTCCCAGAGAGATTTTATAATTTTGAAATCATTTTTGATTGCAGAAAAAGTCACGCCATCTCCCCAAACCTTTTTGCCGCCCACTATAGAAGGGGAAGCAAAGAGAGAATAAAGGATAGCCTTTTTGAGCTCATAATTGGCGTTGATTGTTGAATCTATGAGGTACTCCAGCTCTTCCTTTTCAAGGGCAAGTTCCTTGTAGTGAAGCCAATAATCCTCAACGCTAGCTTTTTCCAGAGAGATGACGTGTATAAGGCGCATGTTTCCAAATGAATATGCATCTATAATGCCCCTAATTTTAACATATTCCCCGCTCTTCAGCTCTGCATTTATTCTGCTCTTTTCAGTAATCTTTATCACTACATAAGGCCTGATATAGGTCTTTGGGAGCTCACTTGGAGATAATGGGGAGAGAAGGTAATAGGCACCATCTTTCGGCACATTGGGAGGAGGTCTCAAGATTAAGAATCCCTCTACCTCAATAGGCTCTCCATTTTTATATGATTGAATAACCCTCTGAAAGTCCCTAGCCCTTTTTGATGGGCTTATTGCCAATCTCTCAACACTTCTAAGCAATGCGTAGATCATCGGAGAAAATACAACCGTAAACTTTATAAAGTCTGTGCTGGGAGTTGTTAGTGGTACGGCGGTCATAGCGGCGGGGCCACACCCGGACTCGTTCCGACCCCGGAAGTTAAGCCCGCCAGCGATCCCGGGTGTACTGCCCTCCGAGAGGGGGCGGGAAACCGGGGACGCCGCCGGCCACTCAATGAACTTTTCTAAGAAAACTCCCAAGACCAAGCAAGATTGAGTTCTCACTTTCTGCAAAAATTAAATAAAGAAAATCATTCCTCTCTTTCACAAAGCTCAAGAAGAACTCCACCAACACTCTTGGGATGCACAAAGGCTATTTTAGCCCCACCTGCCCCTATTCTAGGCTTTTCGTCAATAAGCCTAAAACCCTTTTCCTTAAGCTTCTCCAAGTGCTCCTCAATATTGTCAACTCCAAGGGCTATGTGATGTATTCCTTCTCCCCTCTTCTCGATGAACTTCGCTATTGGAGAATCCTCTGCAGTTGCCTCCAAGAGCTCAATTCTTGTTTCACCCGCATGGAATATTGCAGTTCTAACTTTCTGGTCAGGAACTTCCTCAATTTCTTCAACCTTCAACCCAAGGTTTTCCCAAATTTTTATGGCATCTTCAAGGTTCTTAACAGCAATTCCAATGTGGTCAACTTTCTTTATCATACTTTCACCCCCAAAGCTTTTTCCAAAACAAGATCAGCGGCAGAATAAGGGTCAATCTCCCTATTGGCAATTTTCTCTATAAGCTGGGCTATTTCATTATCCCCCATCATTCCTCCAATTTTCCTCGCGATAGTGCCTGAGACGATTGCTTTGATCTCTTCCTCCACCCTGAGCTTCCTCTTCTTTTCGATTTCCCCGCTCTCTAACAAAAAGGCTCTATGTTTGTTGATGGCTTCCCAAAGCTGATTAATTCCCTTATTGGTAAAAGCCACCGTGGAAATCACGGGCGGTCTCCAGCCTTTTCTTTCCCATTTTTCCTTCTCAAAATCAAGCATTAGTTCAAGCTCAAACATTGTAGCCTCTGCACCTTCCTTGTCAGCTTTGTTGACTACAAAGATATCCGCTATTTCCATTAAACCGGCTTTTATGGCTTGGACATCATCACCCAAACCCGGAACAGTAACTAGAACTACTGTATCGGCAGTTTTTACAATATCCACTTCAATCTGGCCCACACCTACGGTTTCCACAAAGATGACATCACATCCATAGGCATCGAGTATCTTTATAGCATCGTTGGTTGCCTTTGCCAATCCCCCAAGAGATCCCCTCGTTGCCATGCTCCTTATGAAAACGCCTGGATCTGTGGAATGTCTCTGCATTCTTATTCTATCTCCAAGAAGAGCCCCTCCTGTAAAGGGAGAAGTAGGGTCTATGGCTACAACCCCTACTATTTTTCCTTCCTCTCTGGCTTTTTTTATGAGCTTATCAACCAGAGTTGACTTTCCAGAACCAGGAGGGCCTGTTATTCCAACGATATAGGCATCTCCGGTGTGGGGATAAATTTTTTTGACTATCTCTCTTGCTTTTTCTTCGTCGTTCTCTACTAACGTTATCAGTCTTGCAGTTGCCCGCTTGTCCCCTTTAAGCATCCTCTCAATTAACTCATCTATCATGTCTATCACTTGGATTAATTATCCAAAAAGAAAATATAAACCTTAGCTTTCTTCCCTAAACTTCTTGAGTTTTGGAACATTTTCGTCAATGAACTTAATAATTTCCTCAATTGGACTTCCAGGACCAAAGACTCTAGCGACGCCCATTTTTTCAAGTTCTTGGGCATCATCAGGGGGTATTATACCTCCCGCAAGCACAAGTATATCCTCGCTTGGTTTTATGCCCTTCTCCTCCAAAAGCTTGAGAATCTTCGGTATAAGAACCATGTGTGCTCCGGAAAGGATGCTCAACCCGAGAACGTCTATGTCCTCCTGAATGACGCTTTCCACTATCTGTTCCGGAGTTTGTCTTATTCCCGTATAGATGACCTCAAAACCCGCATCTCTCAGCGCCCTCGCTATAACCTTTGCCCCTCTATCGTGCCCATCCAGTCCTGGTTTGGCTATTAGAACTCTAACTTTTGAGCGGTTCATCCTTCACCACCGAGTTTCATTAGAGTGAAATAGTATTTAAACATTGTCAAACCTAAAGGTCAAGGTTTACATTGGATATTTTATCCATAATAGTGCAAGACTTTTAAATTTTTGAGTTGAGGAAATATGGGAGCTAAAATGATGGATCTCCACACTCACACAAGGTTTTCTGATGGAATTGGACATATAAGGGACAATATAGCCGAGGCTGAGATGAAGGGGCTAAAGATTGTCGGGATTAGTGACCACATACATTTTTTCACTCCTCACTTACTCAACTCATACCTTTCCCTCATAGAGCAGGCTAAAAAGGAAAGCGAGATACCTGTGCTGGCTGGGGTAGAGGCTAATATCCTCCCAGAGGGAGTTGATATAAGTGATGACTTTAGAAAAAAGCTCGATTATGTAATAGCCTCCGTTCACCTTTACTTTGACCCCGGGAGATACGATGAGTATCTCGAACTCATAAAACTTGCCATCTGGGATGAGAACATAGATATAATAGGGCACTTTGGAAACGTTTTCCCCTACATCGGTTATCCCTCAATGGAGGAATATAGGGAAATCGTTGACCTTGCAGAGGAGCATGGAAAGGCCTTTGAGATAAGTTCCCGCTACAGAGTGCCGGAGTTGGATTTCATAAAGCTGTGCATAAAGCGAGGAGTCAAGCTTATTTTCGCAAGCGATGCCCATCAGCCAAGAGACGTTGGAAACATAAGCTGGAGTTTAAAGGCTTTCAAAAAAGCCGGTGGTAAAAAAGAAGATTTATTCTTCTCAGAACTCTTATGAGAGTTTAAATCCCAGATTTTTAAGTTCAAGGATTATTCTCATTGGAAAGCCAACAACATTGTAGTAGTCCCCCTTTATCCACTCCACCAGAATGCCGCCCTTTCCCTGAATTCCATACGCACCTGCCTTGTCGAGAGGCTCACCCGTGGAAAGGTACCACTCTATCTCCTCCTCACTCAGCTCGCGGAACTTGACATCTGTAACAACGTATCCCGTAATCTCTTTTCCCTTGTGAATTATACAGTATCCTGTCACGACTTTGTGAACTTTTCCACTTAGCTCTCTAAGCATTTTTCTAACCTCTTCCTCATTTCTGGGTTTTCCAAGGATTCTGTCTTTGAGAACAACTATTGTGTCCGCACCCACAACAGTGCCACCGTACCTTGAATAAACATCAAGAGCCTTTTTCCTTGCCACTTCAACGGCATGCTCCTCCGGTGTTTTTGCGGTGGATTCCTCACTAGCCCTGCTTGGAATAACATCAAAATTCTCAAAGAACTTAGAGAGTATTTTTCTTCTTCTGGGGCTTTGGGACGCCAAGATCAACCTCATCAAAAGACACTTAAAGAATCAAAGATATAAAAATTTCGGGCGATGAAGAGAATTTCGCTAGCTGAAGGGTGATGAGTACCCTCGCAACTGAGCCAGAAAAAGATTAAAGGGAAGCCCAAAGCTCAATTCCAGCATCTAGCACTCTCTTGAGCTCTTTGCCTATTGGAGTGTTTTTGTTAACCTTTACAAGTCCCTTTCTCGAGGGAGTGGCCGTGAAAATGTACTGCTCGCCTGCAAAGAATTTGAGGGGCTTCTTCGCAAAATCTGGTGAAACCCTAAGAACTATCTGCTTTTTCTTTTCTTCAGCTTCTACGGGTATCTTTTCTTTGGGCATTTCTGCAAGTTTCTCATCAAAGCTCCTCACATCAATACTTATGCCAAGCTTTTTCTCTATTTCGCTGATTCTCTTGCCCTTTTTACCTATTATTGCGGGAATGTCAAATTCATCCGCGTATATTATAGCCTTATGCGGACTTGCAAGCTCAACTTCTGTGTAAACGTCAGGAAGGAATTTTTTGATTTCCTGTTTGAGCTTTTTCTCTGCGAGTTTCATCGCCGGTGGCTTCTCTTTTTTCTTTACTGGAACAACACTTATTTCTTCACCATAGGTGTAAATCTCGTATTCAAGTTCCCCTGTCATGAAGTCCCTAACCTCTATAACCGGCCTTGCTAAATCCTCCTCCGTCATTCCGCTAGGAACTTTGACCTTGTACTCCAGAGTTAGAACTTTGTCAACATCCCCCGCTTTTATGAATATTACGGTATCAACTATCTGAGGGATCATTCCGAGTTCTACCCTTCCAATGAACCTCTGGATAGCGTCTATGGGCTTTGTGGCGTGCACAACACCGATCATTCCTACTCCAGCCAGCCTTAGATCAGCGTAGATCTTAAAATCACTTGTCTTCCTCATCTCGTCAAATATCGTGTAATCTGGCCTAACTAATAATAAAACGTCTCCAGTTTTCTCCATTCTTCCTCCAAGTGCTGTATACTGAGTTATCTCTTCACTAACCTGGAGGTCTCTTGGCTTCTCCATGGTTTTAACTATCTTGCCCAT
>CAYNRW010000041.1:1505-11033 GCA_964399725.1 uncultured Thermococci archaeon | reverse complement strand
AAGATAATCGAACCCATACAATCGAGATGTGCAATATTCCGCTTTAGGCCGCTAAAAGATGAGGATGTTGCAAAGAGATTGAAATATATAGCTGAAACCGAGGGGCTCGAGCTGACCGAGGAGGGTCTTCAAGCGATACTTTATGTGGCTGAGGGAGATTTAAGGAGAGCAATAAACGTTCTACAGGCGGCAGCGGCCCTTGATACCAAGATAACAGATGAGAACGTGTTTTTAGTTGCAAGCAGGGCTAGGCCAGAAGATGTTAGGGAAATGATGCTTCTAGCATTGGAAGGGAACTTCCTCAAGGCTAGGGACAAACTGAGGGAAATACTCTTAAAGCAAGGTTTGAGCGGAGAGGATGTCCTTATACAGATGCACAAAGAAGTGTTTAACCTTCCAATAAGCGAACCAAAGAAGGTTGCCTTAGCAGATAAAATCGGAGAGTACAACTTTAGGCTTGTTGAGGGATCAAATGAAATGATTCAGCTTGAAGCGTTGCTCGCTCAATTTACCCTGCTTGGCAAGGATTAGGTGAGCCCAAATGCTGCCATGGGTTGAAAAGTATAGACCAAAAAGGCTTGTGGACATAGTAAATCAGGAAAAGGCATTGGAAAAGGTTAAGGCATGGGTTGAAAGCTGGTTTCATGGAACCCCCAAGAAAAAAGCCCTCCTCCTTGCCGGTCCTCCCGGTAGCGGAAAGACCACGACCGTCTATGCACTGGCCAACGAGTATAAGTTTGAAGTAATTGAACTTAACGCAAGTGATGAGAGAACTTTTGGGAAAATAGAGCGTTATCTTAACGCTGCATATACAATGGATGTCTTTGGAAGGAGAAGAAAGCTGATCTTCCTTGATGAAGCCGATAACATAGAGCCTTCGGGAGCAAAGGAGATAGCAAAGCTCATAGACAAGGCCAGGAATCCTATAATAATGTCCGCCAACAAGTACTGGGAAGTACCTTTGGAGATAAGAAATAAAGCAGAAATCGTGGAGTACAAGCGTTTAAGCCAGAGAGATATTTTAAAGGCCCTCTTTAGGATTATAAAGGCGGAGGGCATTTTTGTTCCTAAGGAAGTCCTGCAGGAAATTGCAAAAAGGGCTAAAGGGGACTTGAGGGCGGCAATAAATGATCTCCAAAATCTCGTAAGCGGTGGGACGGAAGATGCTGAGCTTGTTCTGGCGTATAGAGATGTTGAAAAATCTATCTTTGAAGCTCTTGGAACGATATTTGCCACAGACAATGCAAAAAGGGCAAAAATGGCTCTTATGAACCTTGACAACACCCCAGATGAGGTTCTTCTTTGGATTGAAGAAAACATTCCCTATGTGTATTATAAGCCAGAGGATATTGCGAGGGCATATGAGGCCATAAGCAGGGCGGATATATACTTGGGAAGGGCAACAGGAACAGGGAACTACGGGCTATGGAAGTATGCAATAGACATGATGACTGCGGGAGTTGCTGTTTCGGGAGTGAAGAAAAAGGGGTTTATACGCTTCTATCCCCCAAAAACTCTTAAAATGCTTAGGGATAGTAAGGAAGAGCGCTCTATCAGGGAGTCCATAGTGAAGAAAATAATGAAGGAGATGCATATGAGTAAACTTGAGGCCATTGAAACAATGCAGATATTTAAGGCCATATTTGTTAACAACTTAGATGTTGCCGCCCATATAGCGGTTTTCTTAGATCTCGGCGATAAGGAGATTGAGTTCCTTACTGGGGATAAAGAAAAGGTAGCAAAGATCAAAGGGAAGATGTTATCTATCCATAGAAAACTAAAGGAAACTAAAACAGAGCTTGAAGTGAGAATTGAAGAAATTAGAGCTGAGACCGTCGAGGAAGAAGCTATCGGAGAAGAATCAGAGGAGGAAGAAAAGGAGGAGGAAATTGAAGAGGCTAAGGAGAAAGAGCAGCCTGCAAAAGAGGAAAAGGAAAAGAAGGCCAAACAAGTAACTCTCTTTGATTTCATGAAAAATAACTCTAGAAAAGCTTGATGTCCGCGCAGACCTTAAAGACTCGGGGCTTGTAGTCCGAAACTTTCTTTATTTTTACCTCGCATTCCTTGTTGAGTTCCCTACACTCGTTGATGATTCTTTCTTTAAAGTTCTGGAGCTTATTCTCGTGAACAAAGTCGTAGTAATGAACCCATTTTTCGGCTTTTTCAATCGCTAGTCTGAGTGCATCCACGCCTTTTGGGGTCGGGCTTATAATCCTGTCAAAAGTCCCAAGTTTGGGCACAATTTCAAATACGTCCCCTTGGATAACCCTTATATTGCCCTTAAGTTTTTTCATATTCATTTCTATGTTCTCAAGGCCGAGCTTTACTGCGTATTCGTTTAATTCCACGGCGGTTATTTCTGCAGCTTTATATCTAGCAATTACAAGTGCATATGGCAAAATGCCGGCAAACATAAGGAGAATTTTTTCTCCGTCATTCACGAGCTGGGCTAGCCTATAGCGTTCCCCTTTCATTCGAGGGTTGAAAAAGACCTTACTTAAGTCAACCTTGATATCTACGCCGTTCTCCTTGTGTATTGTTGTGAGCCTCTTTTCTCCCCATATTATTGAATACTCCCTTATCCTGAAAGTGCCTCTGTGGAACCCTTTTTTAGCTATTACCTTTAGAAAAGGATGCACCTTAAGTAAGGCGTCAACTATGTCCCTTTCTTTGTGCTCTATCTCCGGAGGGATTTGAATTACGGCAATGTCGCCTATAACGTCATAACGCCTAAGAAAGTTTAGTTCTTCTTCTGTGAGCTTCTCCTTCAAAATGCTCTCAAGGTTCTTGTAGATCTGTCTTTCTGGTCTAAGAGGTAGTTCAACATCCACAACTTCAAACCCCAGACTTCGGGCTTTCTTTGGATCTTTTATTGGTAGGAGAATATATTCTTCATCTCTCTTTGGTCTTCTCTTCCCATTATAAACCCCTGCCCGCTTAAGGATTTCCTTCGCCTTCTCTGCTTCAATTTTCTTTACTCTGACTGCTGGCATGGCTCTCTCCCTCTAACACTGCCACGAACAATTTTTGGAAAATTTCCTCGAGTAGTTCTTCCTCTTTCTTCTCTTGGAATTCTCTTAAGAGTATAGTTTCTTGGGTCATATCTAGAGCATTGGGTGGGAGGTATAAGATAAGCATCGACTCATTGGAGATCGCATAATCCTTAAGTGAGAACAAAAACTTTGCAATTGAAGAAAAGTCATTGTAGAGAATTAGGTATTCAATTCCTTCGAAATATACAACTGCTCTTCCTCCTTTCTCTATTAAAAACCTGAGAATAACATCTTGAATCACGTGAAGCTTTGTAGGATCTCCTATATCTTCCCCTTCCAATCTGCTTAGCCATATAAATTTATCCGGCTCCAACTGGTATTTTTTCACCCATAACTCCTTTTTGGTTCTGCTTACAACAAGCAACCCGCTTGAATTCCTTAACAGAAATGTCAGCCCATTGGAACTTGCTGGCTTTTTAAACACGTATGCGCCGGTTATTGGTAAAATCGGGGTTTTTTCGCGATATTGTTTTGGCTTTGCTTCTTGAGAGCTTAGAACTCTGAGGTAATATATAACGGAGGAAATCAAAAGCATGTAAGAGAGGGTATAGAAACCCGCCATGATAAACCATAACTTGGCTTCAGTTAGAGAATCAATCACAACCCCAAGTGCGCCTGCAGTAAAAAGGGAAATAGAAATTAGAGAGTTCTTAGCCAGATTTTTCCCGGGTTCTTGAATGTTTTTATAGTAATTAAAAACTCTCATACTGAGGAGTATCCCCACTATTGCAAGGGCAGCCCCCATTAGAACTCCGGGAAGGTTCAGGTACATTGTTTCACCATATGTGTGATATCCCCAACATATTTAAATGGTTTTTCATTTCCAGTATGGCTCCCTCATGAGAATGGCCCTTTTGAAAATTTCGATAAGTTCCTCATCGGAAGCGTTGTTCCTTATTGGAGTTACGATGTCTATCAAGTCATTCCTTCTCAAGAGGCAGGTTTTTAAATGGCCTGTGGAAGTGAGCCTTATCCTAGTGCAGTTTGCGCAGAAGATTGTGTTGTGCATTGACCTAACGACTTCAACCTCAGCGATCCCGTAATCCGTTGGAATAAAGTATTTTCTCCTCCTATGCATTCTTCTCTCCCTGATCTCTACTGCAATCTTCTCAAATTTCTCCTCCAGAGGTTTTAGCGAGTAGAAGTATTTTTTAAAAAAGCATGAATTTTCCATCTCCCTTGGCACTTCAATCTCAATCAGCTGAAGAATAGCCTTTTTCTGAGCGGCATAATTTATCATGTCCCATATTTCCCTGTCGTTGAGGTCTTTCATGACAACCATGTTGAGCTTAACTGGATAGAAAAGTTTGATGGCTTTCTCAATTCCTTCAAGAACCTGAGGAAGAACGTCAAATCCCGTAATATCTTTATACTTTTTCCTGTCAAGGGTATCAAGGCTTATATTTACTCTGTCAAGTCCTGCTTCTTTTAAAGGCTCTGCCAGTAGCTTCATTCTTGTTCCGTTGGTGGTCATGGAGAGATCTTCAACATAGGGCCTTATTCTTCTCACTATTTCTACTATATCCTCTCGAATCGTTGGCTCTCCCCCTGTTAGCTTGACCTTTTTTATGCCGAGCTGGGATGCTATCCGGACTATTCTTTCTATTTCTTCCGGCGTCATCTCTTGGAAGCTGAGGCCTTGCCCCTCTCTATGGCAGTAGAAGCATTTTAAGTTGCACTCGTTTGTGAGAGAAATTCTCAGGTTTGTTACCGGTCTTCCAAAGCGATCCACTAAAACCATGTGCTCCCCTCTACTAATTAAAACGCTATTGCTTTAAAAAAAGATTTTGGGTAAACAATTATGTTAACAACAAAGGCTGCGAAAAGTAAAAGAACAATGAGGAGTATATAATCTTGGGGGATGCAAGTGGACACAAATAAAATTCGTGAGCTTGTTAAAGAAGCCGAGGCTCTTCACAAAGATTTTCAGAAAGGCTTTCTTCGTGCTTACTCATTCTCATCATCTTGGAATTTTGAAGAGTTAAAAAACGTGTTGTCCGAGCTTTATGGAATTATTGAGAAGAAATTTGATGTAGCATCTCAAATAGCGAATATGTCTCCCCTTTTAGAAGGAAATTTTGAACGGCTCGCAAAGGAGCTTCAAAAAAACGAGCATCAAATGAAATTCCGATTAGAAGAGCTCCTTCTTCTGGTTGAAAGTCCAAAGATGAGCTTCACTGAAAAAGCCAGGATAAACGCATCCATTCAGAGGTTGTTACAGTTCTATAGGGTGTATGATTATTCCATAACTCAAACAATTCAAAAACTAAGGGGAGAACTTGAGGGGCTTATATTTATAAGTGGAGAGAAGAAACTACCACCAGCCAATGTTGTTGACAAAATAAAAAGAATAAAAAATTTGGATGAAAAACTTGAACTCTTAATCTCATTCATTTACTACCTCTACAACAGCCCCTCGTGGGTACATAAAGTTGAAGAAGCTTTGAGAGACTGGCATTCAAAGGGACTGCTGTGGGTTGAAGTGAGAAATGTAGAAAAGAACAGCGGGGTTGAGAGAGAGCATGCCGCTAAAATCCTCGAAGGCTTGACGCTCATTGGTATTGTGGAAAAACGGGAAAGAGGTGGTGAATATGTCTACAAACTCAGAGGTTTCGGTGAGGATTAGGGGAATATACAGCACTGCCTTGACAAAGTTGTTCCTTGACGAGGGCTTTAAGATAAGCCAGCCGAGTCAGAAGATCGCCGAAAGACTGGGCATTGAAAAAGTCTATGATGAGTTCGATGTGGATATTCAGGATAAAAAAGACTCCCACGGTGTTGTATTGGTTGGAACAAAAGTGGAAGAAGTCAAAAAAGTTTTTGAGGAGAGGTTTTTAGACGTTTTCTTTAGAAAGATGCCTTACCAACTTTATGGGATATACAAGGGGATTGTTGTTAAAAAGGACGAAAGGTATGTGTATGTGGACATAGGAAATGCAATAGGCACCTTATTAATTGAAGAATTCCCGGATGCTGTTGAAGGGGACGAAGTGCTTGTTCAGGTCAAGAAAAACAACCTCCTCCCTCATTTGAGCGTCTTACTTACCATACCCGGCGATTACGCAGTGCTTATCCCAAAACCGGTTGGGGCGCAAAGGCATGTGAAGATCTCAAGGAAAATCAGAGATCAGTCGGAAAGGGAAAGGCTTAGGATACTTGGATTAAGCGTTGATCTTGGTGAATGGGGAGTTTTGTGGAGAACTGCAGCCGCATATAAAGATTGGAATCTCCTTCGGGATGAGCTAATAAAGCTTTCAAGGATTGCTGAAAAGCTGAAAGAGGTAGAAAAATACTCCGCTCCTGCCCAAATAGTCGAGGGCAGAGATATCTATGAAGTTGAATTTGGTGGCGCGGCAAAGGCAAAGCTTGATGACATAAGAAATGCTACAACTCCCACAATAGAGGGACATCACAAGTTTAAGGCATATGATCCCGAATTTGGATTTGCTGTTGAAATTGCGGAGGGAATTCTAAGTAAAATCCCCTCTCAGAGAAGAAAAGTTAGCGAAGGCTTTTTAGAGGCGTTAACTAATAACAAAGGGCCAAAGAAAGGATGGCTTTTTAGACTTGAACACATCAAGCCAGATGGTCAAATAATCAAGATAGGCCCTGGAGAAGTTGTTGAGGTTTCCCTAAATCCATTAAAACTGAAGGTGAAAAGGAACCTAAAGCCTGGTAGATTCTACGATGGGTTGGACTTACCAATAGAGGCTGGCGATTACTCAATAACAGAGATTGAAGAAGGAAAATGGTGGTTTAAACACAGCTATTATGATAGAGAGGGCAATTTGAAGGGAGAGTACTACAACATATGCACTCCCGTTGAGATATACCCGGATAGGGCAAGATACGTTGATTTGGAGGTTGACATCGTAAAGTGGCCCGATGGAAAGAAGGAGATTATAGACAAAGACGATCTCAAGAGGCACTATGAGGACGGAGTTATAAGCGAAAAGCTATACAAAGCTATAGTAAGACTAACTCAGGAGCTTTTTGAGAAGATTTAATTTTTTCCACATCCTCTATCCCTTTATCCGTTATTTTAAAGTAAACAATCCCTCCCTCTGGTTTGAACCTATGCCTTTCTAGAACTGCGATTCTAAACCCATTTCTCAGCTTTTCCAATCTGAGGATGTCCTTGCATTTATATCCCAGCGTATGCTCGGCTATTGGTTTTAGGACGTTGTGCTTTGAGTCAAAATAGACCTGATTTATGATAATGACTCCTAGATTATACTTTCTTGCAAGCCAAAACAGAGTCTGAAGTTGCTTTCCGAGATCTGCAGTAACCGCACTTTTGTTTTCCTCTATCCTGTAATGGTTGGTTATCGAGTCCACAACAATCAGGGAAAATTTTTCATTTACGATCTTTTTAAGACCTGAAATTGTTTTCTTCTGCTCTTTGAAATCGAACGACTCAAACACTAGAAATTTCTGGAGTGTTCTTTCTTTATCAAATCCTCTTGTCTCTGCCATAGTAGCCAATCTCTTGGGGGAGAACCCTCCTTCAGTATCTATATACGCGACTTTTCCATTATTTAAAAGACCCACTTGCATTGCTAAGGTGGTTTTTCCGGTAGCAAATGCCCCATATATCTGAGTTAGTACTCCCCTACCTATTCCCCCACCAAGTAATTTGTCTAAGCCCTTACTGCCGGTGGTCAGCATTATCCACACCGTCATACTTCAAAGGGCTTTTCAACTTCGGGAACTTTTACAAGAACCCATATTCTTCTCTCTCTGAGCTCTTTAATGAGCTCCTCAACGTTTCCCTCGCTGTAAACTCCGTAGTGCATCGGTATTACTATTTTCGGCCGAATTACTTCAACTATGTTTGCCGCTTCCCTTACGTTTGCAGTGGATCTTCCGCTTATTGGTGCAAAGAGGATATCTATCTTTCCCCGGAAATTCTTGAAAATTGGGCTGTAATACGTATCTCCGGGATGGAAAAGTGTCTTTCGTTCATTGGAGATAATGTATCCCAACGGGTACTGACTTGAGGGATGCTCCACGAATATTGCCCTCACTTTAACCCCGTTCTCAAGCTCTATCTCCTGACCTCCTTCTATTTCCATGACTTTAGTTATTCCATCGCTTATTGCCATAAGATAAACGGGCTTTGGTCCTATAACGGTAGCATCCCTAAGTCTCGCCAGAAGTGGTGTTTTGCCGTAGTGGTCGATGTGTTCATGGGTAACTAATATGTAGTCGATGCCGTTTATGGCATCATCGTTGACATATTCATAGGGATCTATCAGAATTTTCACGCCATTTATTTCAATCCAAAAACACGCGTGACCATACCAAATAATCTTCATGGGCGTAGCCTCCGAGAGTAATAGATTGAAACTCCACTTAAATCTTTCCCATCAAACGTTGGTTTTATAAAGGAATTATCATTATTTCGATTTGAAGGCATATGAAGGGATTAATAGTCAAAGAGCCATTTGCTTCATGGATCGTGGAAGGAAAGAAGAAATGGGAAATCAGAAAAAGCTCCACCAGGATTAGAGGGGAAGTTTACATTATAAACAGAGGTTTTGCAATAGGGAAAGCTGAACTTGTAGATGTTTTGGGCCCCTTCACACCCGAGGAATTAAAAGCTTATAAGGAAAAGCACATGGCCGAGTATGAGTTCTTGAAGGAATATTCAAACGGCAAGAGGCTCTATGCATGGGTCTTCAAAAATCCGGTAAAATTTGAGAAACCATTGGAAGTTATAATGCCTAAAGGTGCTCAAATATGGGTTAATATCAGGGGGTTCAAAGAGTGAGGAGATACTTTTTTCTCCCTCTGACTTTGCCCTTCTTAATCCTCCTGATCCTTCTGCTGTCGATTCTCTTCCTACTCTTTGCAAGTACAATAACTCTGGCATTTCAAAAGCTGGGCCTTCCTCTCCCGGTCGCTTTTACGTTGTTCTGGGCATCCTTAATAGGAAGCTTCATCAACATCCCGGTTAAGGAAATCAGGAGCTACGGACCGATTGTTAGGGTCGCCAAAGTGTCATTTTTTGGCATCACTTATCCGGTTCCATATGTTGATTGGGGGGAGCAAAAAACAGTGGTTAGTGTTAACGTTGGAGGGGCTCTTGTTCCGCTTAGCGTGGTCCTTTACGAGATATTGAGGCTTATAATTCTTGAACAGAATGAGCTTTTGATTAGAGTAGTGATCGCTGTTTTTATTTCAACGATAATCAGCAAGGCTTTTTCAAGACCCGTGAAAGGATTGGGTATAGCACTTCCAACCTTTATCCCTCCGTTAGTTGCTGCTCTCCTTGCCCTTACTATAGGGACCCCAAATAAGCCTCTAGTGGCATATACAAGCGGTACAATGGGTGTTCTCATAGGGGCCGATTTGTTAAACTGGGACAAACTTAAAGATCTCGGAGCGCCAATGGTTAGCATAGGTGGTGCTGGCACTTTTGATGGTATTTTTCTTGCTGGGATCATAGCGGTTTTGTTAGTATGAAAAAAGT
>CAYNRW010000041.1:0-1405 GCA_964399725.1 uncultured Thermococci archaeon | reverse complement strand
TTAGTATGAAAAAAGTATTAAAAGTTAAGCCTATTCTCTTTGAGGTGATCATGATGAAAATAGTGCTGGGGAGTGGGGCATATCATATGGAAGAAGAGATCAAGATGAAAGCAGACAAATACAACAAAGAGGTATTAGATGTTGAGATAAAGAAGTTTCCCGATGGAGAAAAGTATGTGAGAGTTCTCGGAGAGGGAAAAGAAGCTATTGTTGTTCAGTCTACTTTTAACCCTCAAGATGAGCACCTTGTTGAGCTCCTTCTCTTGGGAGATGCACTCAGAGAGAGAGGATTTGAACATCTTAAGGCAATTGTACCATATTTGGCTTATTCAAGGCAGGACAGGGTAACCAAAGATGGAGAACCGATAAGCGTTAGAGCCATTATGAAGGCGCTTGGTCTTTACTATGATGAACTTTACGTCTTTGACCTCCATAACCCAAAAACTCTGAGATACTTCCCTGGAAAAGCAGTTAATTTAAGCCCTGCTAGGGCTATAGCCGAGTACTTCAGGGAAAAGCTTGGTGATGGATTGGTTTTAGCTCCAGATAAGGGTGCTTTGGAGAGGGCAAAAGCCGTTGCAGAGTTGCTCAATTTGGAGTTTAGTTACTTCGAAAAGAAGCGTATCTCTCCAACAGAAGTTCAGATGACCCCAGTGGAAGTTGATGTGGAAGGAAAAAATGTGCTTATAGTTGATGACATTATAAGCACAGGGGGTACAATGATAAAAGCGGCTAACATACTTAGAGGAATGGGGGCCGAGAAAATATTCGTTGCTGCAACCCATGGAGTTTTTGCTGAGGGAGCGATTGAGAGAGTTAGTAGAGCAGTTGATGAACTTGCTGTGACCAATACTATTCCAACTCCAGTTTCGAAGATAAGCCTTGTTGAGGATATTTTAACACTTTAGAATGCCTTCTAATGCTTTTGTTTTTATTTGTTTGAGTATTTTCAGGTGCTTTTTAATGGTTTGGTTTAGAAAGGGATTTTAGATTTGTGTTTAATGGTGGATTTTGGTCATATAAATGTCTAAAATCTAGCGCAGTCAAACTCTTTTTTAACAGTTTCTTTGTTAAAAACATGACTTCTCAAGGCTTTGCAAAAATTTTTCATTGCGGGGGTCTCGGGCTATAGGGTGGAGCGCCCGAATAAGGGCGCCCAAAGCCCAGGCATAAAACGGCGGCGTCGAGGGGAGTGGGTGCAAAGCACCCAACAATGAACCCCGCCCTCCAGCCTTGGGCACAGCAAAGTGCGCTCCCGAGGAAACCCGAAAGGGGACCCCTCGGGGGTAAGGCAGGCCCAACACCCCGACCAAACCCCGGATGGGTTTTATGGTACTCCCCTTCGAGGGGAGTCCCACCGGCCGTACTCCTAATAGCAATTCCGGTTGATCCTGCCGGAGGCCAC
>CAYNRW010000040.1:0-11047 GCA_964399725.1 uncultured Thermococci archaeon | reverse complement strand
TCCAATGAACCCGGAGGGGAGTTGAGGTTGATGAGTCCCAAGTCCGTCGTGAGGGTTGATTTAAACAGGAGGACGTTTGCTCACGCTCCTCCCTAAAAACTCACGACGGACAGACCCCCGAATTCATTCTCGGTTTGAGTCCCCCAGATATAACTGAATGGCTTCAGGAAGTAGCGCCCCAGTTATCCCGACAATATCTTTTCACTCTATATCTTGGCGATTGCAGAGGATTTACAATTTTTATTTTATGTGAACGGGCTATCCTAACAAGCTCTTCAATACCACTTATCAGTTGAACGGATGCTTTTTTAGATTCATCCCAAAGCTCTGAAATAATAATCTCAAGTTGAATTGTTTCTTCACCCGAGCTTTTGATATCTTGGAGAATTACCTCTTCTTGAGATGGAGGCGGATAAAAATTGCGTGTAAAGTCTTTTCCTCCGTATATTTGAATCTGTGGGAATTCTTTGATGATTTCTTTCAAAAATTCTGCGGAAATCGATGAGACTTCTATAGCCATTACAAAATAAAGACCATCAAGTGTACATCCAACAACTCCATAAGGAAACCCAAATTCAGGTGTTGGATAATGCGCTGGCTCAAATTTACCATCAATAAGAATATAATTTTCAATTCCATGCACCAATGGTCCTACAGAATATCCTTGTTCTGCAAGTTGTTTTCGTATATATTCTGTGGTTTCCCACATTAAATTAAATAATTGATGAATGCTTTTTTTGTGCTCTTTAACAAATTTAGTAAACATTTAACATAGCCTCCTTTTCTTCGTACTCCAAACTTTTTACAGCAAGCTGTACTTCATAAAGTCTCACCAAGTTTTCATATGATATATGATGTATAAACAGTTTTCCATTAAGTTCATCACATCATTTTCAAGAGTTACTTCTTAATTTCGGTATAAAAAAGAAAAACATCAGAACACAGAGTTTAGTCTCCCACCATCAACGGGTATCATTGCACCCTTTCTTAAATAACTGTATCGGCTTAGTATCAACTTTCCTTCTAAAGGTATTGAATGATGCTAATGCATGAGAGTGGTTTTTTATCCATATGATGTTTTCATCGTGAGCTCCATCCTATAATTAAAAAAAGATAGAGAAAGCGTAATGCTCATGGTTACTAAACTTTTACTGGTTTCTTTGAAACATCCTTAACTGACAAGTACGCAAAGATTGAAAGAAGCCCTAATACTAAATAAGATGTTACATCATCCAATGGAGTCCATCCAATGAAGTCTTCGCTCTTTAGGAGATATGCTTCAATCGCATCAGCACCAATAACAAGCAAAGCTAGTATAGCCAGTCCAATGCTTAAAATTGAGCCGGCATAAAGATAGGATGTTGCTTTAAAGTCATTTTCCAATGCCTTTTTGAACCCTGTTAAGTAAATTGCGCTTATTGTTAATAATACAAAACCAACAAATAAATCTCCTGTTGGGGACACTATCACTGTCATTTCTCTTCCAAAGTAGCTTAAGCTTTCTATAATACCGTAAATAAGATAGAGGAAGCCAAAGATTAAGGTTAAATATTTAACGGTTTTTATTTTCATAGCAATGCACCTCCTATTAACACTATCACTAATGCCACTAAGTAAGCTAACAGCAACTCATAGAGAAGAGCAAAGAGAGCCCATTTTGTTCCAGCTTCCTGCTTAATTACACCAATTGTAGCAACACAAGGGACGTAAATTAGAACAAAAGCCATGAAAGCAAAAGCGGTTACTGGAGTAAAAGCACTACTTGATGCTAAAGCATAAGGTAAGCTCTCTTCCCCAACCCCATAAAGTATTCCCATTGTTCCAACAACAACCTCTTTAGCAAGAAAACCAAAGAACAAAGCCACTCCAGCTTTCCAGTCCCATCCAAATGGTTTGAATATTGGTTCCAAGGCACGTCCTATTGTTGCAACCCACGACTTTGCTAATAATTCACCACTTTCAAGTGCGTTTGAACCAAGATATCCACTTGGTCCAGTGACTGATAAAAGCCAGACTATAATCATCGTTGCAAAGATTATTGTTCCAGCTTTTTTCAAGAATTTTTCTGTCCTTGTCCAAGTAACTCCAAATATTGTTCTCCAATTGGGTTTGTTATATGGAGGCAATTCCATGACAAAATGTGAAGGCTGTCCTTTGAATATAAACCTCCTAACGAGCCAAGCAAGGATTAAAGCCAAGAGTATGCCCAAGATATACATGCTTGTTATCACTGTTCCTTCTCTTCCCATAAAAAATGCCCCTGCGAACAGAGCATAAACAGGTAAACGTGCACTACATGACATTAGGGGATTAATTAAGATTGTTAATATTCTGTCCTTCTCATCTTCAAGTGTTCTCGTTGCCATTATTGCTGGAACATTGCATCCAAAGCCCATTATCATTGGTACAACGGATTTTCCATGTAATCCAAATCTGTGCATCACTCTATCCATAACAAAAGCTGCCCTTGCCATGTATCCGCTATCCTCAAGCCAAGAAAACACTAGGAATAGAAAGGCAATCGGAGGTAAAAACACTAAAACACTCCCCAGCCCTGCTATTATTCCATCTCTTAAAAGTGAAGCTAAAGCATCATTGCCTATACCACTTCCAACTGCATCACCAAGCCATCCAAAGAATGCGTCTATTATATCGCTAAACGGTGCTGAAACGTCAAAAGTAAATTTAAATGCCATCCACATTAGGCTGAAAAATACTGGAATGCCTAGATACTTGTGAGTGAATACCTCATCAAGCATTTCAGTAAAAGTAATTCTTTCTTCTTTCTTGGTAACAGCTTTTTTTGCAATTTCGCTAATTATTCTATACCTCTCATCAGCTAACGCGAGTTCGATATCACCATATTTTTTGTGCAAATCGTTGAACACATCAATTAAGGTTTTTAGTACATCATCTCTCACTTTACTCTTTTCAATTATTGCTCTTACATCATTATCTTCTTCTAAAAGTTTTATTGCAAGCCATCTCAAGTTATACTGCCTAGTTAATTTCTCATCTTTTTCCAAAACCTTAATTAGCTTCTTTATATAAGGTTCAAAGTTTGGATATTCAACTATTGGTGGTTTTCTGTCAAGAGATTTTGCGATTCTTTCTTTTAATTTATCAATGCCTTCTCCTTTTGAAGCAATTGTTGGAACAACAGGAACACCTAATAACTCTTCAAGTTTTTCTGGATTTACATTATACCCTTTCTCTTCCGCAATATCAATTTTGTTTAAGGCTATAACAACATTTGCCCCAATTTCAAGAAGCTGTAAAGCCAAATAGAGATTTCTTTCGAGGTTTGACGCATCTATAATGTCAACAACAACTTTTGGTTTCTCTTGGACAATAAAATTTCTTGCAATCTTTTCATCAATAGAATAGGCGGTTAAACCGTAAACTCCAGGTAAGTCAACAACCTTAAACTTTATTCCTTTATGCTCAAGTTCTCCTTCTTTTTTCTCAACTGTTACCCCAGGCCAATTACCAACGTGTTGCCTTAAACCAGTTAAAGCATTGAAGATAGTACTCTTACCAGTATTGGGATTTCCAATTAGAGCTATTACTACTTCTTTCATTCTTTCACCTCCACGTAGATTTTCATAGCTATACCTCTTCCAAGGGCAATTTGTCCTCCTTTAACTGAAATAATTAAAGGGCCAGCCATTTGATTCCTAACAACAAAAATTTCACTTCCCGGGTTTAGTCCCATATCCACAAGTTTTCTAAAAATTCCATGCCCTCCAGCGAAGTATTTTAGGACTACTCTCTTTCCTTCTCCTACAAAAGCTAATGGAAACATTCACTCCACCTCTATATATCCAGCTTCTTCAAGTCGGAGTGAAAGTTTATACCCCCTAACTTCAATTTCTATGGGATCTCCAAGTGGAGCTCTCTTAATTACCCTAATTTTAGTTCCTGGTGTAAGCCCCATGTCCAAAAGACGAGCCTTAGGACCTCCAACAATTCTCTTAACTTTTACAACTTCTCCAGGCATAACTTCGTTCAATCTCATATGCCCACCCCCATGGACACTTTCATACATATCTGCTAGGTTTTCCTAATAATCTATGATTAGTCTAATCTAACAATCTTTAAATAGTTTTCTGTTTGTAAAGGAAACATACTTCATATGAAAACATGATTTTTAGGTTAGTCTAACATGATTAGGAATTCCAAATAACATACTACTTAAAAAATATAATTCGTAAAAAATAGTTTGAAAAACAAAAATTTAGGTTTCCTTTTCAAAATATTGTCCTGAAATCTTTCAATATTTGGGTTTCTGGGCATATACCTATAAGCGCTACTCTAAAACTCTATCACTTTTCCAACATATAGGGGCTCAAAGTTTTTTCCAAAAGTGTACATAAATAATGCCATTGCTTCAAAACCCGTGCAATGACCTGCATAAAGTTTTTGAACACCTAACTCCTCTAGACCCCTTATTGCATCCTTCAATAATTTCTCGTTAGATCCCATCAGATGGAAACCTCCTATTAGGGCCTTAACAGGTTTATTCAACAAGCTTTGAGCATGCATTATTATGTTTAAGATTCCACTATGACCACAACCCGTTATTACAATGACATTCTCTCCATCTTCTACAACTAGTGCTATATCATCCCTAACAGGATCTTTGATGAGCTCCTTGTCTTTCACAATATATCCAACTCTCTTATCCCAAGTTACTCTCTCGATCTCTCCACTACTCCAAACTCCATCAAAAATCTTTAATGGCTTCTTATCAAGAATAAAATTCGCCCCAAGTTTTTCTAAATGTTCTTGCGAAAAAGGAATTCCAATTTCCCTACGCTTGGGTTTCAGTGCGATCCTTCTCAAGAATACGTGAGGGTGGGCGTAGATGTCTATGGAGCTTTTTCTTGCCTTTAAAAACTCTTCCAGTCCACCAGTGTGGTCGTAATGGCCATGGGTGAGAAACACAACATCAACCTCCTCGGGTGAAATGTTAAGGGCTTTCATATTATGGAGCAAAACCTTTCCATCACTTCCGGTATCTACCAAAACCCTCTTTCCCCTGTGTTCAACTAAAACTGAAAAGCCATGAGATCCGAGAAGGCCCTTCTTAAACCCAGCATGATTCTCAAAGAGTACTGTGATTTTCATTTCTCACCCCTCAAACGGAAGCCTTCCAAACTCAACCTCCAAAGTCTGTGTTGTTCTCCAAATAAAAGCTCCTTCTCCTTTAAGAACGTGCTTTCTCATATCACCCTGAGGAACACCATTCGCTTCGTAGATCATGCTCTGCAAATCTGGATCGTTGTACAGCACTAAAGTTGGCCCTGGTATGTTGAGAATGCTCTCCCTAACGTATCTTGAGCCCAAAAGGGTAACCCTTCCTCTCATGGGCTGGGTCAATAGAGGGATAGCAGCACTCCCTGGGGTCGTGTAGAAGAGAACCGCCGCATCGTCAATTCCAATCAACGTGCTTCTTCTATCTTTAACAGCTGCCGCGAGGATTAAAAATGCCATTCCAACAATACTTATGCTGTAGGTTCTTCCGAAGTCAACTAAAATGCTTTTACCGAGCTCCGGAGGTTCGCCCTCAAAAAAGACCTCGTCAAGGAAAGTGTAAACTTCTCTTATAACTTCTCCGTAGTGCTCTTTTGACTTTGCTGCATCTGTTACACTCTTGACTTTGCCCCCTAGGATGTCTGCATAGAGCTTATCTGTGAGAGAGCGGTCCAATCCGTATATGGTTTGAATTATTGTGGCTGCAGTGTAAAAGTTCTTTAAGAGACCCTTTTCAACCATCTTTATGGGATCAAGACCTGTGGGCTTGTTATCCTCTATCTTTATCACGGTGTCGAATTTCTCCTTGGGATACCTCCCCCTTGTGTCGAAGAAAATCAGCCCGTACTCTTTTTTGAGAAATTGGTCTCCTATGTATTCTATAACCCTTGTAGGGTCGTCATCGATGCCAAAAACCTTCAGAGTTCTGCCATGATAAACTGGGTCATAGTATATCTCTTTTTCATCTTCCAAAATCTTCACAGCAAGTTTGCTGTACTTCATAAGGTTCACCAAAAAGAATAGGGGGGAGAAGTATAAACGGCTTTCCCTTGATATCAGCTGGTCACCATCCTCCCTTTCCTCTTCCACGTCCCATTCCTTGGCCTCTTCCTAAGCCTCTTCCACCACCCATGCCACGGCCTCTACCCGTTCCAGCTCCCCCTTCAGGCCCAAATATAGCTTGGGTTAATTCTCCTCTTAGAAATGCTCTTATTGCTTCTTCTACTCTCATTGTGGGAGGGGCTGAGACGAACTTTATGCCCGATGCCTGAAACACTTGAGCAGAATTTGGTCCGAACTGCCCAGCTATTACTGCTTCTACTCCTTCATTTATGCAAAATTGAGCTGCCTGAACCCCAGCACCTCTGGGAGAGCTTGCACCTGGATTGGGAACTACTCTAACATTCTTTATTTCCCCATCTTCAACGTCCACTATTGTGAAAGTTGGTGTTCTTCCAAAATGCTGACTAACGAAATCCTCTAGTCCACCTTTTATAGTAGCCACTATGAAGCGCATCTTACTCACCTCATAAAATACCAAAGAAAGTTAGGGGGATCTAACTTAAAAGTTTTGCTTATGCACAAAAAGGTAAAAAGAGGAAGCTCAGTAATAGCCCGGACCATATGGCCAGTATCTTCTTGGTGCACCGTAAAGGTACCAGCAGGAACCTCTTCCATAAATCCATCCTGGTCTCTGCCAGGGTGGAAGATAGCTGAATGGACCGTTCCCTGGCCAAGGTCCACCCCATCTTCCTCTTCTGCCTCTACCTCTTCCCCATCCTCTTGGCATGAGCGTCACCTCCATTTACTTTTGACCAAATCTAACGCAAAAATAAAAATTTCAGAGGAAAGAATTCACCACTCCCACCAGTAACCCCACCAGGGGTGGTAGTATGGATAGTAATTCCTAAGCCATGCATAATATCCCCATGGTCCTCTAAAGAGCCACCAGCACGCTCCTCTTCCAAAAACCCATCCAGGCCTCAGCCATGGCGGGAGCCAGCTGAATGGGCCCCTTCCAGGCCAGGGCTTCCACCAATACCAGCCCCAACCCCACGGCATCACCACCACCTCCAAGGGGCGTTCTTTGGGACGAAAAATGGGCAAGCGGGATCGTCAGCATGAACAGCTAAATTCCAAAATTCACACTTGCCGTTCTTATAATGGATGCAATCCTTGTGTCTAGGTGGCTCTGGTATTGGTGGTCTTGCTGGCATTGGGAATGGAGGATAGTAAGCCTGCGGCTGAGGAGCGGGTGGGTAGTATGGTGGGACTTGAGATTGTTGAGGTGGATAGGGTGCCTGTGGTGGTGCCTGGAAAGGTTGTGGATATTCGGATGGTTGTGGAATCTCGCCTTTGCTTACCTTCTCAACAGCTTCCTTTATTGGGGTTCCCGGTGGAAATGTGTAAACCTTGACTCCTGCAGCTTGTAGAGCCCCTATTGCATTAGGGCCTATTTGGGGTGCTATTACTACATCCACTCCTTCGTCTATTAATCTCTGCACAACCATTGGGCCCGCTCCACTTGGAGCATTCATAGCTTGATTTTGAATTACCTTCACGTTCTTTATTTCTCCGTTTTCTACGTCAACTATTGTGAAAGCCGGAGCCCTTGCGAATACAGGGGCTATTGTGTCATCTAATCCTCCGCCATTTGCACTTGGTATTGCAATCTTCATTTCCCTCACCTCCTCCTATTATGTGCATATGCACAAAAACTTAAAAGCTTTTTGGTGAGCCTAATTGAGGGGGCTTAAATAGACAATATCTACATCCCTAGCTTGGGGACTCTTCCCTTATTTGTCCTTTGCTCTAGGAATTTAAAGCTACAATCTTCGCAGATCTCATAGATAGCAAAGAACTCTGGAGTAATGGGCACTGGTGAGAGCACTATCATCTTCCATCTCAAACACTACTTCTATGCACCTCTTATCACCATCATAGCATATGCACAAAATTTTTAAACTTTTAGGTTTCCCTAACTCTGGAGGTGGAGAAATGCAGATAGCCGTGAGCGGGGGCAAAGGTGGAACAGGGAAATCAACGGTAGCCATCAACCTTGCGATAGCTTTACAGGAGTATTTTGACTTAACCCTGGCGGATTTAGACGTTGAGGCGCCAAATGACCATATCCTTCTTGGAATTGAGTTGCAAAACGAGGAACCAGTCAAAATGTTCATGCCACGCTTTGACTATTCAAAGTGTACCAGGTGCAAAAAATGTGCAGAGGTTTGTGAAGAGAAGGCAATAATCACAATGAAGGACGGGACGCCTTTTCTAATACCCACTCTGTGCTCTGGATGCAGGGCTTGTGAGATAATTTGCCCTGTTACGGGGGCAATATTGGAGAGCCAAAAACTCATGGGACATACATATCTTACTGAGACTCATTACGGGTTTCCTTTAGTTACTGGAAAACTGTTAGAAGGAGAAGAAAGGGCCATGCCTATTGTAACCGTGGCAAAAAAGAGAGCAAAATCCCTTAACAGGGAACTCCTGCTTGTAGACACTGCCGCTGGTACAAGCAATACCGTCTCCAAAGCATTAGAAGATTCAAAGCTCCTCATAGCGGTTACTGAACCGACTCCATTGGGCCTCCATGATTTAGCCCTCATCCTAGAGCTTGGCAGGCTCATGGGCATGGAAGCGTGGGTTGTGATTAACAGAAGTGACCTTGGGAAAAAGGAAAGAATAGAGAAGATGGTGCAAAACTACAATGCCGAGATAGTCGCAGAAATCCCATATAGCGAAGCTATCATCAGGAGTTACGTCAAAGGGGAACCAATAGTTCTAACCAACAACAAAGAAGCAGAGATCTTCAAAGACCTTGCTGAGAAAATAGCCAATTATTTGGGGTGATTAAAATGCAGATCGCAATAGCGAGTGGAAAAGGTGGCGTTGGGAAATCAAGTGTTGCTGCTTCACTCATATACATACTCAAAGATGAGTATCCTTTAATAGCGGTTGATGCTGATGCCGATGCTCCAAACCTTCACCTCATCTTTGGTGTTGATAGATGGGAAAAGGAAAAAGAGCTTGTAGGTGCAAAAGTTGCAAAAATAAACAGTGAAACATGCATAAAGTGCGGTATATGTGCTGAGAGATGTCCTTACGACTGCATAAAGATCGTTGATGGGAATTATGTGGTTAACGAGTTAACATGTGAAGGTTGTGGAGTTTGTAAGCTAGTATGTCCTGTGGAAGGGGTAATTACATTAAAGGAAGTTCGCTCAGGCATAATCCAAAAGACAACAACCAAATACGGCTTTCCATTAATTTCAGCTCAGCTTGATGTGGGAAGGCCAAATAGCGGGAAGCTTGTTACAGAAGAGAAAGAATGGGCTAAAAGAATTATGAAAGAGGAAGGAATAGAGCATATGATAGTTGATTCAGCAGCTGGAATAGGATGCCAAGTTATAGCAAGTCTCGGAGGAGCTGATGTTGCAATACTTATTGCAGAGCCGACTCCAGCTTCCCTAAGCGATGTAAAGAGGGTTTACAAAGTTGTTCAACACTTTAGGGAGCCAGCATATCTAATAATCAACAAAGCAGATTTAAATCCCGAATTTAAGGGTCTATATGAATTTGCCGAGGAAGAGGACATACCAATAATTGGTGAAGTCCCCTACGATAGAGCAATTCCGAAAAGCATGACAATGCTTAAGCCTGTAGTGGAAGCATTTCCAGAGTCAAAAGCATCGACAGCCCTCAGGGAGATTGCAGAAGTGGTTAAAGAGCAAATCTTAGGGTAGCTCCCGGCTTTTCAATTTTCTCATATAAAACCTCCTTCCTCTATATTCAAGTTCTATCAGTTTTCCCTCATCTACAAGTTTTTCCACAACACTCCACTCGGCGTTAGCTTTCTTCAAGAGCTCTCTTAAGGCATCTTCACGCATTGGATGAACTGCAGTGATGCTGAGTATATCCTCCTTCACGTTTCCTGTGAAGGCAAAGGCATTGCCCTCATATCCTATAAGGTACTCAACCCTCTCTTCTCCAATCGCATCGGCAAAGGTTTGGAAAGCCATGTTGATAACCTCCTCTCTAGGTGGCTTTACCCACTTTTCCCAAGGAGGCCTCGTAGGAACCGCTATGTAAGCTATATCTGGTTTTAATTCCCTTAAAAACTCGGCAATTTTCTTAAACTCCTCTCCATAGTTTATACCATCGATGAGCATAGTCTCAGTCACGAGCTTACCATCGAAGTCTTTTCTAAACTCAAGCATTCCTTCAAGAATTTTATCAAGTCTTAAGGTCTTATGAGGCCTGTCTATCCTCCTCCAGAGATCTTCACTTACCGCATCAAGCTTTAGGGAAACAAAATCGAGCTTTAGGAGATCCTCCTTAACGTCCTCTCTCCATATAAGAGAGGAGTTCGTTAAAATGGCCAGAGGAATGTTGAGAGCTTTCAACATTTCTATTTCCTTTCCCAGGTTTGCATCGAGGGTAGGCTCCCCATCGGGCACGAAGGTTAAGTAATCTATGCGCTCCCTTCTTTCCTCAGCCTCCTCAGCTTTTCGTTTGACCTCTTCAAAGATGAGCTCTGGAGGATAAAAGGATCTCCTTTCGATTTCCATCTTTAGAGTTCTCCCAATCTGGCAGTAGACGCATGCATAGGAGCAGACTTTATCAGGGATATTGTTTATTCCCAGACTCCTACCTAACCGTCTTGAGGGCACTGGACCAAAGGCGATCATACCACCACCAGAATTAGGTTAACCTAAAGGTGTTTAAGGTTTTTGGAAATTTTATTAACTTTGAACTCCAATACTTATTGTCATGACAAAGTGCAAGTTGTGTGGTTATGAATCTGAAGAAATCACCGAATCAATTGGAGTCTGTGTTGAGTGTTTAAGAAAAGAACCACAAAAAGCACTGAAAATAGCAAGGGAATCTCACAAAAAATGGAGAAAGCTAATAGCTCTGCCCATCGAGCCTCCCAAAAATGGGGTTAGATGCTCCCTTTGCGTGAATGAATGTGAGATCCCAGAGGAAGGCTCTGGCTACTGCG
>CAYNRW010000039.1:5981-11185 GCA_964399725.1 uncultured Thermococci archaeon | reverse complement strand
TGGGCTTCTGGAGTAGGTATTTCTGGACCAGCATGTCCCTTTCTTGTGATTAGACCTGCTCTTGAAAGCATGCCTACGCTTCTCAATAGTGTGAGAGCGAGAGTTACCGATGATTGGGATGCTCTAGTTTCATACTCTCTAAGCCCCTTTGTAGAGAGAACAATCCCGCCCCTATCGTCCGCGATATATACGAAGTTCTGCATTGGATATCTGTTTTCAGGGATTTCCACATATTTCTCGGTGTCCTCAATCTCAATCGTGTTTGGCCTTTCTACTGGTCCAAAGTAGTCATCGGCTATATGGGTTTTGCTTGAGATCGGCAGTTCAAAGCAAACCCTAAGTCTGTGATCCTTTGCTTTGTTTTCGAAATTCATCTTGATATCTATTCTTGGACTGTTTTTATGAATGAAGTAGAAAATCTTAACTGGGCAGGAGACCTTCTTATCTGCTCTCTTCCCCCTTTCAAAATCAAAGCACTCTGGGAGCTCCAGTGTATGCTCAACATTCACCAAAAATCCGAAAATACCCTCGACAACTTTAATTTTTGCATCTCTTCCAAGCGTTGTTATTACTTCGGGAGTTTTTGAGGGCGAATAATTGTATTCATCTCCAATATCCTCACCATCTTCCAGATAACAGAGGTTCTTGTAAATTCTTCCAGTTCTCTTATCTTCAACGTTTAAAGTTCCATCTTTGTTGATGCTGACTCTGAGGAACGGTGTCTCAACGGTATTCCCCTCAATTATTTTCTTGTCGTTGTTGTTCTTTTTTTCATGTCTCAGCTCGAAGATTTTGATACTCATTGGAGGCAATTCAGCCTCAAATCTTACCTTTATGCGCCTTCTTTTAATGTTGTGTTGGCCTGGTATCTCGGAGACCAAGAAGTCTCTAATGTATTCCTCTTCTGCAGTGTTAAAAAGTCTAAAGCTCTCACTGTTTCTTATTATACATCCCTCCACTCCAAGATCGTCTATCTCAGTCGGAAGCCTTTGTTCGTTGTCCACTACTGTCAAATCTTCGTGAACCTCATCTAGCCCCAAGTACAGCTCCTTTTCAATTATTGTTTTCGTCTTTCTCGGAAAGGGAGAGAAAACAACGAGCTTATATCCCTTACTCTCGGCGGCTTTGAATCTCTCTGTAAGCTTGTTCATGAGCTGACATCTCATGACCTGAATAAGCTGGAGAACCTGATCTTGGGTTACAGACATTTCCCTGTGCACCTGGTCTATGCTACATCCGCATATATCATCATGAGGAAGGGTTCTCAAAAAGAGCTTCCATGTGTAGTGAAGGAGATCAAAATCAATTGGAACTCCAAGCAAATATGCTGTTGCCATTAAGGGCTCAATAACCTTAATCAAGGCACGTTCAATTAGATGGCTCTTTTGTTTGAGGCTTATTCTTGCCGAGAGCGCGTCTTTAAGCACTGGAACATGTCTGCTATCGCGGAGTTCTCCTTTAATTTCTTTTAACTCCAAATGCAAGTTCTCTAATATCTCAGCGTATTCTTCAAGGGTGGAGATTTTGCAGTTGTACCCCTCTTCCTTTAGCTTTCTGACGAATTTTACAAGCAAATGAGATGGGAAAGTGTGATCTGAGCCAGCCATTAAAAGAGTATGATTGGTATTGCTACGCTTGAGCAATGTTTCTACTTCTCTCTCCACGAATTTTTTGAACTTTTCATAATTCTCAACAAATTTTATGCTTTCATTTTCTTTTACAACAGGCATAAGGTTCCCATAACCGTGAACTAGGTTTATGGCTAATACCCTGCTTCCGTCCGGACCTTTCCAGATAAACTCGGCATCTCTGGGCTTCTCTCCCACACCTCTCCAAAGGAATACAGAGTTCATTCCAAGGCCTTTTATTAAAGTTGGAATGTAGGCGGAATGCCCAAACATGTCTGGGAGATACGCTACATTCATCGAAGGGAGAGATTTGCTTCTTAGTATGTTTTGGGCAATTAGAAAGTTTCTTATGGCAGTTTCCCCCGAAATGAGGAACTCATCAGGAAGAATATAGAAGGGACCTGCCAATATCTTTTTTTCTCGAATTCTTGAAAAAAGTTCCTCCCGCTTTTGGGGACGCAATTCTAGGTAATCTTCTATGATTACTGTTTGACCGTCAAGGTGAAATTTAAACTCTGGAAATTCCTTGGCTAACTCCAAGATGCGGTCTAGTGCGTATAGAACTCTTGCTCTAAACACTTGGAAGGGAAAATACCACTCTCGGTCCCAGTGGGAGTGAAAAATTATGTGTAGTGGATGCGACTTCATTCTAACACCCTCCGTATTTTAATTGAATACTCAACGTGATAAACAAGGAAAAAGAAGTTCTCCTTATAAGGGTTTCATGAGGTGATGCCAAAATTATCCTGACAGTACCTAGTAGTTGGTAGTAAAACTTATATATTAGAGAGGTCACTAATATTCCTTTGAAGATCTCTTTAGGTGATGCAAAATGAAAAACCGAATTTATAGTTTGTTAGCAATATGCCTTGTAGCTTTTTTGGTTTTAGGGGCAGGATGTGTCAGCAAACCAACTCCAACAACTACAACAACAACCACAGTTATAACAAAAACTGTGTCAGGAACACCCATTACTACAACAAAAGTCATAACAGAGACAATTACACCCACCCCAACAAAACCCAAAATAGGGGAATTCAGAATTGCTGGAGGTTGGCCCTTCCCATACCATGGCAATCCATTCTTGCCAGGTAGTGTAGGTGTTGCCTTCTGGCTTTCATTTGAGCCATTCGCATACTACGTCCCAGCAAGTGGAGAATGGATACCAAGATTAGCAGAGTCTTGGAAGGTTGAAGGAAATACAATGATAGTAAAACTTAGAGCCGATGCCAAGTGGAGTGATGGTAAAGACATTACAGCTGATGACATTATAACAGCTGTAACATTTGAACAAGCTATTAATAAGAGATGGCTGTACATAGAGAAAGTAGAGAAGATAGATGACAAGACTGTCAAGTTTGTCTCTAGTGAGGCAATAACAATTCCACGTATGATTGAGCTTCTTACAAGACCCGAGGTTTCTCGTGTTCCCAAGCACATTTATGGACAATGGCTTCCAAAAGCAGAAGAACTCGCGAAGATAAATAGAGAGATTTATAGCTATACAAGCAAAGGGGAGGAGGCTCCTAAAGAATTAACAGACAAATCTGCAAACCTTCTATCTGAATTAAAAGAAAGCCTTCAAAAATTCAAGCCTTGGGAAGAGAATAAGTTTGTTGCTTCTGGTGCATTTGTTCCAAAAACAGTAAGGCAGGATGTCATGGTATTTGAAGTCAATCCACACTACTGGGCAAAGGACAAAATGAAGATTCAAAAAGTGACAGTGTATAGATGGTCATCAAACGATGCGGTATGGGCAATGCTCATGGCTGGAAAAATCGATGCTTCTCACCCAGCAACTCCAAAAGATCTCACAGACCAAATTATGAAGCTTAATCCAAATGTCAAACTAGTGACACCTTCAGACTTGGGAGACTTTGCATTAGTCTTCAACTTCAGAGAGCCATTGTTCCAAGATATCAATCTAAGAAAAGCGATAGCTTATGCATTGGATAGGAAGAAGATTAGAGATGTAGCCTATTGGGCAGCTGCGGCTGAAGATGTATATGCTCACAACGTTATAAAGACTTATGAGTCAAAGTGGCTTTCTTCAGAGTTCCTTAATAAGCTCACAAAGTATCCATATAATCCAGAGAAAGCTGCAGAGATATTGGAGTCTGCAGGCTATACAAAAGGTGCTGATGGATTCTGGAGGACACCAGATGGTAAAATAGTAGAATTCACAGTTGCAGTTCGTTCAGACTACAGCGACTGGGTAATAGCAGCTAAGGAAATTACTCAACAATTGAAGTCATTTGGATTCAAAGTTGAGACAGAACTAATGCCAGGGCAAGTATACGGTGGCAGACTAAGAGGTGGAGAATTTGATACAGCAATAGAATTTGGTGCTGCCTGGTGGGGAACTGGAGACCCAGTTACTGGTTATGACAGAATTTTTGGAGAGCAAGGATATATAAGGAAAGTCACTGCATTCCCAGCAGACAAGAGCTTTGATACACCATGGGGAGCACTAGTCCCACAACAGTTAGTGCGGCAATTAGCCCTTGAGACAGATCCACAAAAGCGCAAAGAGCTTGTAGAAAAGTTAGCATACATAAGCAACGAGTACTTACCACTAGTGCCATTCTTAGAGAAGAGGATAATGATTTTCTATAACGATGGAGGCACAGTAACAGGGTGGCCTTCACAAGACGACCCGTTGTGGTCACTCTGTCCAGGAGGTATTGAAAGGTTCTATGTATACCTAATAACAACAGGACAATTAAAACCAGCGGGATGAAGATGGGGTGATATAATGGATGGTAAGTATCTCCTAAAAAGGCTTGCTTCCTTTTTTATTTTTCTTTGGGCAGCGTTGACTATAACATTTATATTGGTTCATTTAATGCCGGGAGATCCTGCTTATATGCTTGCTCATCAATATATGCAAAATTATGGAATCAGTTTTGAGGATGCTTATCAAATGGCTAAGGCTAGTTTAAGTTGGGATCCAACAAAACCTCTTTGGGTTAGATATATCGAATATTTTGGAAATCTTGTAAGAGGGAATTTAGGAACGTCTATATTATATGAGCAAAGTGTTAATCAAATCATAGCCAAGTCCATTCCTTGGACGATATTTGTGGCTTCAATCTCACTTCTCCTGAGCTTTATGTTTGGTGTTTATTTGGGTTCTAATGCTGCTTGGAGGAGAGGAAGCAAAGTTGATAGTGCTGTATTCTTTAGTGGGATTGTTTTAAGCTCTTTCCCAAGTTTTATTGTTGCAATCCTATTAGTTATCTTCCTGGGGGTTAAATTTGGAATAATACCAATTGGAGGTGCTTACTCTGAGGATCTAGTTCCCGGATTTAATTTGAGGTTTATAACTGATGTTCTTTACCATGCAATAGGGCCTATAATGGCATTAAGTGTTGAGCGTTTAGCGGGATACATGCTCGGGATGAGAAACAATGCTGTTTCAATAATACAAGAGGACTTCGTAAACTTTGCTGCAATGAGGGGATTAAAAGACTCGACAATTGCCAAAAAATACGTTAGAAGACCAGCACTTCTGCCACTTATTACAAGCTTGGCAATATCCCTCGGATTCATGTTTGGAGGGGCAACATTAGCAGA
>CAYNRW010000039.1:0-5881 GCA_964399725.1 uncultured Thermococci archaeon | reverse complement strand
ATCAAAAACAGAAAAGCATTAGCTGGTCTCTTAATACTTACGTTTTTCGTTGTGCTTGCACTCATTGGGCCATATATTTGGCCCTTACAAATGGAAAGTGATTTTTCAAAAAGATTTTTGCCACCTTCTCGGGAACATCCTCTTGGCACAGATTATTTTGGGATTGATGTGTTTAGACAGATAGTGCATGGCACAAGAGTTGTGCTAGCTGTTACTTTCTTACCTGCTCTAATAGGCACAATATTGGCAACAAGCATTGGCATTGCAGCTGGATACATAGGAGGAATACCTGGAAGAGTATTAAACGGTATAATAGATATATTCATGACAATACCCTCATTCCCTGCATTATTGTTAATGGCTGCCTTTTTCAGAGAAGCCAATATTGTTTTATTATCTTTCATAATTGCAATATGGCTTTGGGCACAACCTGCCAAAACAATAGCGGCTCAAGTTCTCTCTCTTAGATCAATGGAATTCGTTGAGGCAGCGGAAATTCTAGAACTGGGCAAGTTTCACATAATATTTAAAGAGCTGATGCCTCATTTAATGCCTTACATATTTATCCAATTTGTTAACATGATAAGGGCAGCATTTGGAGCGAGTCAGGGTCTAATGTTCTTAGGATTGCTCAAATTTAATCCAACTCACTGGGGAGTCATGCTGAACATAGCAGTTTATCAATCGGGGGCACTATATGTTCCATATGCTATATTTTACCCGCTGTCAATACTAGTCTTCATGATACTTCTATTGCTTGGGTTCGTATTAGTATCATATGGAGTAGAAGAAACATTCAACCCGAGGTTGAGGAAATATGAGTGATGAAAAATACATCCTCCAAGTTGAAGACTTAAATGCAGTGTACCTAGTGAGGGAAGGTACAATAAAAGCCTCTGTTGACATAAATTTTGAAGTTCCTAAGGGAAGTGTAATGGCAATTGTTGGCGAGTCTGCATCAGGAAAATCCACAATACTTGAAGCTATAACAAGGACCTTGCCCCCAAATGGGAGAATACTCTCAGGGAAGGCAATATACAATGGTAAAATAGATCTGTTAAAGTTGGACAACAGCAAACTAAGAGAGCTGAGGTGGAAGGAGATTGCAATAGTTGCTCAAGCTGTTCAAAATGCTCTAAATCCAACAATTTCAGTATTTGAGCATTTTGTTGACACTGTTGAGGATCATAATGTTAACTGGTCTAAAGAAGAAATTCGGGAGAGAGCCAGCAAGTTGCTTGAATTGGTAGGGCTTGACGCCCCAAGGGTTCTTAGATCATATCCACATGAGCTTTCTGGAGGAATGAGACAAAGAGTTCTAATAGCTCTGTCTTTACTCTTTGAACCAAATTTACTCATATTGGATGAGCCAACATCAGCTCTTGATGTGCTCACTCAAGCCCGTATAATAAATGTCCTTAAAGATGTCCATAAAAAAACAGGCATAACTGTGATATTCGTTACCCATGATTTACCAGTTGCAGCAGAGTTGGCAAATTACATGGGGGTTGTTTATGGTGGAAATATGGTGGAGAAAGGAGAAACAGGAACAATTGTCAAAAGACCTTATCATCCTTATACTCAGGCTCTTATAAATTCCCTACTATCAACCGTGGGAGAGGTAGAGAAGATAAAGCCTATACCCGGGGAACCACCAAGTCTGCTAAATCCGCCTTCTGGCTGTATCTTCCATCCAAGATGTCCATATGCAACAGAAATTTGTAAAAAAGAAAAACCACCAAGAATAGAAGTAAAACCTGGGCATTTTGTCAAGTGTTGGCTTTATAAGTGAGAGGAGGGAGAGAATAATGCCGTCACCTGTTATTTCACTCAAAAATGTCACTAAAAAATTTGAAAAGAGAAAAATTTTTGGTAAAAAATTTTTGTTCACGGCCTTGGATGATATAACTCTTGAAATACCCAGGGGAGAGAGATTGTCAATAATAGGTGAAAGCGGGTCTGGAAAGACAACCTTAGCAAGAATTGCAGCAGGTCTTGAAAAACCAACTTCTGGAAATGTTTTTTGGTTTGGAAAGGACATCTCTGAGATTAGCAAAGGAGAATTTAATAAAATAAGACCTAAAGTTCAGTACATACATCAAAACCCATACACATCTTTAAATCACGCAAGGACAATATTTAGTATACTTGCTGACCCATTAAAAAAGCATAAGAACCCCAATAATCTTAAAGAAGAAGTTTCAAGGCTTCTTAAAATGGTGGGGTTAGTCCCTCCAGAGTACTTCTTTAATAAATATCCTAGACATTTATCAGGGGGAGGAATGCAACGTTTGGCAATAGCTAGAGCTATGATTCCAGATCCAGAAGTTATCTTTGCCGATGAAATAGTTAGTATGGTCGATGTTTCATTTAGGGCTGCCATAGTAAATCTTCTAAATAAGTTAAACAAAGAAATGAATGTTACCATAGTCATGATCTCCCATGATATTGGAGTTGCAAGATACTTCTCATATGGCGGAGGAAGAATTGCAGTTTTATGTAGGGGCTCAATGATTGAAATTGCACCAGCGGAGGAACTCTTGGGCAATCCAATGCATCCTTATACAAGGGCTTTGATACTGGCATCCCCTGTTACTGATCCAGAATTAGCAAAAATGAAAGCCAAACTTCTCTTGAAATATAACAAGCCAGAAGAAGTATGGGAAACGGAGATAGCTGAGATTAAGGGATGTAAATATGCTCCTTTGTGCCCATTTGCAACGGAAGAATGCTGGAAGGAGAAGCCAAGACTAAGGAAAGTAGATGGAAACCATCTTGTGGCGTGTCATAGAGTTAAAGAGTTGCCAGAGTGGGAATTGAGGGGAGCATAACAATGGAAGTTGCCTTTCGTTATTTTGGAACTGTGGTATTTTTACTCATTTTGGCTATTTACTCTTTGATTTATTTAAATCCAGGATCTATTGAATATTGCATCCTACTAATATCAATAGGGATATTGAGCATTGTTCTTATTTTAGCCTTAAGGGAAATTTTCAAGGCCCGTGAGATGGTGGACATTGAAAAATAAAGAGGTTAGATTCTGTTAAAGTCGAGAGTGGACATGATTTCGCTTATGTCTATTTTTATATTCAAACTTTTCTCTGTCGATTGGAATGATTCTGGTACGTCACAAGCAATCGTTCTCCTACCCTCTTTGAAAAAATCGAAAACTATATAAGCTGGATTTTTATAAAGCTTTTGGTGATTTGGATGTTTGAATTTATAAAGCACTCCGGAGACACCTTAAAGAAGATATGGGGAACTGAAACATGGATATTCTCAGCGCATCCGGATAATCCCTCCATTGTTGAAGTGAATGATAGAACTTACAATTTCCTGCAGTTGTTCAAAAAACATAGGGAGGCTATATTGGGAAATCTAGGGTATAAGGAGTTTCCAATTTTGGTAAAGATCATAGATCCCAAGGAAACACTAAGTGTTCAAGTACACCCCTCTGATGTAGATGCCGAAAAGTTAGGCGAAAAAGATCGGGGAAAGGATGAAGCGTGGGTAGTTCTTTCAAAAAATGGATTTGTATACCTTGGATTTGAGGGAGAAGTTAGTTATGAGGAACTAAGGAAGAACGTAGTTAAGAAAATGCACAAAATAGATGTTAAAAGATTGGATGCTATAAACATCCCTGCTGGGATCCTTCATGCACTAGGGAAAAATACAAAAGTGCTGGAAGTCTCCACAAATTCAAATATAACCTATAGAGTGTATGACTTTGAAAGAGGAAGAGAGCTTCATCTAGACAAAGCTCTGAAAGTTATAAAAAAGAGGCCCATAGAAGAACTTATTCTGGGATCTATAAAAGAAAAGCCAGTTAGCACAAACTTCTTTGAGATAAAGTATTTGCAGTTGAATAAGGCTCTTAAGTTCTCCATAGATACTTTTAGAATTCTCGTGTGTACGAGAGGGGAAGCGATCGTAAGAGGACAGAAAGAGGAAGTCAGCATAACTCAGGGAGAGAACATTCTTGTCCCAGCATCCACAAAGAGATTTATAATTGAAGGAAAAGATGCAGAGATGTTCCTAATAAGTGCAAAATAGAGCTAATTATGGCTTCATCAAGCATCAAAATGTCCGGTTTTCTTAAAAGCTATTTTTTGTTTTTGTCCTTCAGAAAGAGCTTTACTATTTATATAATCATCAAGTTCAGCAAAATCTATTCCTACAATCTTAAGAACATGAATAACCTCATCCTCTTGACACTCCTCTCCAAGATTTAAACAAATAAAATTTTAAGAAGGAATCAAGAGATTGTAAATTATGTAACAACCTTTTCAAGCTCATCCAGCTCAATAGCCCTCTTAATCTCAAGCGCAATCCTTCTTCCAGTGCTCATCGGCTTTCTCCATAGGGCGTTGCCATAGGGATGCCCCATTGCCATGTGAATATTCGTCCCGCCACCAGTTCTTGGGGCTACATCATAGATGTAGAAGTTCAAATCCTTGTCAAGAGCCGTCTGAAGGGTGAAAGGCCCAATTATCCCAGGCGGATAGTACTTTTGAGTAGCCTCAACGTACTTCTCTGCCATATCAAAGACTTTTTCAAGCAAAGATTCTCTAAGGGTTGAGCTCGCGTGGCCGCAGACAGTATATTCAGGCTCAAACTGATGTTCAGGCAAGGTCAATTGCTGATGAGCTGGTAATCTAACATGGCCATCTAAACTCGTCTCAAAGCGCCAGTCAATCCCAAGGAGCTCAATTTCTTCATCTATTGGTGAGTAGAAGAAGTCGAAGTTGAAAACTGGGCCTATAATGTAGCGCTCAATCCTCGCTTTGGCCAAATCTTCCTCAGTGATTACACCGAGTTTTATCAGCTTCTCAGCCTTTTCTTTGAACTCTTTGTAACTTGCGGCGGTGAAGAAACCGCGCTCAAGCCTTTTCTTTGCATGAGGAAGTTTAACTATTACAAGCTCGTTTATATCTTCTGGGTCTCCAATCGGCTCCGGATAGGGCAAGCCAGCTTTTTCAAGGAGCCAGTAGTAACTCTTCTCTTCACTCCTTTCTTCACTTCTGAGCAAATTACGGCTTCCAAAGAGTGGCACTAAAAAGTCGTTTTCAACCTTGTCAATGCCCGTATAAACCACAAAGGAGCGGTTGGGGATAAAGATAACGTTTTTCTTCCTCAATTCTTCTTGAATGTCAACGATTTGGGCGAACTTCTCTAAAATTATTACCTCATCAATGAAACCCTTAGTCAAGCCATCTTTTGTCCTCTTTTCCTTAAAGTAGTGAGCATAAGTTCTGTGTCTCCCTCTTTGGGAAACTATAAGTGTTTTAAAACCTTCTTCTTTGGCTCCATCTGCTATATCAAGGGCGGAATGACTTCCAATTGCTCCGATAATTATGTTCTCCTTATTGTAATTTTCCAAAATCTCCAGAATCTGCTCCCTCTCAATCATTTCATTCACCCCTAATTGTTTTCATAATCTCGATTCTCTTTGCAATGCTTTCCTTAGTTCCAACATCTCTGCGGTAGAAAATCTCGCCACTGACGTATTTTATTCCTGCAGAGGCTATTTTTTCAGCCTCCTCTAAAGAATCAGCTATTCCCACAATGGCCAATGCCCTTGAGCCGAGCATTGTGAGATTTTCATCTACTGAGGCATAGTAGACCTTTGCTCCCTCTCCTACTATCTTGTCTTCATTAACCTGGATTTGAACTCCTTTCACTGGATTTTCTGGATATCCTTTGGGTGCTATATACTTCACAACTGTAGCTTTCTGCTCAAATTCAGCTCTCTTTAGGTTCCCGTCGATAATTCCCTCTCCGATTTCCACGAGAGGAGTTTTCAAAATCGGAAGAACATTCATTGCCTCCGGATCACCAAAGCGGGCATTATATTCAATGATTTTCGGTTCATCCTTAGCAA
>CAYNRW010000038.1:0-11234 GCA_964399725.1 uncultured Thermococci archaeon | reverse complement strand
GTTTTATCACATCGCTAACAGCATCTATGAGATGCATGAACGAGACAGGTCCACTCGCTGCCCCAGTTGTTGTTCCAACTAAATCTCCTTCAGGGCGGAGCTTTGAGAAATTAATTCCCGTTCCGCCACCCATTTTCTGTATTATGGCCACATCGTGGGCAGCTTTCATTATGCTCTCCATATCATCCTCTATTGGAACAACAAAGCATGCAGAAAGCATTCCCAAGGGTCTTCCGGAGTTTATTAAAGCGGGAGTATTGGGCATGAAAACCTGATTCACCATTAAGTTAAAGAACTCCTCAATGACATTCTCATATTCGTCAAACTCGCCGTTTTCAAGCATGTTCAAGAACTCGTCGATGCTTATCTTCATTTTCCCTTTCTCTGCCAGCTCTCTGTAGAGGTTCACCATTCTTTCGAAGTGATACTTGTTGAGCTTAAAGCGCCCTATGCTATAAGCACCGTCAAAGTTCTCAAAGTTCTGTAGATAGTATTCAACTCTCTTCAAGTCTTGGGTGTGGGTTCCCTCTTTAGAGAACACTCTCTCGTCGTACAAAAGATCTGGGATTGCTGCTAAAATAGCTACCCTCTCAAAGAGCTGTTTTGGACTTTCGATGATCTTTCCTTCCTCATTCTTTATGAGATATCTACTTGCCAAAACTCTCAGAGCGTTTATTGAAAAGCGCTTGTCTATTTCGTCAAGCTTTTCTTTGTTTAGGATTTTTCTTTTCTCCTCTCTAATTTCTGCTTTTTTCTTTCTGTAGATTATGTAAGCTTTAGCAACCTCAAAAAGGCCGTTTCTCATTAATTCAAGCTCTACTATATCCTGAATGTTCTCTATGTGAGGAATCTGCCCTTCATAAAGCTCATTGATTCTATCAACAACATCCTTCACAATCTTATCGAGAAGATTCTCATCTCTCACTCCAACTTCCCACATTGCCCTTTGTATAGCCCATCTTATACGGCTCTCATCGAAAGGAACTATTCGACCATCCCTTTTCATCACTTTTTCAACTGGCATATAAACCCCCCTGTCGTATTATTTTACTATCCCATGATACCTTAGTAAAAGTATCAGTAGAGAATAATGAGCGAGTGAGGTAAATATATCTTGCCCTAGTGTAAATTGCCAAGATGACAAATATTGGAGACAAGCTCTGTCGGAATAATAAAGAGCAGAAAAATTCTTAGGTCGGATATTTTATCCACCTATTCCTCTAGCCCTTCATAGATAATCTTCAGCCTGTAAGCATGTTTGAGCTCTTCTTGGGCAATCATCCTGAATATCTCGCTTAGGGAGCCACTCAATATCTGACTCAACTTTTTATACAGCTCATAGCTGTGTTTCTCCCTTATAAGTGCCTCCAGAACAAGATCAGTTAGCGTTTGCGGATCAGCCCTTTCATCTTGGAAGTAAGGCTCCAGACTTAGTGAGTCAACGTAATCTATGATCACAGTGCCTTCAAGTGTTTTTTCACTAATGAATTTCTCGATTGTGTTTCTATGCCTTAGTTCCTCACTTGCAAGCCATTGAAAATGCTCAATTAAATAAGGATATTCGTAAGTTGCAAAGGTTTCTCCAAGTTTGTAAAGGTTATAAAGTTCATTCTCTTGATGAACTATCTTCTGCAGGAGCTCTTCAAGCCTCATTCGTCTCACTCCGTTATCCCTTTGATGTCAACATGAACAAATGCTACCTCAACCTCATCGATGTTTTCGATTCTCCTTTTAACTTCTTCGCTTATGTCGTGGGCTTCTTTAAGAGTCAAATGCGGGGGAACTTCTATGTGCAGTTCAACATGAAGTTTTGGCCCGACATAGTGTGCCCTTAGGTCGTGAACGCCCATAACACCTTCAACTCCAAGAGCAGTTTCTTTAATTTTTTCACAAAGGTCAAACGGTGGCGAAGTTCCGGTTAGGTAGTTCAAATTCTTGAGGACTATCTCAATAGCTGCTTTTCCTATCAGCAAAGCCACAACAAGTCCTGCCAGAGCATCCCCATAGCTAAAGCCAAGTCTCTGAAAGAATAAGCCGATTAGCACAGCTACACTACTTAAGACGTCACTTCTGTGGTGATAGGCATCTGCAATCAATATTTGGTTGTTGAGTTTCTTCCCGGTTCTAAGGGAGTATTGTGTCATTGCCTCCTTTGAGATAATAGAGAGCACAACAATGGCAAGCATAAGCGAGTTGACTTCAATAGTATATCCAACAAAAATTCTCTCTAAAGCATCTCTGCCTATTTCGTAGGCAACCAGAAAGAGTGCTATACCTATAAAAAAGGCAAATAAGGATTCAAATCTGGAGTGTCCAAAGGGGTGAGTCCTATCGGCAGGCTTTGAGGAGATCTTAACTCCTAGGTAACCTACAATGCTCGTCACAACGTCTGAGAGGGAGTGAATGCCATCGGAAATCAAAGCTAGACTTGAATACAGAAATCCCACAAAAACCTTCAGAATGGCCAAAAGAATATTCCCAAAAATACTCACGATTAGAGGTTTATGAACTTCTTCCATAGTATCACCATGAAATCCCCCTCAGTCCGTCACTCCCTCATCACAACTCAGGTAAGGCTGAACTCTTCATTGGGTGTTATACACTTCACTTGAGACTTTTAAATGTTTTTCAAAAGACTTTTATCAGTAAACAAAAAACAACAATTGGTGGAGATTATGGCAAATAAGCCGAGATATACGATAAGAATTTATATGGGAAGCAAAGACAAGTATATAGCCCTGAGCCTATGGGATGCGTATGTGGATCAGTATGGAAACTTCAGACCCGCAAACATAAGCATGATAATCCACAACGAGGATGTTGAGGCAAAGGCTTCAATGAGAACCGAGACTGCTGCGAGATTGGCGGCTGTGCTTTTAAATATGGTGGCCGAGGCGGAAAAACTTACCATGAAAGAAAAGAAGAAGATTAGCCTTGAGGAAAAACTAGAGGAGCAGTTCCTTCTCGAAGAAGAAGAGGAGGATATTATCGAAGATGTAGAGAGAGTTGAAGCGAGTGTCGATGAGGAGTGATTGCTTTGAAAAAGCTTAAAGTTTACATACCGGGAATTTCTTTTCCATCCATTTCCCTTACTGGGGACTACTGTGCCTTAAACTGCGCTCACTGTGGGAAGCATTATCTTAAAGGGATGAAAAAGGTTACAAAGCACAACCTTGTTGAATATTGTAAGTCCCTTGAAAAAGAAGGTTACAAGGGCTGTCTTTTAAGTGGAGGAATGGATTCCCGCCTGAAAGTACCACTTGATCTTTATTCTTCAGAGATAGAGCAAATAAAAAAGGAAACAAAATTAAAGCTTAACGCCCACGTGGGATTTATAGATGAAGGGGACTTAGAATGGATAAAGCATGTAGATGTGGTTTCTCTTGATTTTGTGGGAGATGATGACGTCATTAGGAGGGTTTATAAAATAGAGAAGGGCGTTAAAGATTACCTTGAGATAATAGAGCTTCTGATCTCAAACGGGATTAAAGTTGCACCGCACATAACAATTGGCTTGGACTTTGGGAAGATCTGGTGGGAATATAAGGCCATTGATATGCTTGTAGAGTATCCAATTGACGTTTTGGTTCTTAATGTGTTAATCCCTACAAGAGGGACAGAAATGGAAAGCTTAGCTGTTCCTTCCGTAGAAGAAACTCTAAAGGTTGTTAGATATGCAAGGGAAAAATTTAGTGGCGAGCTGAGCATTGGATGCATGAGGCCCCTTGGAAAATGGAGACTGGAGTTTGATAAAAGAGCCATAGAGGATGGAATTGACAGAATAGCGAACCCCCCAAGAAAAGTTATTGAGTGGGCAAAAAAGATAAGAGAAGTGGAAATTATTTACGAATGCTGCGTTATGTGAAACTAACGTAGAGGAAGTATGCGTAGAGAGCCAAAAGGACGATGCTTGTTTTTCTTCCAACCCTGTTGTTCAGTTTTAGGGAGACTGCCAATATTGCCATTACAACCAGCGTTAAGGGTGTTGTGAAGGAATAAATGCTGGGGTCCACTTTTATCGGCCTTATTAAAGCTGCAATACCAATGACCATCAGAATATCCAATATGTTTGCTCCAACAACATTGCCAACACTTATATTTGGAACTTTTTTTAGTGTGGCAGTTAATGAGTTCGCCATCTCCGGAAGAGACGTGCCGATTGAAACCAAGGTAAGACCTATGACCACTTCGGGGATTCCAAAAGCGGTTGCAATTTTCACGGCACTATCGACGACAAGCCTAGCTCCAAGAACAACTACAAGCCCACTTGCAAACAAAATCACGATGTCTTTCTTGGGATTCCCTTTGCCCTCTTTGGCTTCCTCCAGCATCACATGCTTTTTATAAAGGTAGTAGAGAAAGCCCAAATATATCAAAATCAAGCTCAGTCCCTCAATCCTCGAAATTACAAGATCCCTCATTAAAATCCACGCATAGAGAGTAACACCAATCATAAAAAGTGCATTCTTCCAGGCTATTTCATCAACATCGAGGGGCATTATGAGGGCAGATAATCCCAAAATCAAAGCAATATTTGCCAGGGCACTTCCTATGGCATTTCCAAGGGCTATACCGCTGACTCCCCGATATGCAGCTATCGCGGAAGTCGTGACTTCCGGCAGAGTTGTGGCAATGCTTGCCAACACTAAAGCTATTATGAATTCACTAACCCCAAATCCTTTGGCAACTCTCGTGGCAGCTTCAACGAATAAGTCGCTCCCTTTGATCAACATTAGCAACCCTAAAGCAAAGGTTCCAAAGGTTATAATGTACTCCACTGCCATTTTTGCCTCCCGGAGGTTACTAAAGGGGCTAATTTTTAAAGCTTTTTGTGAAAACTCTAAATACAGCCCAAACTCAAATCAAGGGTGAGGTGAAGAATATGGACATTGCGAAGTATATAGACCACACAAACTTAAAGCCCTATGCTACGAAGGAGGACATAAAAAAGCTCTGTGAAGATGCTAAGAGATATGGCTTTTATGCCGTCTGTGTAAACCCATATAGGGTAAAATTCGCAAAAGAACAGCTCAAAGGCACAGAAGTTAAAGTTGCAAGTGTAATTGGATTTCCTCTTGGAGCAACGCCAACTGAAGTGAAGATTTTTGAAGCAAAAAAAGCCCTCGAAGATGGCGCAGATGAGCTCGATATGGTAATCAACATTGGTGCATTGAAGGACAAGGATTACGAGTACGTTAAAGACGACATAGCCGAGGTTGTCAAAGTTGCCCACGAGAAGGGGGCAATAGTGAAAGTTATAATTGAAACGTGCTATCTTACCGACGAAGAAAAAGAAATAGCTTGTAAGCTCGCTATGGAAGCTGGAGCTGATTTTGTCAAAACATCAACAGGATTCGGAAGTGAAGGGGCAAAGGTTGAGGATGTTAAGCTGATGCGCAAAGTTGTGGGAGATAAACTTGGGGTAAAAGCCGCGGGAGGCATAAGAACCTATGAACAGGCTCTGGAAATGATAAAGGCAGGTGCAAATAGAATCGGCACATCAAGTGGTGTGAAAATCATAGAAGGAACCAAAAAGGAGTGAAATTTTCAAAAGAAAAATTGGGGGCTTTAAATTTGAAGCGATACAAGCATGTCTTTGACTCTTCTCTTTATTACATGGCCTACTCCACCACCCACAACAATTCCGGTAACTGCTTGAAGGGTATTTCCGGGGAGCTCTGCAAGGGCTCCTCCCCATCCGTAGAAATAAACCTCAACAAAGAAGTATCCTGAGACCATCAACGCTCCACCAAGGATCGTAGCTAAGAGAATTGTTGTGAAGTCATCTTTTTTTGATGTTATGTATCCAACGACGAATCCTTCCACTCCCTTTATCACCAGCGTGAATGGTGCCCAATGTGCATAGCCGGTAATTACATCAGCCATTGCAGAACCAAATCCACCAGCAAATGCGCCTATTGTGGGTCCAAAAAGGACTGCCACAAGCATTACCATGCTGTCTCCAATGTTAATGTACCCCCTCGTTAAAGGAGTCGGGATTTGGATAAATCCCGTCACCACAGCCACTAGTGCAGCCATTATGCCCGATAGAGCCACTCCAACTGCAACCTCAAACACCTTCCTTTTGAGCACGAAGAGATAAACAAAATAAAGGACGGCAACAGCCATTAAAACCCACTTGCCATATGGTGCAAGTACTTCCATGCCCATTATCATCACCTCACTTTATTTATTTCTCAAGTTTTAACTTGAAATTAAGCTTAAAAACTTTATCCTTATGCACATGCAGAAGGGATAAAAATAGAATAGAAAACAAAATCAACCGAGAACAGTTTTGATGGCCTCTTCGAGAATGTCCAAACCAATTTTGACTTCTTCTTCATCGATTGTGAGTGGTGGAATTAGTCTTAAGGCGCTCTTTCCACAGCCGAGAGTTGCAAGGCCTCTCTTGAGTGCCTCAACAACAATTTGATTTCTTTCCTTGCTTGCGTACTCTTTTGTCTTTCTGTCCTTTACGAATTCAATTGCCCAAGCAAGTCCAAGTCCCCTAACATCGCCAATGATCTCGTATTTGTCGTACATCTCCTGAAGTCTCTCTTTGAAGATTGGCTCAAGCTTCTTGGCGTTCTCAATCAAGCCGTTCTCAAGCTCATTGATGACTGTCAAAGCAGCCACACATGCTAATGCATTTCCGCCGTAGGTGTTGCTGTGCACTCCAGGGACTCCAAAGTCAAGTTCCTTTCTGAATACAGTTGCTCCGATCGGAACTCCTCCACCGAGAGCCTTTGCAAGGCTTATTATGTCCGGGGCAATTCCGAAGTGCTCAATTGCAAACATCTTACCAGTTCTTCCCATTCCCATCTGGACTTCATCATCTATGATAAGTATGCCGTGCTTGTCTGCGAGTTTCTTGAGCTCCTTGAAGAAGTTCTTTGGTGGGACAACATAACCCCCTTCACCCTGGATTGGCTCAGCTATGAATGCCGCTACCTCCTCTGGTGGAACGTAGTGATTAAAGAGATAGTCTTCAATGTACTCGATAACCCTGCTCACAAGCTCATCTGGTTCTTCATAACCATCTACGTGCCACGGGTTTCTGTAGGGGTTTGGATAGGGAACGTGCTCAACACCTGGCATTGTTGGGAACATTCTTGATCTGTGGACAGGTTTGCTTGCGGTGAGGCTCATCGTTCCATGTGTCCTTCCGTGAAAAGCCCCAATAAACGCTATGAAGAGCTTTCTTTGTGTCGACCACTTTGCTATCTTTAAAGCTGCTTCGTTAGCCTCGGTACCGCTGTTTGAAAGGAAGGTCTTCTTTTCAAAATCACCTGGAGCAATGCTATCAAGCTTCTCTGCTAAGGCAACTTGGTATGGATTGTAATAATCCGTTCCAGCTCCGTGAATTAGTTTGTCAAGTTGTTCTTTCAATGCCTCAACAACTTTTGGGTTTCTAAGACCGGCGTTGAGAACTCCAATGCCAGAGGAGAAATCGAGAATTCTATTTCCATCCACATCAATCCAATAGTTGCCCTCTGTTCTCTCTATAACCAAGAAGTACTCATTTGGGTCATTTGTTGTCGTTGCCATATATTTGTGGTGTTTCTCTATTACCTCCCTAGCCTTTGGTCCGGGAATTTCTTTAACCTGGGGTCCTTTCACCATGTTCGCTCACCGATGTATAGGATATTTTGCACCTATATAATTTTATGCTTCCTAAAATCCTTTTTTACTCGAAAAACTTTCGAAAATAATTGGGGTTAAGGCTTAGTTCTACAACAAAATTGCTAAAAAAGTTTGTAAAAAGAGCTTAATGATAGATCACTCCTCATTCACTTGGGCTCTCCACTCTTCTAAAAGCTCCTTTGCGGAATTGGCTGCTATCGCTCCCTGCCCAACAGCTACCGTGATCTGCTTAAAGACGTTTGTTATGTCCCCAGCGGCAAAGAGCCCCTTTACTTTTGTTCTCATGTGCATATCGACCGGGATGTAACCGTGTTCATCGGTAATGCCGAGGTGCTTAACAAAATCTGTTTTGGGTTCGTAGCCTATGAAAACAAACACTCCATCAACTTTCTTCTCGAATTTCTCACCTGTTTTTACGTTTTGAAGCACTACGCTCTCAACTTTCTGATCTCCCTTTATCTCCACGACAACAGTGTTCAAAACTGTAGGAATTCCCGCTTTTTTGAATCTGTCTTGCAGTATTTTGTCTGCCCTAAACCTGTCTCTTCTGTGGATCAGAGTAACGTTAACTCCTATCTTTTTTAGATACAAAGCCTCCTGTAGCGCTGTATTTCCTCCTCCCACTACTATGACGTCTTTGCCCTTAAAGAGGGGTCCATCACAGGTTGCACAGTAGCTAACTCCCCTTCCGTAGAATTTATCTTCTCCAGGAACTCTAAGTTTTCTCGGCTCTGCCCCAACAGCTATTATGACGGTTCTAGCCTTGTAAATCTTGCCATTTTTTGTTTTTATATGAAACTTGCATGGACCTTCATAATAGGCACATTCTGCAGGCTCTATTCTCTCAACTTCATCAAAGATTATTGGCACTCCAAGTTTTTTTACTTGCTCATGCATTCTGTTGGCAAGCTCTGCTCCCTTTATCCCCTCGGGAAACCCGGGGTAGTTCTCAATTAAATCCGTAAGGGCAATGTTTCCACCTATATCCTTTGAGATTATAATGGTCTCCAACCCATAACGTGCTGCATATATTGCTGCAGTAAAACCTGCTGGACCTGCTCCGATTATCAGAACATCCCATGTTTTTGTCTCATCAACTCTCTGTGAAAGTCCCCCTAAGCTGAACATTTCTTCACCTCCGGTTTGCAACTTTTGGTTGAATATTTAAAAACATTATGGAGAACAGATTTGAGACCTAAACTATCTTTACTTCTCGATCAGCTATTAGGTGGAGAGTGTATCCTAAAAAGGCTGCAAAGCCAATAAATAAAGATTCCCCAAGTTTAAATCCAAGGCCGTACTCAAAAGAGGCAAAAATCACAAGCCCATATACAAATGCAAAAGTTAGAGAATGAACTACTCCCCTATGCTTTGGCATTAAGGCTGACAACGCATACCAAGATCCAAAAGCAAACAAACCAGCTATAACCCATCCGAGAGTTAGATCCACAATTACATTTCCAATCGATACAAAGTTCCTCCCTTTAACAAAAACCGCACTACCGACCATTAGGGCCACTAATGGCTTAACCCCTCTGTGTATAAGCGAATCCTGATGATCAAGATCCGGCAAATCAGACCCTAAAACATAAACCCCATACCCCAGTATCATGGAAAGGGTGGTTAGTTCAAGGGGAAGATTTGCGTAATGCCTCAAAAAAGATGCGAGGAAAATAACAAGAGGATAGGTCAAGATACCGCTAAGCACGTGCCCCTCGTAGTTCACTCTTCGCCCTCCTTTTGTTCCTCTAGGAACCTTCTGACATAGTCTGGTACTTTATAGTTGCCCTTTGGGTCTCCCACTAAAAATCCGAGCCGTATGAGTTCTTCAAGGTGTTCATAAACCTGAACTCCTGGTTTTTTGACTGCCTTCGCAATCTGAATATAGCTCACCGGTCCACCGTTAAAATCGTATACTATAACCTCCACAAGGTCTCTGTACTCCTTGGGAATCCTTGTCAAGTATTCTTCCAGGCTCTTGGGCTCTTCCAGGATTGTGGTAACAACGTAGTCATCTATCGGGTCGAATTTATGCTTGCTGGCTTCGCTTAAAACGTAGTGCAGGAGTCTTAAAATCTGCCTCGGATTGCCTTTTGCAAGCTCGTGAATAAGCCTTATGGCATCTTCTGTAAAGGGATATATTGGATCGTCTGTGTCTCTTATCCTAACCTTGTTGAGCCTCTTCTTAACAAGCTCAAAGGTTTCCTCAAGACTCATTGGTCTAAGCTTGAATTCATAGTGAAGTCTCATAAAGAACGCCGGAAAAATCTTGGAATACTCTTCATATGCCTCTGGCACGCATGCAAAGGCAAAAATGCAGCCTTGAGGCATGTTGCTTATAAAATGTCTGAGCATCTCAAAAAATAAGATCTTATCTTCCTCATTTGCTGTTTGCATGTTTTCAAGCTCATCCAGCAGGAGGGCAGAATAAGGGTACTTGCTAAGTTCCTTTGTAAGCGTCTCTGCAATATCCCTTGATTTGTATTCTTTTGTTGAAGAGAGCATTTTTTCGAGTCTATCTATAAAGCCGAGTTTCCTTGAAAGGTTTTCGAAGAAAATGTTAGTTCTTGTCTTTGGAGGCTTCAGCCCGTTGAACATGTCCCTCGTAAGTTTCAAGATATCGTTTGTGTCTACTTTGATGTAGATGGGCTTTCCTCCCTGTTCTGACATTGCCCTATAAATGGTTTTGAGTCTCTGGGTTTTTCCCATTCCAAGGGGACCAATTAGGGAAAAGGCTATTGAGCTTTTATTTCCCACTATCTCCGAGATTATCATTGAGAGACGCATGTCCACTTCCTGATAAACGTGTATGCTTTCCACATCTTCTATGCCTTCACTTGCCAACTGTTCAAAAGGATTTTTTGCCAAACCGTAGACTTCATAAGAGGGAGGTGAATAAACTTTAAGTGTGCTAGGTCTTTCCATTTTACCCACCAAGTCTAAGTTTTAGGCGGGGAGATATATAAGTTTGTCCATAGGGGGTGAAGAAAATGACAACTCTACTTGTAACTGTGCCGGGTGGAAGGGAAGGAGATGCCGCTCTTGAGCTGGAATGGGCACTAGGAGATGCAAAGGTAAGGCGAACAAAGTGGAGGGGAGTACTGATAGTTAGAACCTCCTTAGATAAGAACGATGCTCTTGAAAAGGTTAGAGAATTTGAAACGACAGCCATCTTCAAGGTAATACCTATAGAGAGATTTGTGGAGAGCAAAAAAGAGAAAATTCTGGAGGAGGCTTTCCAGCTTGCAAGGGAATACATTAAAGAAGGAGACAGCTTTGCAGTAAGGTGCAAAAGAAGGGGCAACTGGATTTCGTCTGGAAAGGAAATAGAGATAGAACTCGGAGCAAAAATAAAAGAGAGCTTGAAAGCTAGAGTAGACCTGACAAATCCGGATTGGTATGTTTGGATTGAGGTTCTTGGAAAAAAGAGCGGAATAAGTGTAATCAAACCGGAAGAAATCGTAAAAAAGAGGGTGGAGTTTTAAGCTTTTTACCCTCAACCTTCATAGTTATAAGTTATACCTTAGGCTCAACCTCATAGACCGTCTTATCCTCTCCAATAGCCTCGATAAGTCCCCTATGCCTTCTAA
>CAYNRW010000037.1:0-11737 GCA_964399725.1 uncultured Thermococci archaeon | reverse complement strand
CTAACGCCCCACTGCTTATCCTGACAGCAGGGTTTTAATTAGGAGCAATTAAGCACTTTTCCATATGGTTCTCAAAGAAACTGCAATGCCTCTTCATAAATTGCCGTAAGAATGTTAAAACCAAACTATTTTTAAACCTAATACTTACATCAATTTGGTGATATCATGGCGGTTCATCCTATCGATTACCGCTACGGTAGTGAAGAAATGAGAAGAATCTGGGATGAGGAGAACAAGCTTCAAAAACTTCTTGATGTTGAAGCGGCTTTAGCTAGAGCTCACGCGAAACTCGGCAACATCCCTCAAGAGAGCGCAAACGTAATCAGCGAAAGGGCAAACATAAGATGGGTAAAAGTCGAAAGGGTCAAGGAAATTGAAGCTGAGATTCATCACGATATAATGGCTGTTGTAAAGGCTTTAAGCGAGGTTTGTGGAGAACATGGAAAGTATGTCCACCTTGGAGCAACTTCCAATGACATAATAGACACCGCCAATGCCCTTCTGATTAAAGAATCTTTAGAGATTGTTTTGAAGGATTTGAGAGAACTCCGTTCAATACTTAAAAACCTCGCAAAGGAGCATAAATACACAGTGTGCATTGGGAGAACCCATGGCCAGCATGCTGTACCCACAACTTATGGGATGAAGTTCGCCATATGGCTCGATGAAGTTCAAAGGCACATAAAGAGAATTGAAGAAGCAAAAGAGAGGATTCTTGTTGGTCAAATTAGCGGAGCAGTTGGAACAATGGCATCCTTTGGTGAAAAAGGACTTGAAATTCAACGTTTGGTAATGGAAGATCTCGGACTTAAACCTGCGAGAATAAGCAATCAGATAATTCAAAGAGATGCTTACGCAGAGCTCATGGCTATTTTGGCCCTAATAGCCTCAACTCTGGATAAGATAGCTCTCGAAATAAGGAACCTCCAGAGAACCGAGATACTGGAAGTGAGTGAACCCTTTGGAAAGAAGCAGGTCGGCTCTTCGACAATGCCGCATAAGAGAAATCCTATAAGGAGTGAAAAGGTCAGTGGGCTTGCGAGAGTTATTTATTCCAATGTTATTCCAGCTCTGCTCAACAATCCATTATGGCATGAGAGAGACCTTACTAACTCCTCAGTTGAGCGGGTTATACTTCCAGAGACGTTTGTACTTTTGGATGAAATGTTAAAGAGCATAAAAAAGGTTCTGTCCGGTTTGGAATTCTTCCCGGAAAACATAAAGAGAAATCTGTACTTAACAAAGAACTTGATAATGGCCGAGCCATTGATGCTCAAGCTTACAGAGAAGGGTATGGGAAGACAGGAGGCACACGAACTAGTGAGAAAACTCGCCATGAAAGCCTTTGAGGAGGGAAGGGATTTGTTGGAAGTTGTTAAGGAGAGCGAGGCTATGGTGTATCTGAGCGAAGATGACCTCAACTCCCTGAAGCCGGAAAACTACATAGGCTTAGCTCCCCAGATAGTGGATAGCGTAATAGCTTACATAGAAGAAGTTGAGAGGCAGGAAAGAACTTAGCTCTTTTCAAATGCTTCCAAAATTTTTTCTTCCCCCAATGGAAGAACTAACGGCCTGGAGAGATGTTTTCTTGCATCAGGCGGCACTTCATAAATTTTTTTCTTGACTTGACGGGGCAACTTTTTTGGAATCAGGATTTTGGGCATTTTGTGTCCACATTTCTTACACTTCAAGTAATGCCCTTTGCTCTTCATCGTTCCCCCACATTTTGGGCATTTTGGTTTTTCATAGGTTATTTTTTCGGCAAGCTTTAACGGATAGAATTTTTCTAAGTTTAGAGTTAAGACGCCATTGAATTCCTTAACCCCTCCAGCTGCAATGATTTCGTCACCTTCGATTAGCATTCTAACGTATCTCCTGAATCCCTTAGTGGGCTCGAAGGCCGCAACTCTAATCGTTCCGGTATCATCGCTCAGCTCAAAAAACACGTGTCTTCCCTTCTCCCAGTATCCTCTGCTGACTCTTCCCTTTACAATGGCACTCTCCAAGGGCTTTAATTCACCGATCTTTCTAAATCTCAAATGCTCATCGGTGTTCTGGTTTGTTTTATAAATCTGGAAGAACTCCACGGGCTCTTCAATAATGAGATTCTCAAATGCCCATAAAACCCTGTTCTTGTCTATTCCCCTAATGCCAACCAAAACGGGATCTTTTCCATGGGGAGTTATTAAGACGCTTCCTTTAAAGGGGTCAAGGTTGTCGTAGGTGAATGGATACGTCAATTTATCGGCCTCAAACACGCTCTCTTTGTTAACTATCCGTTTCTTTCCCCAAAATTTCTTTTTTCTATACGCCAGGAGTTCGTAGGTGAAGTTCCTTAACGGATGCCCAATTGCGGCAAGGGCCCCAATTATGCCCCTGCCGAGCTTGAATTTATAAATCTCTGCGTTCGTCTCTCTTGCAACTTTCTCAGCTTCCTTAATGGCGACGTGTTCCCATATCGTTCTATACGTAAATCCTTCCAGCTCTTTTGGTACTTCTCCCTCCAAAAATGCAACGCCAGGATTTGTGCTCTCATGATTAAAGTCAGATAGAGATTCGACCATCTTCAAAACTAGTTTTTTTATCTTCGGCACATCCTCTTCTTCAACTTCAAAGCTCATTGCTACGGCCCCGTTTCCTCTTGTCTTGTATGGAACATTAGGATTTAGACGGATGAGCTTTGGCAGGTCTAAAGGCCTCGCTATCCTAGAGATTTCTCTATACAGCAGGGCACCGAGATAAGTGGTACACATCCCATTTGGGGAATCAGTATCGTCAATGCCTATGTGGAGCTTCATCATCCCTTAGGAGATGTCGAATGGTTAAAAGTTTATCCATCAATGGAAAACTTTTAAATTTTTAAGTTCTATTATAAATGGTATGGCAGAAAAAGGGAGATTATTGCGAATCGTTGAAAGCATACTCAGGGGAACTGGATTTAAGGTCGCTAAAATGGAGTTTAAAGGATCATGCTTTGACTTAGCGGCTAGTAGGCTCTTTCTATTGCTCTTTGTGAAGGTACTTCAAAACATTGACTCCCTTACGGAGGATCAGGCAGAAGACTTAAAGCGTTTAGCCAAGCTTTTCGAAGCTTCTCCGCTTATCGTGGGGTTAAGGTCTAAAAACGAGGAGCTTGAAGAGGGAGTGGTCTATGAGAGGCATGGAATTTACGCTTTGAATCCTCAAACTCTCTATGACATCCTTGTGGAAAATGAACTGCCTGCAATCTTTGCCGAGAGAGGAGGCTTTTACGTTAGGGTTAACGGCGAATATTTGCGAGAGCTTAGGGAAAGGCACGGTTATAGTATTGGGGAACTTGCAGAGCTTCTCGGGATTTCTAGGAAGAGCCTCCAGAATTATGAGAGAGAAGAGCAGGCCATGAGCATTGAAGTTGCCCTGCGGCTTGAAGAGCTATTTGATGCCCCACTGGCAAAGCCTATTGATGTTCTTAATGCTAAAGTTGAGGCTAAGATGGGAGCTGAGCCAGAAACAGAACTCGAAAAGGAAATTTTCAGGCGCTTAGAAGATTTTGGAATGGGTGTTGTTAAAATCAAAAAAGCTCCCTTTGATGCCATCTCAAGGGAGGAGGGGGTAAAAATTCTAACCGGTATAAGCGAGAGAAAGACCTCATCAACTGTTAAAAGGGCCCAAATGGTAAACGAGGTCAGTAAAATTATCCAGAGTGATGGGCTCTTCATTCTCGAAAAGACTAAAACTGAGGTTGTGGGAGAAATTCCTCTCATTCCAAAGGAGAAGCTCAACGAGATCAGAGATGCTGATGAACTCATTGAAATGATTGAAGAACTCAAAAAGGAAATAAAGAGAAAGATTTTTAGCTGAAGAAGACTCTTCTCCATACTTCTCTAATTTTGTTAACGTATTTTGATGGCGATGCGACCATAACAGCCCATCTCGGCGTTTGACGCCTCTTAAGAGCGTTTGCAAGAGGTGTAACCTTTGTTAAGGGCTTCACTTCTCCAGTGTGCATTACCACTCCGATTTCCGTTGATTTTAATCTTGGCTCGGTAAGCATTAGATCAGCTGTCGAGAATTCTATAATGACTTCCCCCTCTTTTGCTCCTACGGAATCTGCTAATTTTCTTTCAAGTTCTTGCCGCTTCTTTATGTCTCTATAAACCGCCAGCAGTTCTCTTTTTTCTTCAGTGGTGAGCTCATCTGCCCCCAATAGCAGTGCCGCCTTAAACAAGTCACGGTACTTGATACGCTTTATGATTTCTCTTGGGTAACCTTCCAAGTCCTCAAGCTCTACAAGAAGCCTGCAGTCAGTCATCTTCCAGAATTCCCAGAGATAGCCATCTTCAAGGGCAAACTCCAGGGCCCGGGTTAACATTCCCTCTGCTATCTTCACTGTGTGATGGAAGTAGACCCTAGAGTACATTAGCGCCCTAGCCACCATCATTCCTTCAACCGCCTCTACTCCCTTCTCATCGACCACAAGTTCATTATTGTGGATTTTCATGACTTTCAAAAGCCTCTCAAGGTCGATTATTCCATGAGCCACACCAGTGTAGTGGGCATCTCTGACAAGGTAATCAAGCTGATCTACATCGACGTCTCCATGTAGTGCCTGTCCAAGATACCTTTTCTCATATTTGCCCAGAATAAGATCGGCAACTTCCTTTGGCCTGTAGCCGTAAAAGTCCAGTATCTCCGGTATGAATTGCCTCTCCTCTATCTCTCCGTCTATTATGTCAATCTTTCCAAGTATGATGTTTTGGCCGAGGTGCATGTGGTCGTATTCTCTAACGTAGTGTTCATATATTTGCTCGAAGGTGTGCGAAAACGGACCGTGACCAATGTCGTGAAGCAAAGCAGCTGTCTCCAGGAGAGTTTTTTCCTCTTCACTGAGACCAAGCTCGGTAGCAAGCCTTTTTGCAATATTATATGTGCCGAGGGAATGCTCAAAGCGAGAGTGATTTGCACCAGGGTAAACAAGGTATGCAAGCCCTAGCTGCTTTATACTCCTCAGTCTTTGAAACTCTGGAGTTTTTATGAGGTCTAATATGAGCCCGCTTACCTTCATACTCCCGTGAATGGGATCGTGAATTATTTTTGGTTTCACGATTTCTCACCCAGAATAGAGTTGAGGGTCTTAAGTTAAATAATTTTGCCTACAAAAAGAGAAAATAGAGACTAGAGGTCTTTTCCGACTATGAATATTCTCTTAGTCTTTCCAGGTTTTTGGGGTAAGCCTCTTCTAACCTCTTCCGCTGGAACTGCCTCTACAACAAGCTCAGAAGACTTGGCTTCTTCCACTTCATACCTCACGGGGTTGTTGGCTTCGTATATCAGCTCTCTTATCTCATCTTCTATGCCAGAGGGCTTTTTCCCTACATATCCAATCTTTATTATGGCCTTTGGTTTTGGATTCTCTGGCGAGAGGGGATGGTAGATTATCACGAAGTCTACCAAGAAGGGATATCTGTGAACAATGTCCATAACCTGATCTATGTGGAGCTTTGCTCCTCCAAGGCTTATGACGTCATTTGACCTCACTATATTTAGAACTTTGCCGTCAACGACTCTTGCCAAATCCCAGTTTTTGTAGTTGAAAATGGGAAGTCCTGTGAGCTCTCCTTCTTTCATAATCTTGGTAACATAAACATGATAATACTCTTCATATTTGTCTTCCGTTTTCTTTAGGATAAGTAGTGATTCAGGGAAATTAAATGGTGCTTCTATTTGGTTCTTTGTGACTATTCTGTATCCAACAAGTCCATCTTCCGACATTCCTAGTACATCTACAATAACAGCATTTGGAAAGTTCTCCAAAATTCCTTTTGCAAGTTCCTTTGTAAGCGGCTCTCCTCCCATAACTAAAGTTTGTATATCTGCTTTGATGTCATCTGGGAGAACAAAACCAAGCTTGTACGCGCTGGTTGTTAATGCAAAGAGGGATGTTGGCTTAATCTCACGTAGTTCGTGTATTAACAGGTCTTCTTCCAGTATATACTGGGTGGGGATTTGAACATATCTGAGTTTTGTTCCTAGATATCTAAGCGCTCCAAGGACGAAAAATCCAGATGACGATGGTAGTTGTGGGAAAAATGACGCTACTACCGCATTTTCCATAAGCTCATTAGCCCAAGGTTCTAGCTGTCTACTTCCTCTCTTTATATCATCTGTAGTATAGGGGATTCTTTTTGGTTTTCCTGTTGTTCCACTTGTTCTCGAGAGTACATGGAAAACTTCCATGTTTCTTATGTATGTTGGCCATACCTTCTCTATATCGTACAAATCATGGGGGGTGATGAAAATATTCTCGCTCTCTGATAAAAGCACTTCTGGAGTTAATCCCTCCACGTCTATATTTGAGAACTTCTCTTTCCAGAATTCTGTAGTTTTGTATGCTGTTTCGGCTGTGTATCTTAGACTTTCCAAATCTCTTTTTCCAACAATTAAGCCAACCATGGGAACTCCCTCGGAGTATTAATATAACACTTTGTTGTTATAAAACTTTGGTTAAATGGGAAAATTTCCAAGGAATAATAACACTTTTATAATATTTTACAGACTTTATTTGGTGATGGGTGCAATGTTGTACAAGGATGTAATAAGTGAATATGAAGATCCTCTAAAAGTTTCTGAAGAAAAAACAAAAGAACACCTAATGAAAATTTTTGAGTATCATTTTGAAAATACACCGTATTGGAAGAAATTCAAAGGACAAATCGATCTTGACGAGATTTTCCAGGGAAATTTGAAGAGAGTTTTTGAGAACATCTTCAATGCAGGGTTGTTTGTTAATGAAGACCACCTAAGAGAAAACTGGTTGGATTTCTCTCCAAAAAATTACAAGGGGAGGGTTAGATTTTATCAATCCTCAGGTACAACTAGAGAAAGGGCAATTACCCACTGGGACTACGAATATATGAAGCTTCTTGTGAAATTCCTAAGGACGGCCCTTGACGAAATATATGGATTAGATAAAATTTACAACGAGAAGCATCAGATGAGAGCCCTAGCTCATGGTCCATACGGGTGGTACCAAGAGGAAACGAGTGAGCTTGTATGGTCTTATGGGGGACTTTTGTACATCATAGGTATGGAAACTGAGGGCATAAAACGTGCTCTTGAGAAAGAAGGATGGGAAAGTCTATTAAAAGGTAGATTAGTTCCATTGGTAAAGTATACGCAGAAGGTGATTGAGAAGGACAATATAAACACGGTAAGAACCATTCCTCAATTCCTACAGCTCTTCTCAAGAAAAACAGAAAATCTCGAGACAATATTCACAGGGGGAGTTGGAGTTACTCCTCAAATCATTAAGGAAATAGAAGAATCCACGAATGCCAATGTCATCCCCTTTTATGGCTACTATGCGTTTGGAGATGCAGTGGGAATGGTTAAAAATAATGAAGTCGTATATTATCCTAATTATCCGTTCACCATAATATTTCCCCTGGTCCAAAAAGACGGGAAGTTTGAGGTTGTTGATTATGGGGAGAGAGGAAGGATGGCTATGATAATAGCACGACCTGAGCTTCTCATTGTGAAAGTGGAGAATGAAACTGTTACCAGGTCTCCTCCTACAAAGTCGTTTAAGTGGGATGGATACGGAAATCCTATCCGAAAAGTAGGGTGATTAAGATGAGTGTAGGAGATACAGCTGGTATGATATTTGGAATGACAGTAATGCTCTTTGACGTAGTAGCATTTCTATTAATTCTACGAGTATACTTCAAGACGAAGAGAACATCTGCACTGTTTATTTCTCTGGCATGGTTTTTCGATTTGTTAACTGTGCTTCACTACAGTTTCCTGTCCATGGGGTACGGAGTAAGTATTGTGTATAGACTTGGGATTCTCTTAAGTACTGTGGGAGCTTTAATGTTCTATGGAATAGTTAAATGGCTCGAAGAGGAAAAAATCGGAATAGAACCTTTTTATGTTCGGATGTTCTCTTTGCTAGGGCCTACCTTAGTTTTGTATTTGATTGTAGTTGGCATTTTAATGAAATCAAAAGTGCCTGACTTCGGAGGATTCCTAGTGATGTGTGGCTCTCATGGAGTCGTAGGGTTGTTCTTCATGTGGCTTGGATATCTAGTTGGAGAAATAAAGAAGGTCTATGGAAGAAAAATAACTTATCTTTCAATAGTCTTGTTCATATTTGGCCTTCATTTGCTTCCAATTCCAGTAACATACGTTCTTCCTGAACAGGCAGTATTTGGTTCAGCAGTTTCTGCATTTCTTATAGTTTCCCTAACGGTATTAATGATAAAACTAACATCTTCAGAACAATTTCTTAGGCTAAAAACGATGGAAATCCACGAAGTCGAAATAGAGCCTGGCGTCAAGATAATAAATCAGGAAGAATGCAAAAGGATAAAAGAAAAACTGAAAGATACACCTGTGCTCGCATTTGTCAGAACTTTAAATAATATTCCAGAGATGTGGACTTACTATTTTGTAACCACAGCTACCAAAGAGAGTAAGGTGGAAGCTATCTCGCCTATGAACTTAGAAAGAATGACAGAGCTGTCGTATAAATACCTAAAAGCCATGGAAGAAGCTGGAGGCAGGGGGGTTATACTAATAGACTGCTTGGAATACTTGGTTATGTACAACGAATTCAGAAGTGTGATAAAGTTCTTAAACAAGCTGAAGGACTTTGTTGTAAATCATAAGGGAACTTTAATTCTCGTTGCAGAAAAAGATGCCTTTGAGGATCAGCAGTGGGCACTGCTAACTCGTTTGCTTGAAGAGAGTAAGTAGCATCTTTAGTTTCTTAAGTCTTTTTGAGTTTTTTTAGTATTATTTCAGGGTAAAAACTTAGCGAAGCCTTTGCTTGCGGAATTTCCATGCCAATGTTTATCCCAAGACTCATTAAATCTCTCGGAAAACGTACTTCCCATTTGGACTCAGCAGATGAAGTCAAAAATCTTGGCACTTTATACTTCTCAACAAGTCGCCAGTTCCTTATCATGAACCTCAGAATATTGGCTCTCTCGTAGGAGTTTGCTCTCAGGAGAGGGGAAAGAGAAAAGCCTATTGCAACATCATTTCTTGCTGCTAGTCTCGCAAGAACATGATCAAGGCCAGAATCTCTTCTCCCATATTCTGGAGAAATTATTGCATCAACCCTGTTCTCTATTGCAAACCTAACAACTCTTAGATTTCCACCCTGCACATAAAGGAGAGCATTTGGAATTCTTTTTCTTATTTCCCTTATCAGAGAAGGCTTTTCTGTGATGACCAGCAGAGCAATTTTTCCGTATTTTTCCTTAAGACCTTTGACCCCATTTTTGAGCTCCTCAAAATTTAGAGAGTCCCTTAGGTAAACCTTCTTTGTAAAGACTACCTCATCATACCATTCTTTGGCTTGATTGTAAGCTTCCTCGCTCCTAATGTCCATTTCAATCCACTTCATTCACTCAGCCACTCCTTAATTGTCTTTACAACGGTTTCCTTTTTCATCGGAAATGCCTTGACTTTTATCTTGACTTGAATAACATCTTCTCCCTCCCCTACCGCTACCTCTCCCAAATATGCTTTCTGCTTGTTGAAGCGAATAAAAAACGTCCCAGTCTCGTCAACTTTTTCTTCAAGGTTTTCCAAAAGATATTCCTTGTCCTCTTCACTTAGGAGGTTTTTAAGGTTTTCCAGCATCTTTTTTACACTTCTGCCCCTCTTCACTTCGGCGTTTATCACTTTTATTGGATTTCCAAAATAGCCCTCGGTTTCGAGTATCTCAAACTCTATATCCTCTGATGGAATATCCTCAGGAAAAAAAGTTCCCATGGCTTCGAGAACCTTTTCTGGGTCTTCGGTTGCATGGGCAAAAGTTGATACTCTTATATGATGAGCCTGAAGTTTTGCCATATTTTCACCCCGTTGAAGTTTCTAGAAGATGGTTTAAAAGCTTTAACTGCTAAAACTTCTCTTCAGAACTAACAGAAAAGAGAATAAGAAAAACCAAAAACTTCATTTACCCCTTCCTCTATGTGCCCTAATACTCGGTCTAACTTTCTCAGCACCTTTGCCCTTGTTGAGCAGTCCTCTGCTCCTCTTTCCGGCACTTGTAAGTCCTCTAAAGACCCTACCCTTGTGGACCTTTCCAGCTATCCAGGCTATCTTTGGATCGGACTTAATAACTGGGTGGTGCGGATCAACTAAAATTACCTCAAACCACTTGTACATTCCATCTTCGCCAACCCAGTAAGAGTTAAGAACCTCAAGATTGGGGAACTTTCTTGCCGCTTTTTCCTCAGCAATCCACTGGAGGCTCTTCTTGGGTGAGTACTTAACCTGACCCATTTTAGAAGGCTTTCTTCCGCCCCTCCACCTTGGTCTCTTTCTTCCACCTTTTCTCACTCTAACCCTAACGAGAACATAACCTTGTTTTGCCTGATAGCCTAAACTTCTAGCCCTATCAAGCCTTGTTGGTCTCTCAATTCTAACAACGCTTGGCTCCCTTCTCCACTTAATCATCCTCTGCTTTAGGAGTTCTCCAACATAGCTCTTTTTTGGACTTTTCCAAGCTTCTCTAATGTACTTGTACATTCCCATATTTTTCACCTCGTTTTCGCTGTTTGTGGTTCTCCGCAGAGCGGAACATCCCGCGGGCTGAACCCGCCTAGTCGTGGTGAATAAAGGACGTTGCTTTTTAAAAGTTGCGCCCTTATTATTTAAAAAGCAAGCCACAAATCTTGAGTTGGTGGTGAGAGTGAAGATAATTCATCAAGATCCTAAGGAGGGTAAAATCAAAGTTAAGGTCGAGACTCTTGATGATCTCTGGCACCTTTACCACATCATTGAAGAAGGTGACGTTGTCTATGCTAAAACACTTAGAAAACAAAGCCAGAGAAGCGATTCCTTGAGACCTGAAAAAGTCCAGACAATACCGGTGTTTCTTGGAGTTAAGGTGGAAAAAGTAAACCTCCACAAATTTGCAAACGCTCTAAGGATAACCGGTCCCATAGTATACGCCTCCAGAGAGGATGTTCCGCTTGGGAAATACCACACAATAGCCGTTGAAGAAAACAACACGATAACAATACAGAAGGAGAAATGGAAAAGGCATCATCTTGAGAGATTAGAGGAAGCAGTTAAGGCTTCTCAAAGAGCTAGGATCATGATAGTTGTGATTGATGAGGGGGAAGCTGACATAGCCTTGGTTAGGGAGTATGGGGTTGAAATCATAGCAAATATAACTCACAACCTTGGAGGGAAAAGGTACAGCTCGGATAGGGAGAGCGAGGAGAAAAAGTTCTTCCATGATCTTGCCAAAACAATGATTGATATAATGGAAAGAGAAAAGGTGGACAAGGCTATTGTAGCCGGGCCGGGATTCGCAAAGGAAAACTTCTACAAGTTCCTAAGCGAAAACTATCCGGATTTAGCTAAGAAAGTTGTTATAGAAGATACAAGTGTCACTGGAAGAACGGGCATTTATGAGGTGATTAGAAGAGGCACAGTTGATAGAGTCTACCACGAAAACAGAGTCGCCAAGGAAATTCAGCTTGTGGAAAGAGTTATTGAGGAGATAGCAAAGAACGGATTGGTTGCTTATGGTCTGAAAGAGGTTGAAGATGCCGCAAATTATGGAGCTGTAGAGACTCTCTTAGTTTTGGATGAGCTGCTAAAATCAGAAATTAAAGAAAAAATAGAGGAAATAATGGAGTTCGTAAGGAGCACGAGGGGAGAGGTGGTAATAGTAAGCTCAGAGCATGAAGGGGGAGAAAAGCTCAAGGCACTTGGTGGAATTGCTGCATTG
>CAYNRW010000036.1:0-12341 GCA_964399725.1 uncultured Thermococci archaeon | reverse complement strand
TTAACCTTAAAAATCCTCATGCTTACCACATTTAGTGGTTACCATGGAGAAGAAAACGATGCAAAAAGGAAGAAGTTACTACAAGAAAGGGAGAGTTTTATGGGTTTTGAAGTACAGAGAAAAGCTGTTTTCCAAGGTTTTGGGCACTTATCCATATTATGTGGAAGTTGATCTGGCAAAAAACTCCAGCAGATGCACCTGTCCACAGGGAAAAGACTGCAAACATGCCGCCGCTACAATAATGGCCTTTGAAGAGGGCTTCTACATAGAAAGCCACGAGCCAGTCTCAGAATTTTTTCCGGATGCAGCTTTAAAAAGGCATCTGTTCCATGATAATCCGGAATTGGGGTTGGAAATTCTTTTAAAGGAGCTTCGATATCAGATAAACAACGATGAAAGCGGAAGCGAAGTGGCTAGACTCTTAAGGGAAGCATTAAAACTGTTTAGCCTTATCCCATCCAAGGAAAAGGGATTTCAAATATTGGAAATTTTCAAAGAATTCAAGAGGCTTTTCCCGGACTACAACCTAACCGGGGAGCTGGAGAAAGAGGTTAAAGAAACTCTAAAAGAGTGCTCTCTTTAAACTTTCTCCTTAAAGAATCATAAACTTCCTTTCCATCGAAAGTGAAGTTATATTCCACTCCGGCTTCGTCTAAGAGAAACTTCATTATTTGAAGGGCGTATTTTGCTTTGGTACCCTCCATCTCAACCGAGATGAAATAGTTCTTCCTCCTTCCGAGAATTACATCAAAATTAAGTCTCTCGGCAAGCTCCACATCGAGAAAAGTAAATTTTTTCTGCGTTTTGTATTCTCTCACCATAACATTTGAGAACTTTCTTATCAGATTTTCCATAATCTCCTTCACTCTTTTGTACTCTTCTTCACTGAGCTCTGCAGTGAGTTTGAGTTTTTCCACTATCATATGCCTCACCGAAAAGACATCCAAAAAAAGCCTTATAAAGTTTGCATCCCCTAAAAGAGCATCGGAAGGTGAATAATATGAAGGCCATATACAGAGGCATGTGCCCGAACTGTGAGGACAGGATAGGTGATTTACGGTTATACAAGAAGCATCCCTGTGAAGTTTGTCTTGATGATGAAATAAAAGCAGAGGTGTACTTTGACCTTATAAAGGGAATTAGGGATGCCCTAAAACTTAAAGGAACCTTAAAACATTGGGAAGAGTTATATTCTCTTGAAAAAAAGCTGAACGAAGCTGAAGAACTCTTCAAGAAAGCTACTGGCTTCACATTCTGGAGCGCCCAAAAAACATGGGTTAAACGTTTAGTGAGGGGAAAAAGCTTCTCTATAATCGCTCCCACCGGAATGGGAAAGAGCGTTTTTGGAGCGTTTATGTCAATCTACTATGCAAAAAAAGGCAAAAAATCATACATAATCCTTCCCACAACACCCCTTGTGATTCAAACGATTAAAAGGGTCCAGACATTTGCAGAAAAGGCTGGTGTAGAGGTTAACCTCACATACTATCATGGAAATATGAAGAAAAAAGAGAAGGAGGAAATGCTCCAAAAGATCCAGAATGGAGATTTTGACATCCTCATAACTTCCGCACAGTATCTGGCGAGAAATTTTGACCTTCTAAAAGATAAGAGGTTTGACTTTATATTCGTAGACGACGTTGATGCCTTCCTAAAGGCGTCAAAGAATATAGACCGCTCCCTTATTCTTCTTGGCTTTACCGACGAGATAATCCAGAAAGCTTGGGAAATTATAAAACTCAAAAAACAGATGGCAAAATATCTCAACGGCAACAGTAAGGACAAAAATGAAAAACTAAAAGAGTTGAACAAGCAGATAAATGTCATTGAGAAGGAGATTAGGAAGTTTAAGCGAGAAAACAAAATTGGAGTTCTAATCGTGGCTTCTGCAACCGGAAGTGCCAGAGGGGACAGGATAAAGCTTTATCGTGAGCTTCTTGATTTCGAGGTGGGAAGCGGAAGATCTGCATTAAGAAACGTTGTGGACAGCTATCTCTTTCCCGAAAAGCCAATCGAGGAGCATGTAAAGGAGTTGCTGAAAACTTTGGGCCCAGGAGGGCTTATATTTGTTCCAATTGACCAAGGGATAGTGTATGCAGAGAAACTAACGAACTACCTGCAGGATTTAGGATTTAGGGTAGAGCTGGTCTCAGCAAGAAATAAAAAGGGGCTTGAAAGGTTCGAAAAAGGAGATGTTGATTACCTGATAGGGGTTGCCACGTATTATGGTTCCATTGTAAGGGGGTTGGATCTGCCGTACCAAATACGATATGCAGTATTTACCGGAGTTCCAAAGTTCCGCTTCAGCATAGACCTTGAACAGCCCACCATATACAGGGTTTTAGGACTGATGAGCGAAGTCATGGAATTCCTCGAAGATGACGATAGGAGAAATGCGGAAAAGCTGTACGTGAGGCTAAGGAGGCTCATAAGGAATATCCCACAGTTTGAGATCCTAAAGGTAGAGGAGGCACTAGCAGAAGGCTTGCCCCTAGAAGGGTTCTCAAATCATGTTCTTGAGGTCTTCAGAGAAGCTGTCGAATTCCTTAGGAGCATATTAAGAAAGCCTGAAGTCCTAAGAAGAATAGAAGAAGATCCATTTGTAAGCCTCAAGAAAGAAGAAGGAAAGTGGTATATAGAAATTCCCGATGTGAGAACGTACATACAAGCTACGGGGAGGACTTCGAGGCTTTTTGCTGGGGGTATTACAAAGGGGCTTAGTGTTGTAATAGTGGACAATGAAAAGGTCTTTAATGGGCTGAAGAGGCAAATGCGCTGGCGTTTTGCTGAGTTTGACATTAAGCCATTCAATGAGCTCAATTTAGAGGAGATATTAAAGAAAATTGACGCCGATAGGGAGAAAGTCAGGCTTATCATGGAGGGCAAAATAGCAGAGAAAACAAAAGACCTCGTAAGGTCAGCTCTTATGATAGTAGAATCACCAAACAAGGCTAGAACCATTGCGAGTTTCTTTGGACAGCCAAGCAAAAGACGTATTGGAGACTTGGTAGCTTATGAGGTGAGTATAGGAGAATTAATGCTTACTATACTGGCAAGCGGTGGACATATGTTCGACCTAGTTACAAACGAAGGTTATCATGGAGTTTTGATAAAGGAAAATGATGGGAAGCCTTACTTCATTCCGGTTTATGATACCTTAAAGCGCTGTAGGGACTGCGGACATCAGTTTGTAGACTGGGAAAAGAAAGGGGCATGCCCCAGGTGTGGCTCAAGAGACGTAAGAGATGCCCTGGAGAACGTAATTGCAATGAGAGAAATAGCACAGGAAGTTGATGAAATATTAATAGGAACGGATCCAGATGTTGAAGGTGAAAAGATAGCTTGGGACATAAGAAACGTTCTCTCTCCTTACACTCCAGCCATAAAGAGAATAGAGTTCCACGAGGTTACGAGACCGGCTATTCTAAAGGCCCTCAAAGAAGCTAGAGATGTGAATGAGGCAAGGGTAAATGCACAGCTTGTAAGAAGAATAGAAGACAGATGGATAGGATTTGAACTCAGCCAAAAGCTCTGGGAGGTCTTTGAGAACACCTACCTCTCAGCTGGAAGAGTTCAAACCCCCGTTTTAGGATGGGTTATAGAGAGATACAGGGAGTTCGTGGAAAGTGAAACCGACTTCATGAGGCTAATACTTGAAAACGACTTGGAAGTAACTTTAGAAGGCGTTAAGGAAGAAGTCCAAGAGGTTGTCGTAGATGAAGTACAGTTGGAGGAGAGAGAGCTAAACCCCCTTCCACCATATACCACGGATACAATGCTCCAGGACGCTTCGAGGTTCCTAGGATTTTCAACCGACTACACGATGAGGCTTGCTCAAGACCTCTTCGAGCTTGGTTTGGTGACCTATATAAGAACAGACTCTACTCATGTAAGCAACGTTGGTATTGAAGTTGCCAAAGAGTACATTACCGAAGAGATTGGTGAAGACTACTTTGCTCCAAGGAAATGGGGTGAAGAAGGAGCACACGAGTGTATAAGACCAACAAGACCAATAGATACCGGAAGACTTATGCAACTGTTGAGGGACGGGATAATAACTTTGGCAAGAGCTCTAACGAGAGATCACTTTAGGCTCTATGATATGATATTCAAGCGTTTCATGATCTCCCAAATGAAAGCAGCGAAGATACTTCACGAAAGGGCAGTTATTGATGCAAAAATAGCAAAAGCTGAAGTAGAAGGATACATTGAAATGCTCTTCGATGGATGGACAAAGCTTAGGGCTCCACCTCTAAAAAAGCTTCCCAAACTTGAAAAGGGGCAGAGGATTAGGGTCAGAGAGGTTAAGAAATGGAGGGCTCCAAAAGTGTCACTGTTTACTCAAGGAGACATAATCGCGCTGATGAAGGAGCGCAAAATCGGTAGGCCTTCTACTTATGCAAAGATAGTCAAAACTCTCCTCGATAGGCACTACGTCATAGAAACGAAAGGCAGGAAAAAGCTAGTACCAACGGAACTCGGTACAAAGGTTTATCATTACCTAATCACCAAATACAAGGAGCTTGTGAGTGAAGAGAGAACCAGACAACTGGAAGAGCTCATGGATCTCGTGGAGGAAAATAAGGTAGACTATCAGGAAGTGCTGAACGATATGTATAGGGAGATAGGGAAGTACATTGCTTAATCCTTTCTTTTTATTTAAATGAAAAAGAAGGGAGGGGAATCACTCCTTCTTGTGCCTCATTTTCCAGTTGTGCCATCTATATAAGGCAGCAAGTGACTTAATGGCCCTCTCAGGTTCTGGATATGCCGGAATTCCGTTCTCATTGAGCATGTCGATTGCCTCTTTAGCCTCAACACCACCAACTATGGCAACGACTATTGGCTTCTTTCTTCCACTTGCTTCATATTCCTTTATGACTATCTTTGCAAGGTCTCTTGGGTCAAGAACAGCTGTCTGGCAATAGAGAACGGCTATTGAATGCATCTCCGGGTGTGCTAGGGCATCTCTAACCGCACCCTCGTAAGCTTCAGCTCCAGCCATACCCGTTAAGTCAACTGGATTCTTGTAGCTTCCGAAGGGTGGCATGTGGTTTGCAAAGATCTTAAGCTCTTCAAGGTTATCATAAAGCTTCAATCCTTCCTCTTCAGCGGCATCAGTGGCCATAACACCTATTCCACCGCCATTCGTGAGGATTACAACGTTGTCTCCTTTAGGCTCTGGAAGGTTTGAGAGTGTTCTCGCCCAATCGAAAGCTTCACCAATTGTTAATGCCCTTAGGACACCACTTTGCTTGAATGCAGCCGTGTAAATGTTATCAGCCCCGGCAAGTGAACCGGTATGAGAAGCAGCGGCTTTAGCCCCTCTCTCACTCCTCCCGGCTTTAATAACTATGACTGGTTTTTTCATTGAGACCTTCCTTGCAGCTTCCATAAACCTCCTACCGTCTTTCACACCTTCCATGTAGATTAGAATTGCTCCGGTGTTCTCGTCAGTCTCAAAGTACTCAAGCATGTCTGCATCGTCTAAATCACTCTTGTTTCCAATGCTTACTACTGCCGAGAGGCCGACCTTTTCAAGTATTGTCCATCCCATAAGGGCTATTCCTAGGGCTCCACTTTGAGAGACAAATGCGAGCTTTCCAGGCATTACATCTGTTGGGCCAAAGGTTGCATTGAGCCTGGCTGGAGTATAAACGACACCGAATATGTTTGGACCTAGAATTCTCATTCCATACTTGTGGGCAGTCTCCACTAACTGCTGCTCAACTTTCTTTCCTTCCTCGCCAAGCTCTCCAAACCCCGAGCTTATAATTGGTAGGACTTTGACTCCTTTCTTTCCGCATTCTTCAACCACTTGTGGGACAAACCTAGCGGGGACAACTACAACCGCCATCTCAACTTCATCAGGAACATCAAGGATGCTCTTGTATACTGGAAACTTTCTTCCGCTGATCTCTATTTCCCCACCTTTAACGTTAACTGCATAGATTTTGCCCTCGTAGCCGTAATCGACAAGGTTCTTCATGATAGCGTATCCTATTTTCCCGGGCTTACCAGAAGCGCCTATGACGGCAACGCTCCTTGGTTTGAAAAGTGCCTCTATGCTCATTTCCTTCACCCCATGAACTTTACAAAAGTTAATGCGAAAGAGGAGTTATAACTTTTCTCTTATTCATTTGACGACTTGGATATCGGCGTTTGTTAAAGGAACCAATGGTTTTGAACAATACATTAAACTTCCAGCACAAGATGGCCATCTTGAAGGACAATACTTTAAAGTCATGAATGAAAAATAAAAACTGGTGATGAGCCTTCCCCTCCCTGAGAGGGTGATGAACACACCGGTAGGCTGATAAAGATGACGAAGATGGAAGATGAAAAAACCGCCCAATACACCCAAATTCACAAGCTCTTTAGGAAAGCCTTAGAGGTCTCCTTCGACACAGTTGTCATGCTGTTCCTGTTCTTTATACTATACTTAACCCTGTACTCTATCTATCTCAACTTCAAGCTTACCTACAAAGTCAGCGATCCGAAGCTTCTGATTGCAAACATACTCGTGACAATTATCCTAATAGAAACCTACAGGATTTTGATAATCTATTTAAGGCAGCACCGTGTGAGCATATCTCACATTCTTGAGGTTGGAATAGTGGCGCTTGTTCAAAAGCTCATTGTTGCCTCGAATTTTAAGGAGCTTGATGCCTTAAAGCTCTTTGCTGTTGGTGGATTGCTTTTTATACTTGGTTATCTATATATTAGAATAGGTGGTGAGTAATGGGAGTTCAGATTGGTGAGCTCCTGGTTAGAAAGGAGCTTGAGCTCGAAAATTTAAACGGAAGGAAAGTTGCAATAGATGCATTTAACGCTATCTACCAGTTCCTTTCAACAATAAGACAGAGAGATGGGACTCCTTTAATGGATTCCAAAGGGAGGATTACGTCACATCTTTCAGGGCTTTTTTACAGAACTATAAACCTAATGGAGGCCGGAATAAAGCCCGCATATGTATTCGATGGAAAGCCTCCAGAGTTTAAGAAAAAAGAGCTTGAAAAGAGGGCTGAGGCTAGAGAAGAAGCACGGGAAAAATGGGAGGAAGCCCTAGCAAGGGGAGATCTCGAAGAGGCAAAGAAATATGCACAAAGGGCGAGCAAAGTTAATGAAATGCTCATTGAAGATGCCAAAAACCTCTTGGAGCTGATGGGAATTCCATGGGTGCAGGCTCCGAGTGAAGGTGAAGCTCAGGCAGCCTATATGGCATCTAAAGGACATGTTTGGGCTTCAGCAAGCCAAGATTATGACTCGCTCTTATTTGGAACACCAAGGCTCATAAGGAATCTCACCATAACGGGAAAAAGAAAACTTCCCGGAAAGGACATTTATGTAGAAGTTAAACCGGAGCTGATAGCTCTCGAAGAAGCTTTAAAAGGGCTCAAAATAACGAGAGAAAAGCTGATAGAGCTTGCAATCCTCGTAGGGACAGACTACAATCCCGGGGGAATAAAGGGAATCGGGCCAAAGAAAGCCCTTGAAATAGTTAAATATTCCAAAGATCCTCTGGCAAAGTATCAAAAAATGAGCGATGTAGATCTCTATGCAATAAAGGAGTTCTTTTTGAATCCGCCAGTAACGGATGAATACAAGCTCGAATGGAAGATGCCAGACGAGGAAGGGATATTAAAGTTTCTCTGTGATGAGCACGATTTTAGTGAAGAGAGGGTCAAAAATGGCTTAGAGAGGCTTAAAAAGGCGGTTAAGGCTGGAAGGCAGTTTACACTGGACAGCTGGTTTAAAAAGTGAAAAATGAACCCCACAAAAATTAGACTCAAAGTGGAAGCTTTAGCCCTAATTTTTCCACCATTTCTTTGTATCTATTTCTTACTGTGACTTCTGTTACCCTCGCAATTTCGGCTACTTCTCTTTGAGTTCTCTTTTCTCCTTCCAGCAAACCGGCAATATACAATGCAGCGGCAACAAGTCCGGCCGGGCTCTTGCCGCTCGTAAGCCCCATCTCATAAGCTTTCTCCAAAAGCTCTATGGCTCTTCTTCTCGTCCTCTCGCTCAAGCCAAGCTCATCAGCAAACTTATTCACGTAATCTGTGGGCTTTACAAAGAGCTTCTTAGGAGTTAGGTTAAGGTTCCTTGCAATGAACCTGAAGCTTCTTCCAATCTCCTTCTTATCAACTTTAGCAATGTCGGCAATCTCATCAAGGGTTCTGGGGATTTTTAATAGCCTACAGGCTGCGTAAACACACGCTGCAATAACACTCTCAATTGACCTTCCCCTGATAAGCCCTTTCCTAACGGCCTCTCTATAAAGCCTCGCCGCCTCTTCTTCAACGTGCTTTGGTAGGTTTAACCTCGCACCAAGCCTATCAAGCTCGCTTAATGCAAAGGCAAGGTTTCTCTCAGCAGCATCGCTAACTCTCAACCTGCTCTGCCACTTCCTAAGCCTATAGATCTTCTCTCTCATCAAGCCCCTTACATTCCTGTCGTAGCCTATGTCCGTTGAGAGACCCTTATCGTGAAGTAAAATGCTTTCGGGTGCACCGGTTCTGGAGCGTTTTTCTCTTTGAGAAGCGTCAAATGCTCTCCATTCGGGACCCATATCGACCATGTTTTCCTGAATTACAAACCCACAATTTGCACAGATTACTTCTCCCCTTTCGGGGTCGTAAACAAATTTATCAGAGCCACAAACTGGGCAAACCCTATGCTTAGTCACAATTACACCCCCACGGTCAGTGAAGTTGTCAATCCTCATATATAAACCTTAAGTTTTTCCAAATTTTGATATTGAATTTGCTATCCAGCTCACATGCTCTTTTTTAAAGGTAATCCTTTCAAGCACTCTGACATCATCTTCAAGGACATTAACATACACCCAAAGGAAAACTGGATCCTTCTCACTCCCAACAACAAGGTTTCGGTAAAGAATGTCAAGAGTCCCATCACTACTTTTTCTTGCAGATAATGGTTTCCAAATATCCAAACTAACTTCACCTTTTTCGTTGAGTATTCTGATGATGTCTTTAATTTTCACGTTTTTGTCACCATTTAATCCTAAATTCTCTTCTCGTTCTGGCATCTATTTGAGCTAAAATCTTTTTAAGTTTTTCATCCGTGATTCTCTCAGTTATCTGACCAGCCTGGTATAATTGAACGAGAATCAATTCCACCTGTCTCGCAAGTTCGGGCCTTACAAGCTTAACCCTTGCAAGTCTCTCCCTCGCCTCCGGTGTAAGAATTTGTTTCATTATGGCATTCAGCTGAGCCTCTAACTCCATTTCCTGTCTTACTCTCTCCTCTTCCTCCTTCTGTTGTTCTGCAAGTCTCCTTTGAAGCTCTAAAAGTTTTTTCTTTCTAATCTCTTCTATGTCCTCGGCCATCATATCACCCCTAATAAAATGTTTAATAATAAAGCATCGAAACTGATTAAAGCCAAAAAGTAAGAAACATCAGTACTTCTTGAGTTCTGGGATTACCTCTTCGAGCTCTCTCTTGAGCTCTGTTGCAACTTTGTCAAGGAAGCTTCTTCCTTTTGGAGTTACTATTCTTCCTTCTCCAGATACTTTTGTAACGAATCCCGCTGCCTCGAGCTGTTGGAGGGCTTTCCTAATTATGCTTCCACTTCCCTTGTAGAAGTGCTCCGGAGCATGTCCCCTATTCTTTCTTCCACCGTACCATGTCCTCAGCCTCTCAATACCAACTGGTCCGTCAATGTAGATCTTTCTGAAGACTGAAGCCACTCTATAGTACCACCAGTCATCTTGCTCTGGGAGTCTCTCCTTGTGTCTGCCAGTTTTAACGAAGGGTGCCCACTCGGGTGGCTTTATCTCGGGTATTTCCTTCAATTTTTGAGCTACCCTCTCAACGAGTAAATCACCGGGAACATCATAAACTGTTGCCATTCTTTACTCCCTCCCTTTCTTGAACTTTTTCCTAAATTGAGCGATATCGAGCTTAACTTTCTTAACGGGTTTTTCTTCCCGTCTCTCTTTCGAGAGTTCCTTAAGCTTGAGCTTCTTTAAATACTTTTCCCATCCCTCTCTGGGACGGAACAATATAAACCTTTTGCCCCTCACGTCAATAAGTTCGCTATCTGTAAGCTCTGCAACTTTTTCTGCTATCGCTTTTCTGTCCATCTGAGTTGATATTAAAGCGCCTTTTTTGATTTCAACCTTTAATATGCCGTCTTTCTTAAGCTGAGTGTTGATCTCGTCGATAACACTATCATCTAAACCTCTTTTACCAACCCACGCTCTAGGCTCAATATCGTAATATTTGGCCCTTATAGCTCTTCTCACCTTTCCAGGCAAGCGCTTTTCCATCTCTCTCACCTCAAATAATCTCGCCCTTACTCACGGACGCGAAGTTTTTTAGGAGAAGTCCCTTTTTAAACCTTGCTTAAGACATTACACACCTTTGACCAAAAATTCTTATTAAGTTTTGGTCTTAACGTTACATTGGTGATAGCAATGAAAGTGCTGTTTCTAAGTGCAGATGGATTTGAGGATTTGGAGTTAATATACCCCCTCCACCGCATAAAAGAGGAAGGACATGAGGTATATGTGGCAAGCAACAAGAAAGATACAATAGTTGGAAAGCATGGATACTCCGTAAAGGTTGATTTGTTGTTCGATGAGGTCGATCCAGAAGAGTTTGATGCCCTCGTCTTGCCGGGAGGAAGGGCACCAGAGATAGTTAGAATAAACCCAAAGGCAGTTGAAATTGCCAAAAAGATGTTTGAGGCCGGGAAGCCGGTGGCTAGCATATGCCACGGCCCACAAATACTCATCTCCGCTGGAGTCCTAAAGGGAAGAAAAGGAACGTGTGTTGTAACGATAAAAGACGACCTCATAAATGCAGGAGCAGAGTACATTGACAAAGAAGTTGTTGTAGACGGAAACTGGGTAAGCTCAAGACACCCCGGAGATTTGTATGCATGGATGAGAGAGTTCGTGAAGCTTTTGAGATGACTGCCTTTATCTTTCATTGCTTTTTAAATTTTGAAAGGGAACCTAAAATATGGATTTTAAGTTCGAATTTTCTGTAAAAACTTCCCAGAACCTTCTATAAACGTTGATAAACTCTCAGAAACAATATTGGTTTCTAAATGGGGAAAAAATTCGAAAAATTGGAGGTCTTTGAACAAATAAAAACATGACAAAACGATTTCATGAAAAAAACTTAAATAGAAGTTTTTCTCTAATTAGAAACAATGGGGTAGATTAGAGACACAAATGGGAAGTTATGAAAACTCTGTGGAACTTTCCAACTTCCACAGATTCCCTAAAAATATAAGGCAATAAGTTAGCGTGGTGGTTAATATGAAAGAAGAATTTAAAAGTTCCGTATGGAGCTATCTGGAGAGTTTAAAATGGGGCGAATATATAATAGTGGAACACGGTTCCAGCGATCCTACCCACTTGCTTTTCTACGTTATGATCAACCAACTGAAGGAAAGCAACATTCCATTTGTAATTATAGACGTGCTTGATAAGTTTTACTTCCTTAGAGCACACCTAACAAGTGCCGGAATTGATACGAGCATGCTGGAGGACGTCCCAGTCATTAAATTAGGGGGAATACGCCACATTGGAAAAATAACAAGCTTAATTGAGAGAATTGAAATTTCTCAAGATACTCCAGTATGGATACGACACTATCGGGATGCTCTTCGCAGAATTGAAGAAAAACTTGACAGATATGTCAAGGTAGTAGTAGGCATAGACTCATTGTTGCAACTCTACGAAAATAATATCTGGGAACTCAATGCTTTAATGCTAGGGTTTGCAAGTATGATGGGAGATAAATCCAGCAAGGGAGTTGTCTTTCTAAATTCCTCTGTGCTTAACCCAAGGACAGTTTTAAAACTTGAGGAGATATTCCCCCGAGTTTTGAAGTTAGAACTAAAAGAAGGTGAGCTAACTCTTAGAATAGAAAAATCCGCTGATTTTGATGAACATGGAAGAGAAATCAAAGCAAGTGTCCAAGAACTGCAGGATAAATTAAAGATGTGAATCAAAAGCTCAAAATATTGAAAGGGATCAGAAGACTCCCCTATCTTTGCTTTCTTCTCTGGTCAACTCGCTCCTGCCCTTCTTGAACATCCCCTCTATTTCCTTGTAGTACTCCATTGTTTCCTTGCTAACACTTGGACTGACTTTCTTGAGGGCCTCCTCAAAGTCCTTCATTGTAACCTTGACTTTTTGCCTAATCTCACTTGCCCTTTTGCCCGGATTGATTATTCCCTCGGCTATTGCTCTTCTCATTGCATTAAGTGCAGCCTCTTTTACTACGGCTTCAATGTCAGCTCCCGTGTATCCTTCGGTTCTTTTTGCGAGTTCTTCTAGGCTAACGTCACCCGCCAATGG
>CAYNRW010000035.1:0-12589 GCA_964399725.1 uncultured Thermococci archaeon | reverse complement strand
TCCAATACAGCTTTCAGCTCTTCCATAATCCCCACCATTCCTAAATTTAACTTTGGAATATTTAACCCAATAAGACTTTCTGAAATTCAGAACAAAAAGAAAAATCTTGTTTAAGCCTCTTGGAGTTGTGAAATGGTAGGAGCATGGGATTAATCCTCTATTAGCAGTAATCTTGGCTTTTAGTATTGGAACTGGGGTTAGAAAGCTTGTGGAGAAGCCTATTGGAAATGTGGAAGAGTTTGAAGTGACAATGTTTAGCGGGGAGTGGGTCTAACTCTATTTCAGATTGAGAACTGCCATGCTGATTGACAGACTGTTTTTATCAAAAAATTTAAGCTCTCGGGACTCTAAATTAGAAGATGAAAATTGAAAAAGTTTATCAAAAAGAAGGGGACAAAATTAGATGCTCTGTTTGTGAGAGGGATTCTCTATTTCTGCTACCAGTTGTTTGGTGTGGTTGGCAGTATGGCAAAAATACACAAACACAGCAAAAGAAAACCACCAAAAGAAGAGCCTATGGGGGCTGTTTCGTGAGTAGTTAGAATCATAAAGTTTGGGTTCTTTTGTTTTCCGCAACTTAAACCAAAAAATTTATAAGATCATTGCAATCCCTAACTTATCGAGGGCCGGTAGCTCAGCCTGGTTAGAGCACCGGGCTTTTAACCCGGTGGTCGCGGGTTCAAATCCCGTCCGGCCCGCCACTTAACAACTTTTCTAATAATCGAAAGAGCTTAAAGCTTTGACTACTTATTATCTTATGGGTGATAGCATGGATGTTTTTGAGCTGGCTAAAAAATATCATGTTGAACTTGGTATAAAGGAACCGAGTTTTGCCACTATGGCAGCAGAGCTCTTTGGAGACTTGGGACTGAGCATAATGAACCACCTAAAAGAAGAAGGGTACACTTTAAAGGGCACAAGGTTCTTAGACTATGAGAAAAGCCTTGTGCTGGAAATAATAAAGGGAAACAAAAGCTATGAACTCCTTCTAAGAAAGCTCTAATGGCTTATCTCATAATCGAAGATTATCTCCTCCTTTTCTCCTGGATTAACCGTTATTTTGAACTCCACATAATTGGCTGTCTCTTTTATTGGACTCACAGAGCTTTCCAAGATTTTCCCACGCCACTTGTAGTGTCTGACAATTACTTCCTTGCTCTCGTTGCCAAAGTTCTCCAGTGTAACTTTGATTTTATAGTAAGAATACCTCTCTCCATGCCTTTCTTCCAGCACCTCTGTTTTTCCTTTCAACTCAACATCTCTGCCAAGTTTAAGCCTCAGCACGTCGCCTTTTGCAGTGTGATCTATCATCTGCTCTCCAATTAAAACGTTTTTGCCCTCCATTTCTTTGTATATCTCCACAATCCCTCTGGGAAGAACTGCATTCGTCTTAAGGGAAATTATCTCATATACGTCTTGGCTTCTTGCATAAGGATAGCTCTCATAGAGATACTCCCGCGTGAACTCGCTTTCCTGGTGGATGTAGGGAATGAGTTTTTTCTCAAAGGCTCCTATGTCAATAACTCCAAGTTTGTAGAGGTAAAAGGCCTCTAATTTTGTCTGCTGGATCGGGCCTTGAGGAACTTCCTCAGCTTCCTCGTATCTCTTGGCAACTATCGGAACCACTGGGAAGGGCTGGTAAAACTGTACATCTCCAGAAACAAGAAGAACATCAGTGTTCTCAAAGCTCTTGTTTGTGGGATTGTCAATTACCACATAGCCATAAAACTCTGCCTTATCTTTTAGATAGAGCTTATATCTCGAAGTCCAGCCTATCCCTGCAACCCTATAGATGAGCTTGAAGAAGTACTTTCCATCTTCCTCAGAGCTCACTATGGCATAGGTTTTTGCCGTGCTTTCTTCCCCAATTGAAGCCATTTTCATATATGCTACTTCCTCTGGACTTATCAGATAATAAGCGTTTCCTTGGATTGCAATTTTTCCATCTTTATAGCCCAAAAACTTTCCTGTTAAAGTTTCTCCACTCTTTAGCTTGACTGTTATTTCTTTTCCGATGTTGGCTTCTATCAGGCTCTTTCCCTTGAACTCTTTGCTTATTACGCCGAGTACTTTGACCTTTTCGTCGAGAGACTTTAATGTAATCTCACTAATTTGAAGCCCTCCAAGTATCTCCAGTGGGACTTCATTTATGCCTTTCTTCAGCTCAACTTGAATGGTCTTTTCCACCACCCCAATCTTGGCTGAGTCATAAAGTGCAAGTGCAGTCTGGGTTTCCTCAGCTTTTGTTTGATGAAATACAACCATAGCCAAAAGAACTAAAACCACTAAAACTCCTACAGTAATTTTTCGTCTCATTCTCAATCACCTGATGAAATATCGCCTCTATTCTATTTATAGTAATCGATAGCTTCAATCACATTCGAAATGGAAAGACTTTTAATATTGTCAACATAACTGAAACTGTCATCACTATAATCGAGGTGGTAGAAATGGATAGAGTTGCAAAAGCTAGGGAAATAATCGAAAAAGCAAAAGCCGAAAACAGGGCACTTGTGGAACCTGAGGCAAAGGAAATTCTCAAGCTTTATGGCATTCCAGTTCCGGATTTTAAAGTCGCAAGAAACGAAGAAGAAGCCGTTCAATTTGCTAGGGAAATTGGATATCCAGTTGTTATGAAAATAGTTTCTCCGCAAATTATTCACAAGAGCGACGCCGGTGGAGTTAAGATTAACATAAAGAACGACGAAGAGGCAAGAGAGGCATTTAGAACTATTATGGAAAACGCTAAAAACTACAAACCCGATGCCGACCTTTGGGGTGTCATAGTTTACAAGATGCTCCCACTTGGCAAAGAGGTCATCGTTGGTATGATAAGAGATCCGCAATTTGGGCCAGCGGTGATGTTTGGTCTTGGTGGAATTTTTGTTGAGATTCTTAAGGACGTCAGCTTCAGGGTTGCGCCAATAAGCAAAGACGAAGCCCTTGAAATGATCAAAGAGATAAAAGCCTATCCAATCCTTGCTGGGGCGAGAGGAGAAAAGCCAGTAGAGATTGAAGCCCTTGCCGATATAATTGTCAAAGTTGGGGAATTAGCTCTTGAACTTCCAGAGGTTAGGGAACTTGATATAAACCCCATCTTCGCTTACGAAGATAATGCAACTGCAGTTGATGCTAGAATGCTCCTCTGATTTCCCTTCTTTTAATAATTTTAATAAATTAGTACCAAGTTTCGGCTATCACGTCATGCTTGTGTATGCTCTCATGGCTTACAACCTTTACATGAATTCTGCCTCTAAACTTTTGTTTTGCCTTAAACATTATCTCTCTCGCGACATCCTCCACAAACTTGGGGTTTGAATACATGTTTTGAACGACTGTGTTCTCATCAATGGTCTTCAATAGGGTGTAAGTTGGAGAGCTGAAAGAACTCTCCACAACGTCTATCATATCTTCCAGAGCTATTTCTTCATTGTAATCGGTTCTTATCTCCAGTGTCGCAACCGCTCTCTGGATGTGGGTTTTTCCTTGATTGTTGGCCATCGCATGAGGGCATGCAGTATTTCCAATCACCTTTACCTTCAAAACTTTCTCAACTCTCTCAGGCTCTCTTATTACTCCAATCTCAACATCATACGTCTCAAGGCTTATTTTTCTGCTGGCAGGTGTTTCTCGTTCCATAATAAGTTGCGTTTTAATCCAGACCTCAGCCCTCTTGTGTGGATGCTTTTCTTCCAATCTTCTTATTACTGCAAGACCGAGCTCTTCGAGAGAAGTATGGGCTTCCTTAACCTCCTCCTCAACGGCCTCACTCATTGTTTCGGTAATACTCTCCACAAGCCTGCTCATATGAATGCCTTTCTTCTCCTCTGGCACGTCTATTGTTATCTCAAATATCGGAATAAACGTGTAGAGCTTGCCTTTCCAGTTTATCCTTGCTATCGTTCTCAAATTGGTTACGCCAACTCTGTGAAGTCTCTCTTTGATCTCTGGGACTTCCTCTTGAGTTTCAAACATTCCTTCACCTCCATTAGGAAAACCTAATCGGTTCTTTTAAACTTATCTCAAAAATCTCATAAGCTTCTCGTAACTTTCCTTTGCCACCGTGATGTCCTCCTTGTTGAGACGATACCCGTATTTTGCCTTTTCAAACACTCTCGTTAATCTGTCGAGATCTTCTAAATCTTCGAAGATGTCCTTTAGCTTGTCCTCATGCTCCCAGTGGGTCCAGCTCTTTTGATAGGGGTAGCCTTTCCTTATTAATCCTGCAACAACGTTTTTGTACATTTTGATTATTCTTTCCTCTGGGCTTCCCTCAATTGAGTCAAAAGTTATTTCGGGGTCAAATTTGGCAATCCTGAGCTTTTCTGCTTTCCTCCTTCTTCCCATTATAAAAAGGAATGCGAGGACAAAGGCAAAAACGAAAATTGGAACAAAATAAACGTAACCGGGAAGCGGCTGATATGTTATCTTGAAAGTATCGTTAAAAAAGCTGAACTTTGGGTATTTTATTATGGGAGCCTTAACACCTCTGTAAGGCTCAACTCTTCTGCTGAAAAGAGCCCTTAGGGCGATTAAGATTGCAAGGATAATTATAATCTCCCTAAGATAATCTCCTTTTGTTCGCTTTCTTTTCTTAACTGACTGCAGAGGGATGCCTTTCTCAAAGAGAAACCATACAGAATAGGCAAGAAGTCCAAAAAAGAAGACTGCCCATAGAATATAAACCACCTCGATGTTAAAGGTGCTTTGCCCATGTTCCACCGTAGCCCTGAAAAGTAGAGCAAAGAGCAACAGCATAAGCAGGAATGGCAGTATTTGTCTCATATCTACCGCCTATTTATTAAGTAGTAGACAGTTCTCAGCGGGATGTTTAGCTCTTCACTTATCTCTCTGGGTCTTTTTCCTTTTTTAACGAGCTCTTCAATAAGCTTCAAGGTGGATGGATCGTATTTTTTTGGCCTTCCTCGGGCGTGGTTCATCGGAACAAGCTTGATTCCCATCTGATCGAGTGCTTTGATAATTTTCTTAGAAACCTTTGGATATAAACTCGGGGGGCAGCCAATAGTCTTTACATTTGGAGCCTTCTCCAGTATTTTCACAAGAATTATTTTGGTTGGCCTGAGATTTATGTAGACCTCGGTAACATCCTTATTGAGCCTCTCCTCTATTTTTCTCAAAAGCTCCTCATTATTTCTCGCTTTTATCTCAACCTTCATCTTTCTCACCCTTGAAGGAGCTCCAAAAATTGTTTTGCTCTATCACTCTTTGGCATAAACTTCTCAAATTTGCTCGTATCCTCAAACAACGCCATGTGTAAGCCGGAGAGCACGAATTTCTCAATAGCCTCTTTGAGCTCTTCTTCATTTATTTCAAGCAGCTTGCTGACTTTTTTCTCATCAAAGGGGCTAATTCCATATAGAATAACTCCACCCAAAAGGTAGTTGGGGATGTTTGAAATCTCGCTCCTCTTCCCGCTTAGGAGGGTTTCAATTTCACATTTCTTAATGATAAGCATGCTACCAAACCCAGTACGAAACTCTGCTTCGCCCATAAATGGCAGATCAAAGAGTGAGTAATGACAGTCTATGCGAGGCCTTATTTGGGGGTATAATCCAATAGTTTCTCTTTCTTTTTCGGAGGTTAGGTAATAATACCTGAACAAGTCGAGGGCGAGAATCTTGGCTCCTTCCTCAGGATATTGAGAGGCGTAGGCAAGTGAGAGGTTGTCTATGGTATAGTGGCTGTTTATTAAAACTCCCTTGGTTTTCACATAGGTTAAAAGTCTCCATCTGAATTTTCGCCCAAAACGCTTTTTAAGTTCTCCGTCTATATCGGCATCTACTGGAAGCTCAACCCTCTCCTTCTTTAATCTTCCCGCCTGCCAGTATTCTACCTCTATCCTCATTCCTTTTCTTTGAACTTGCCCTTTTTCCTTGAGCCGGGATTTTATCTCCTTAAAGGTGTCCCTAGTTCTATTGCTCTTCTGCCCTAGAATTCTGAGAACATCACCCGAATAAGCCAAATGAGGCAGTATCTCCATCCTTCCAAGTTTAATAGGCTTTTCAGAAATCCTTATTGATTCAAGTTCTTCTTTGTTGGTCATATCTTTGACTTCGATAATTTTCTTTCCTTTGTAAAATGTGTAGTTGGACTCTATTGTGGCGAGTGCCATTTTATGAGCAGCTATTGCCGTTCTGAGCCGTTCAAGAGTTAACATGCGGTAGTGGTTTCTCAGTAAAATCCTCCTAATGTGGGGATCCCGCTCCCTTTTATTGGACATTGTATAGGAAAGTGTCTCACCAACTCTGCGCGAAAGCTCGTCTTCCAAATCTTTAAGGAAAGCAAGATTACGGTTTAAATTAAAAACCAAATAAAGAAGGTCGAAATTCTCAAATAACCTGCTCATGTTTACCTTTATATCGTCCAAAACCCTGTTTATTTGTGCTATAAGTTCTTCAGTTGTCGTCATGGGAGGAGTTCCTCGTTGGTAATTTTTTCAGGGAGATATCTTCTCGCGACGAACTCCAAACTCTTATTTGCCAGAGCCTGTTGTTCAATCCTAACTCCCCATTTAAGTGCCAATTTGAGCTGTCTTTGCCATTCCTTGTTCTGAAACCATGGATAGTTCATTTCCTCTATGATACGCTTATAATCTCCTGTTGGACCACCTTTTTTGTTCGATGGGATTCCCTTGAGCTTCTCTGTAACGTTTTCAAGGCCGTATTTCTTAATGTCGTCCATTGTCATTCCAACGAATTTAGCTTCAGGCGTTGCGAGCTTTTCACTGAGGTAGGCGAGGTTTATTGATCCCTGCTTGATTGTGGAATAGATGTACCATCCATAGGGGTCTCCATCGGTAAAGACTATTATCGGCAGACCCTCCTCATAGTGAAGTCTGTGGATTAGCCTTCTTACACCTCTTGATGCCTGTCCCTGAGTTGCCACAATGAGGGCTTTCTCCTTCTTCGGATACTTTTCTTCAATAAGCCTATCGGCCATAGCGGCAGTCTCTACTACAAGAACGTAATCCACGTTAATTTCCGGAAACTCTATATGCTCTACAGTTCCAGGGACTGCCCATCCACCCATACCGAGCTTTGAAGCGTTAAACTCATCTTCTCCATCCTTGATAACTATGTCTCCGTACACGTATCCTCTTCTGTCCGCTGTTATATGCATCTCTTCCCTCAAAACACCAAACATTCTCTCCAAATCCTCTATGATGGGATCACTCTCGCTCTGATCTTCGAATGTGTTCTCCCTTGTACCGGGAATTGTATGCTTGTTTGCATAGTACGCTTCTCTCAAGCTTGCGTGCTTACCTTCAGCAACCAGTCTCTTTATGTAAGCCGCTATCAAGAGCGTCTGCATGAATTTTCTAGCGTGGGCAACGTGGAAGAGATACCTCCTCGAAGTTTTGTCGCCCATCTTAATTAGGCGGTCTTTTTCGTCAAAGTAAACGTTGCTAAGGCCCCTTGTGGGAACATCTATGAAGGGATTCCTGCCAGCTTTTATTTCCTCAAGGACTTCTTTTCCAAACTCCTCAAGCTTCTGAAGGACTTTTTTGGGATTATAACTGAAGCGTTCCTTAGGTTTCTCACGTTTAAGCATTCTCCTCAGCCTCCAGTGGCTTTTCTCCTATGACCTCAAATTTCTTTTCGATAATCTTTATCAGAAGACTTTTTATAGTGCTCTCAGGCTCTTCCGTTAGGATACTCAGAGCCTTACTTATCTCTGGGACGTACTTCTCAAACGTCTTCCTTCTTTTCACCTGATAGAGCTTGCGGTGTTTTCCTCCGAGGTACTTTGCCAACCTCCTCGCGACTTCCATAACAGCGAGCCTTATTTCCTCATATATTTCTTCCTCACTGGCAACGCTTTGCTTTCCTGTGGATGTATAAGGAACGTGCACGCTAATCACATTAACCAAAAGCACCAGTGGTGTTCTTTCAAGATCATCGACTCTATATCTCTTCCAGTCAATATTTCTCGCCGCAGAGGTTATAACACATGAACCAGCATCAAAGAGTAGAGGAACTCTATTGGCATATCTAAGAAGGTCAAACCCACTACTCAGCTCTCCTCCAAAAGCTAAGCCCACTTCTACTTGGAATGGAATTCCTCCACGGTAAACCTTGGGGGGTCTTGTTACCGCAGTTACAAATTCAGGCTTTAAAATACCCAAAAGTCCCTTCTCTATGTTCTCCTCCCCTATTGGCCTCAATCCATGTGTGGGTGGCGCTAGGAAAGTCATGTACTTGAATGCTTCCACGATGTCTTCAGCCTCATGCCATGTGAGCTTATCTGGAGATTTTTCCATAATCTTTCTAACTTCTCTCAGTATCTTTTTCCCTCTCCTCCCAAAACTTGCGATGATTCTATCAACTTCTCCTTCGGTGAGCCTTTTTAAAAGCTGTTCCCTGACATTCTGTTCCTCTTCTTCCTTTATAAGCCTCAAAGCTGTTATGTATTTTACAAGCTCATCTATCTTCTTCTCGCTTATTCTTGAAAACTCGCCTATAAGAAAAGTTCTCACAGTTGTCCTCGTTGTTCTTCTGGCCATCCTATAAACATCATCAGTCATAACCCCCTTTGGATGGGGCTTCATTTCTTCCGGGGGCTCTGGAACTTCCTCACTGCTTCTCGGAAAGACTATTAACTTCCCATCTGGCTCTATGAGTTCAATATGAGCATGGGGATTGGCTATTGCGGTAAGCTTAAGATACCAGTAAGGGCCCTGTTTGGAGCGAATGTAGCGAACCTCCTTTACTTCCATTTCTATTCTTGTCCCTCTCCATCCTGTAGGATTTGGGTGTTTTATCTTTTTGAAGATTTTCCCTTCGTTTTTTTCAACATCTATACCAACCCAGGCCTCTATTATCTCATCTCCACCTGTGGAGGTTATTACCCTCGTGGCTTTTCCGCTTGTAATTTGAGCAAACATCACGGCACCGCTAATACCGATACCCTGCTGCCCCCTGCTTTGTATATTCCTGTGAGCCTTTGTACCTGCAAGCATTTTACCAAAGACATGTGCTATGAACTTTTCTGGGATTCCGGGGCCGTTATCTTCGACGATTATTTTGTAGTGCTCCGTTCCAAGTTCTTCTATTTCCACTCTAACATATGGCAGTATTCCAGCTTCCTCACATGCATCAAGGGAATTCGTGACAGCTTCGTGTATTAAAGTTGTAAAGGAGCGTAGTTTTCCAGTATAGCCTAACATTGCGGCATTTCTTCTAAAGAACTCACTGACGCTCTGGATTTTAAACTCCTTAAACAGCTTGTTTGCTTCAGAATTCACCATAATACATGCCTCCTTCGAGCTCTAAATCCTTTTTCCTTCTTTCGAGGTATTTGTAAACGGTCCCATGGGGGGAGCCTTTAGCGAGCTTTTCAATAGCCGTTTTGGCTATTTGGACTTGAATTGGGTTTCCGATGATAGCAACGGTTTTTCCATAGACACTTATGTCGGCTCCACTCATTTCTTCAATTATCTCTCTCGTTCTGCCTTTTCTACCAATTATCCTCCCTCTTACTCTTGGAAGGGCATTCTTCTCATTTCCTACAACAACTTCCGTCAGATCAACAACTTCAAGAACCTCTCCCTCGTTAAGCAACCTAAATGCCCTTTCTGGAGAGAAGCCCCTTCCAATAGCCAATACAATATCCCTCGCCTTCCATACTGCCAGGGGATCATCGGTTTTTTCTGTTGAGGTTATAAATACCTCCCCGGTTTTACTGTCCACCTCTATTTTGGTTTTTGTGGCCTCTTCAATCTTTCTCTTTGTCTCGCCCTTTCTCCCTATAACCACGCCAATTCTCTCTTTAGGAATTCTCACAAACTCTTCCTGCTCGCCAAGGGCTTCAAATTCCTCAATTTCAAAGGCTTCCTTCTCTTTCCCCTCTTTATCTACGTACTCGTATTTCTTCAGTTTCTCCTCAAATTCGTCCATTTCAATCACCCGTTAGCTCTCTAAACTTCTCATCGAGATCATCGACGCTTACTCCCTTTTTAGCAAAATAATTGATTATATTTCCTAAATCGCGATAGAGTAGGGAAAGTGCCATCCTGTTCCTCTTTACCGTTGCCTGAGACCAATCAATTATCACCGGCTTATCCCATATAAGGATATTATACTCACTTAGATCACCGTGAACCATATCCCCCCTTTTCCATAGCTTTTCGATAGACTCCATGGCAAAGGCATAGAGCTCTTCAAATTCCCCTTTGTCAAGCTCTTTTTCTATGTCTTTTAATCTTGGAGCCGGGTATTCATCTCCAATGAACTCCATTATGAGGATATTATTGCTAAATGCTATTGGCTCCGGAGCCCTAACAGCATATTTCATGGCCCTCTGGAGATTTTTAAATTCTCTTCTAGTCCAGACAAAGACGAGCTTCCTAATGTCTTTCGGGAGATAGCCGATTCTTGGATCAGCTGCCAGATACTCCCATATTCTCCTAAATTCAGTTGTATAGGTACGATAGATTTTAACGGCAATAGGATTACCATCGGCATCAATGCCCTTAAACACGTTAGCCTCTTTCCCCGTTGAAATTACACCCAACAGTTTCTCTATGTTCCCCCTTCGATGGAAGTAGGAAAGTGTGTTAATAGTTGTCCTATCAAATACCTCACTAAACACCTTGTAGAGCTCGCTATCCTTTTCCCTACGCTCTTCTAATCCCAGAATCTGGGATATCTCTTTATCTATGTCCTGAATTTTCATAATCCATCACAGAGTTAAGCCGCCGGTGAGGAAATCCTGAGTGATCTTGTTCTTTCTGAGGAGCCAATCAACCTGAGTCTTTGTGTAACGATAAACTATGTCTCCCCTTTCATCGCTTTGCACTTCCCAGGGCTGAATTATAACTACATCACCAACCCTAATCCACATTCTTCTTCTCAGCTTCCCCGGTATTCTGCATCTCCTTACTTTCCCATCTGAGCACCTAACGTCCATCCATCCTGAACCCAAAGCCTGCTCTACTATTCCGAACACTTGATTATCCTTAGGGAGAGGAACTCTAATGACCTCCTCACCTTCAACAATTCTATTTTTATCGTTTCTTGGCATGATCATCACCCCGGATAGTTTATTTAACAACCTTATAAGCCTAAGCTTTTGCAAATATTTTCCATTATCTATTAGTGGGAGCATTTTTAAAATTTTTGCATGAATCCATTTAAACATCCACAAAGTTGAAAAGGAGGAGAGCCTAAATTTCAATTATAAAGATTGGGGGATGGAATATGAAGGAAACAATACTCCTAACGGGCCCTCCTCTTAATGGGAGAGATGAATATGCGGAGGAAGCTCTAAAGCTTGCAAAAAACGAGAGCTTTCAGTATTATCATGTATTTGACTATCTGAAGGAAGTTGGAAGAGAGAAAGGTGTCAAAATCACAAGAAAAAACGTTTTAGACTTTGCAATAAGTCACCCAGACTTGATGAACAATATTCGTGACGAGGCTTTCAAAAGGATAAAAGACGAAATTGAAAAAAACGAAAAGTCCTTTCACTTAGTCTCAACTCCAGCCCTGTTTAGATGGGGAAGTGGGAGTGTTTTAGGCTTCACTCTAAGCAACTTAAAGCTCTTGAAGCCGAGCAGAGTTATAATCATGCTAGATGATATTTTGAGCGTCAGGAGAAGAATAATCTACGATAAAGAATGGTTTGAGCGCTTTGGAGAAGACAAAGAGAACATTAAACTCACCACTCTTGTCATGTGGCGTGAAGATGCAATAAATCACGTGAAAACCCTTGTGCATGAGCTCAACAAAGAGGGAATTCAGGTTAGATACATTCTTCACTTTGGAATCAGGCATCCACCCCAGACGTTTATAGACTTAATCTTTCATGAAAAAGAAAAACCTCTGGTGTATCTCAGCTATCCAATGACGGGCCATGAGGAGGAATACTACCATAGAGTCAGGGGTTTTTACGAAAAGCTCAGCAAATATTTTACTGTTTTAGATCCTGGAGCACTTGATGATTGGTGGATCGTTGCAGAATATGATGCCCAAGTGGAGGAAAATCCAGGGATAAAGAGGATACGGATAAAGAATATATTTGATGGAGAGGAAATAGAGGAGCTCGATAGGGAAGATATAGAACAAGCTACCGACATTTTGAGAAGACAGCTCGTTGAGAGGGATTTCAACTTAGTGGATGTTAGCAAGGCTATAGCCGTTTACCACTATGCTCAAGGAGTTTCCGCGGGGGTTATAAGCGAGATGGCTGAGGCTTACAGAACCTTGGGAGCAATTTACCTCTATTACCCGTTTAAGAAGAGGCCAAGTCCATTTATGGAGTTCTACGGCATGCAGAATCCATCAAGGAGAACTATGTTTAAAGATGAGGATGAGATGCTCCAAGCAATGGTAGAGGAGAAGGAGTACTGGGCAAAGGCTTAATTTCTTTTTAAAGTTTAATTAATCCCCAGAAAACCATTTTCACAGGAAAGAACAATAAGAAAAGAGGGAGAAAATCACTTCTTGACCCATCCGCGCCACTTCATGGCTTCATATACTCTGCTAACTGCCCTTACGTAGGCAGCGTCTCTCGTGTGGATGTTCTTCTCTTTGTGGATGTTGTAAACGCCCCAGAATGCCTCAGTCAT